>NZ_JAMZBC010000012.1 GCF_024158715.1 Halomonas sp. 707D7 | reverse complement strand
AAGGGCGCCACGGCGGTCATGGCCAAGCTGCTCGACGGCGCCCGCCCCACCCCCGACAACGCCTACAAGCTGGTGCTGGCCGAACGCACGCTGGCGGCCCTGCTGGCCAAGGAGTGACCCATGGATTTCAATCAGTCAGCGGATGAGAACCTGTTCGACCGCGCCCGGATCATCGGCAAGCCCCACACGCGCATCGACGGTGCGCTGAAGGTCACCGGCACCGCCCCCTACGCCTACGAGCGCAACGACGTGGTGGAGAATCACCTGGTTGGCTACCCGCTGGGCGCGAGCATCGCCAAGGGGCGCATCACGCGCATGGACGCGTCGGCTGCGCGCAACGCCGAGGGCGTGGCGGCGGTGATCACGGCGCTGGACATCGACGAGCTGCCGCGCGCCGACAGCAACGTCGCCAAGCTGTTCGGCGGCGACATCGTCGAGCACTACCACCAGGCGATCGCCGTGGTGGTGGCCGATACCCTCGAGCAGGCCCGCGCGGCCACCTCGCTCATCGAGGTGGAGTACGAGGAGATGCCGGGCGAGTTCGACCTGGACGATGCCTGGAAGCGCCTGCAGGATCGCGACGTGATCAACGAGGTGGGCGACGTGGACGCGGCCTTCGAGCGCGCCGAGGTGAGCATCGACGAGACCTACCACACCGCCTCGCAAAGCCACGCCATGATGGAGCCCCACGCCTCCATCGCTGACTGGTGTGACGGCAAGCACCTGACGCTCTGGACCTCCAACCAGATGATCGCCTGGAGCAAGAAGGCGCTGGCCACCACGCTGGAACTCGACGAGGCGAACATTCGCCTTGAGAGCCCCTACATCGGCGGCGGTTTCGGCGGCAAGCTGTGGCTGCGCGCCGACGCGGTGCTGGCGGCCTTAGGCTCCCGCGAGACCGGTCGCCCGGTGAAGGTGGCGCTGCCGCGCCCGCTGATCTTCAACAACGCCACCCACCGCTCCGGCACCGTGCAGCGCCTGCGCATCGCCGCGAACAGGGATGGTCGCATCACGGCGTTCGATCATTCGGCGATCTCCCACACCCTGCCCGGCGGCAGCGGCGAGGACGCGGTCAATCAGACGCGCTGCTTCTACGCCGGCGAGAATCGCCGCGTGGCCCACCACGCCATCGACATGAACCTGCCGGAAGCCGCCGACATGCGCGCCCCCGGCGAGGCCTCGGGCCTGGCGGTGCTGGAGATCGCCATGGACGAGATGGCCGAGAAGCTCGGCCTCGACCCGGTGGAGTTTCGCATTCTCAACGATACCCAGGTCAACCCGGAGGAGCCCGAGAAGCGTTTTAGTGACCGCCACTTCGTCGAGTGCCTGCAAAAGGGCGCCGAGGCGTTCGGCTGGAGCGAGCGCAACCGCACGCCCGGTGGCCGGCGCGAAGGCCAGTGGCTGATCGGCCAGGGCATGGCCGGCGCCTACCGCGGCTCGCCGACGCTGGATTCCGGCGCCCGGGTGAGCCTGAACCAGGGCAGGCTGGTCGTCGAGACCGACATGACCGACATCGGCACCGGCTCCTACACCATCATCGCCCAGACCGCCGCGGAAACCATGGGCGTCGAGCTCGAGGACGTCGAGGTGCGCCTGGGCAACAGTGCCTATCCCAAGGCCTCTGGTTCCGGGGGGCAGATGGGGGCCGCCAGCGCCACCGCCGGCGTTTACGCCGCGTGTCTGGCGCTGCAGGCCGAGATCGGCAAGCGTCTGGGGGTGGACAATGCGCGCTTCGAGCAGGGCCGCGTGCGGGCCGAGGGCATCGATACGCCGCTTGCCGAGGTGGCCGGAGGTGATGAAATCGTCGGCGAGGACACGCTGCACTTCGGCGACTTCAAGGACAAGCTCGAGATCGGTACCTTCGGGGCGCACTTCGTCGAGGTGGCGGTTCACGCCTATACCGGCGAGACGCGCCTGCGGCGCACCCTCTCGGTGTGCGACGCCGGGCGCATCCTCAACCCGGTCACCGCGCGCAGCCAGGTGATCGGCGGCATGACCATGGCGATCGGCGCCGCGCTCAGCGAAAGTCTCAGCATCGACACCGCCCGGGGCTTCTTTCCCAACCACGACCTGGCGGGCTACGAGATCGCGGTGCACGCGGATATCCCCGAGCAGGAGGTGATCTTCCTCGACACCCAGGACGGCGCCTCGACGCCGCTCAAGGCCAAGGGCGTGGGGGAGCTCGGTATCTGCGGCGGCGCGGCGGCGGTGGCCAATGCCATGTACAACGCCACCGGCATTCGCCTTCGCGACTACCCGCTCACACTCGACCGCATGCTCGACCAACTGCCCGCGATCTAATCCTCGATCGGCAGGGCATAGCTTGCGACGACGTGGGCCACCGGGCGCGCGTCGTCGCTTGCCGAATACACCTGCACTTCTCCCACCCCCATGCGCCGGCCGAGCTTGATCAGCCGGGCGTGGGCCACGATGTCGTGCTCGCCGGAGGCGGCGCGCAGAAAGTGGCAGTTGAGGTCGCTGGTCACCGCCATCGGCTCCGGGCCGATCTGGGCAAGTATCGCCACGTATAGCGCCACGTCGGCAAAGCCCATCAGCGTCGGCCCGCTCACCCGGGGGCCGGGGCGCAGGTGCTCGTTGCGTATCTCCAGGCGCATCGTCGCGCACATCTCGCCCACGCTCTCTACCCGACCCATGCGCTGGGGAAATACCTCGTCCAGAAAGCGCTCGATCTCTGCGACGGTCATGACGGTCATTGTGGTTGTCTCCGTTCGGATAAACGTGTTTTCACGATGCCATAAAAAAGCCCCAGGCACTGCCCGGGGCTTCGATCGCTACGTGCTGCTTACTTCGCCTTATGCGCTTTTTTCTTATGCACTTGGCGCCACTCGTGAAGCAGCGGCTCGGTGTAGCCCGACGGCTGCTCGCGACCCTTGAAGATCAGGTCCGACGCCGCCTTGAAGGCGGTGGAGTCGTCGAAATTGGCGCTCATGGCGGTGTAGCTGGCATCACCGGCGTTCTGCTCGTCGACCACCTTCGCCATGCGCGTGAGCGTCTTCTTCACCCGCGCCTCGTCGACGATACCGTGGTAGAGCCAGTTGGCGATGTGCTGGCTGGAGATGCGCAGCGTCGCGCGGTCTTCCATCAGGCCGACATCGTGGATGTCCGGCACCTTGGAGCAGCCCACGCCGTGCTCGACCCAGCGCACCACGTAGCCGAGGATGCCCTGGCAGTTGTTGTCGAGCTCTTGCTGAATCTCTTCATCTGACCAGTGGGCGTTCTCGGCCACCGGCACGCTGAGCAGATCCCCCAGCAGGTCGGATTCGCCGGCGCTTTCCATCTCACGCTGGATGTCGGCGACCTTCACCTGGTGGTAGTGCAGCGCGTGAAGCGTCGCGGCGGTGGGCGAGGGTACCCAGGCGGTGTTGGCGCCGGCTTTCGGATGGCCGATCTTCTGCTCGAGCATGGCGTGCATCAGATCCGGCATCGCCCACATGCCCTTGCCGATCTGGGCGCGGCCGCGCAGGCCACAGGCCAAACCGACCTGGACGTTGTTCTTTTCATAGGCGGTGATCCACTTGGCGGCCTTCATGTCGCCCTTGCGCACCATCGGGCCTGCTTCCATGGCGGTGTGCATCTCGTCGCCGGTGCGGTCGAGGAAACCGGTGTTGATGAACACCACCCGCGAGGTCGCCTCGTTGATACACGCTTTCAGGTTGACCGTGGTGCGGCGCTCCTCGTCCATGATGCCCATCTTCAGGGTATCGCGGCTCATGCCGAGGATGTCTTCCACGCGACCGAAGAGCTCGTTGGCAAACGCCACTTCCTTCGGGCCGTGCATCTTCGGCTTGACGATGTAGACGGAGCCGGCGCGGGAGTTGCGCGGCTGGTCGGCGTCCTTCTTCAGGTCATAAAGGGCGATCAGCGAGGTGACCACGGCATCCAGAATGCCTTCCGGCAGCTCGCTTCCGTTCTCGTCGAGGATCGCCGGCGTGGTCATCAGGTGGCCCACGTTGCGCACGAACATCAAGGAGCGCCCGGGAAGGGTGACGCTGCCGCCGTCGGTGGTCTTCCAGGTGCGGTCGGCGTTGAGTCTACGCGTGGTGGTCCTGCCGCCTTTCTCGATCTGCTCTTCCAGGTCGCCGCGCATCAGGCCGAGCCAGTTCTGGTAGACGCCGACCTTGTCCTCGGCGTCCACCGCCGCCACGGAGTCCTCGCAGTCCATGATGGTGGTGAGTGCCGCCTCGACGACGACGTCCTTCACGCCCGCCGGATCCGTCTTGCCGATGGCATCGTCGGCGTCGATCTGGATCTCGAGGTGCAGGTCGTTGTTGGCGAGCAGGATCGCGCTCGGCGCGCTTTCGTCGCCGTCGAAGCCGATCAGCTTGTCCGGGTCCTGTAAGCCGGTTTCGCGGCCGCCTTCCAGGCGCACTACCAGGTGGCCGTCGCGCAAACTATAACCTTCGGCATCCGCGTGGGAGCCGGTGGCCAGGGGCGCTGTGCGGTCCAGCACCTCGCGGGCGTAGGCCACGACCTTCTCGCCGCGCTTGGGGTTGAAGCTCTTGCCTTTCTCGGCGCCGTCCTCCTCGGAGATGACGTCGGTGCCGTAGAGCGCATCGTACAGGCTGCCCCAGCGAGCGTTGGCGGCGTTGAGCGCGTAGCGGGCGTTGCTCACCGGCACCACCAGCTGCGGGCCGGCCTGAATGGCGACTTCACGGTCGACGTTGGCCGTTGTAACGTTGACGCTGGTCGGTGCATCGACCAGGTAGCCTTGCTCTTTCAGAAAGCGCTGGTAGGCGTCCATGTCGGTCACCGCGCCCGGGTGCGCCTTGTGCCAGCCGTCGAGCGCCTGTTGCAGCGTGTCGCGCTCTTCCAGCAGGCGCCGGTTTTTCGGGGTAAGATCATGGAACAGGGCATCGACGCCAGCCCAGAAGGCCTGTTCGTCGACGCCGGTGCCCGGCAGGGCCTGCTCGTTGATGAAACGGTCCAGCTCGGCGGCCACCTGTAGACGGTGACGCGTGATACGCTCGCTCATGGGTCTCTCCTCGAGAAGTGCCCGTGGGTGGATGAGGCTGCCACGGCCAGGATGAAAACGATTTATGGAAAATACTTCCATAAAGGTTGGGGCATGTAAACAGCCTAGACGCCAAAGCGCCGCCATGCTCGACTAAATGATAATAAAGGCGCGCCAACGCCAGGGACGTTCCTGACGACAGGGAGACGCAATGCACGAGTTTCAGCATCTATCGGACGTGTTCGAGCAGGCGCCGGACGCGCCGGCGCTGCACTATCTTGCCCCGGGCACGGCCATGACCCGGGCGGTCGAGGCGTATTTCCACCACTACCGGCTCGATGCGCTGTTCGCGAGCACCCCGTCGGTCTACGCCGGGTTCATCGATACCGGGCGCTTCAACCTGTGGTGCCAGGTGTGGAGCCCCATCGCGCCCAAGGGTACGGTGTTCGTGGTGCACGGCTATTTCGATCACCTGGGCCTCTACCGCCACCTGTTGAAGAGCCTGCTGGAGAAGGGGTGGCTCGTGGTGCTGTGGGACCTGCCGGGGCACGGGCTCTCCAGCGGCCCGCGGGCGGAAATCGGCGAGTTCGACGACTACCAGCACTGTTTCAGCCACGTCAAACGAACGCTCGACGCGGCGGACCTGGCCCCGGCCCCCTGGCTCGGCATCGGCCAGAGCACCGGGGCGGCGATCCTGGCCACCGACGCTTTGGAGCAGCGCGAGGCGGCGGGCTGGGCGGGCATCGTGCTGCTGGCGCCGCTGGTGCGCCCCTGGCGCTGGGGGCAGGCGAGCTGGGTGCACCTGATCGCCAGCCCCTTCGTCAAGGAGCTGCCGCGCAAGTACCGGCCCAACTCCACCGACGAGACCTTCACCGCCTTCCTGCGCGACCAGGACCCGCTGCAGCCCGAGCGCTTGAGCGTTGTCTGGATCTCGGCCATGCGCCGCTGGATTCCCAAGCTCCTGGCCTTCGAACCGCTGGCGCTGCCGACGCTGATCCTGCAGGGCGAGCAGGACACCACGGTGGATTGGGAGCGCAACCTCGAGATATTGACCGCGAAATTTCCTGAGGCGACGGTATATCGCCATCCCGAGGCGCGCCATCATCTGGTCAACGAGTCGCCGGCCATTCGCCAGGCGCTGTTCGCGCAGCTGGAGGCGTTCGTCGACGGGGTGGATACCGACGTGCCTGCCCCGCCGGCCTCGCGGGCGGCCAGCGGCGAGCCGGCCGCGAACGCGCTGGTCTCCAAGTAGTCGCCGCCCGCCCGTGATACCCACGCCTTCTCCCTCCCGGCCGGCAGGGCTTGCCCGCCACGCGGTCGCCGTGATCGCTCTGGCCCAGCTGCTGGGCACCTCGCTGTGGTTCAGCGCCAACAGCGCCATGCAGGAGCTTGCCCGCGAGTGGGACGTCAGCGCCGTCGAGATCGGCTGGCTGACCGGCGCGGTGCAGGGTGGCTTCATTCTGGGCACGCTCACGCTGGCGCTGACCGGGCTCGCCGACCGCTTCCGTGCCAGCCACCTGTTCGTGGCCAGCGCCCTGGCGGGGGCGCTTTGCAACGCGCTGTTCGCCTGGGCCGCCCAGGGCCTGGCCGACGGACTCGTGTGGCGCTTTCTGGTCGGGCTTTGCCTTGCCGGCATCTACCCGGTGGGCATGAAGCTGGTGGTGAGCTTCGCCCCCGAGCGCACCGGCCAGGCGCTGGCCCAGCTGGTGGCGATGCTCACGCTCGGCACCGCCTTGCCCCACGGGCTGAGAGAACTGGGCACGGCGCTGCCCTGGCCGCTCGTCATCAGTGCCTCTTCACTGCTTGCGCTGATCGGGGCGGCATTGATCTGGCGGCTGGGCGACGGACCGCACCTGCCGAGACAGAGCGCGCCTTCCAATCCGCGAGCGGGCCTTCGCGAGGCCTTCGCCGTGCGCCGCTTTCGGGCGGCCGCCTGGGGCTATTTCGGCCACATGTGGGAGCTCTACGCCTTCTGGACGGTGGTGCCGCTGCTGGTGGCGAACTCCCCGCTCGCTGACGCCTACTCGGGGCTGGGCGTCTCGGGCATGGCCTTTGCCGTGATCGGCGTGGGAGCGCTGGGGTGCCTGCTGGGCGGAGCGCTGTCGCGGCGTTTCGGCAGCGCCGCCGTGGCGCTTTGGGCGCTGGCGCTCTCCGGGTTCTGCGCGGTGGCATTCGCGCTTTTCTGGCGCGCGCTGCCGCCGTCGGGGCTGGCGCTTCTGCTGCTGGTCTGGGGGGCGGCGGTGGTCGCGGACTCGCCGCAGTTCTCGGCGCTGGCGTCGAAAGCCTGCCCGCCAACGGCGGTAGGGGCGTCACTGGCCATCATGAACGCCATCGGCTTCGCCATCACCGTGGTCGCCATCGCCTTCGTCACCGCGCTGTTCGAGCGCATCGGCCTCGACGCCGCCTGGCTGCTGGTGCCGGGGCCCGTGGCCGGGCTGCTCGGCTACGGGCTGGCCTTGCGGCGGCGCCTGGGGTGAGGCCGGCAAGATGCCGGGATCATGCCTTGGCCGAGGGGCGCCGGCGTTTTCCTGCTCCCAGGGATGAGGCGGATATCGCGCCCATCGCCGCCAGCTGCACGGCCGCCACTAGCCCCAGCACCCCCGCGAAGCCCGCGCGGCTGAAGATCGCGGCGGAGAGAATCGCCCCCAGCGCGCCGCCGGCGTAGTAGAAACCGAGGTACACGCCGCTGGCGAACGCCGCGGGGACGCGCTCGGCGCGGCTGACCAGGCGCGTGGTCAGGGTCTGCAGCAGGTAGGTGCCGACCGAGAAAAGGACCACGCCGGCGACGATCGAGGCATACCCCTGCCCGATGATCGAAAGCGACAGCCACACGAGCGCGATGAACGCGGCGAAGAAGGGCGCCTCCCGGCGATTCTGGTAGAGCCGGGGGCTTGCCAGCACCGCCGCGATGGCGGGCAGGCTCGCCAGGTAGACGAGCCCGATCTGCGCGGCGCTTTGCAGGAAGGGCGGCTGGGCGAGCTTGAGCCCCAGCGCGGTGAAGATGGCGCTCTGGGTGAAGAGCAGGCTGAAGCCGACGATGAAGGCAAGCCGCAGCCGCGTCTCGGCAAGCGCCTTTTTCAGGAGGGCGCGGAAGGGCGGTTGGGCGGCGGACGCTGCGTATTCAGGGGTATGCCGGCGCTGGCGCAGAAGGATCAGCCACACCACGCCAAGAAGCCCCGCGGCGCTGCCGAACCCGCCGGCCCAGCCCAGCGTATCGAGCGCCCAGGCGGGGTAGAAGCGGCTCAAGGTGCTGCCGGCGATGGTGCCGGTCACGAACAGCCCCACCCACTGCGCGCGCTGGCGCTCGTTCTCGGCGCCGGCCAGAAGCGCCACGCAGGCGGTGAGCACGCAGGGCAGCACGACCCCTTGGGCCAGGCGAACGAGCCACAGGCCCGTGAGCGTGGCGCTCGCCGCCAGCAGGGCGTTGAGCACGACCAGCAGCCCGATGCCGGCGAGGATGGCGTTGACCGGCGCCAGGCGGCGCGTCCAGCGGCTGGCGAAGGGGGCGGCGAACATCATGCCGAGCAGCGTGGCCATGTTGAGCCAGCCCGCCTGGGTCAGGCTCGCCTCCAGCCGGGCGGCGAGCCAGGGGTAGACCGCCTGGAGCTGGTAGAGATTGAAGAACGCCCCGGTCGAGGTGGCGAGGATCAAAAGGCGCATGGGCGCTCCCTGGGCTGAACGAAGCGCTTAGGGTATGTTGAAGGCTCGCTTAGCGGAATGTCGGTTTTCCTCTCACCGTGAGTCGTCTGGCCATGTTCGAGATCAAGCAGTTGGGCTATTTCGTGGCGGTCGCCGAAGAGCTCAACTTCCGTCGCGCCGCGAAGCGGCTGCACCTGACCCAGCCACCCTTGAGCCAGGCCATCAAGCAGCTCGAGGCCGCCGTGGGCGTGACGCTTCTGTCACGCAATACCCACGGCGTCCAGCTTACCCGCGCCGGCGAAGTGTTTCTGGACGAGGCGCGACAACTATTGGCAGCGGCGCAGCGCAGCCGGCACCGGGCTCGCCTGGCCGAGGCCGGAGAGATCGGCCGGCTGCGCCTGGGCTACTCCGCCAGCGCACTCTACTCGAGCGTGCTCACCCAGGCGCTGGCGACGCTCTGCCGGCGCCACCCGGGGCTCGACCTGCAGCTCAGCGGCGGCAACGCACTCGATCATCTGCATGCGCTGCGCGCGGGCCGGCTCGATGTCGCGCTGCTGCGCGCCGATATCGCCTTGGATACCACGCCGGGGCTGCGCTTCACTCGTATCAGCGAGGAGCCGCTGTTCGCGCTGCTGCACAAGGCGCATCCACTGGCCGGGGCCGAGCGCATAGCGCTCGCCGACCTCGCCGGTGAGCGGCTGTTGATGCAGCCGGCGGCCGGACGCACCTTCCTTCGCCGCCAGGTCGAGGCGCTGGCCGAGCGCGCCGGGGTGTCGCTCGTTCGGGCACTCGAGCTGCCGGACATCTCGAGCATGATCGGCTTTGCCGTGGCCGGCGTGGGCGTGGCGATCCTGCCCAGAAGTGCGGCGCTGATCGCCCGGGAGGCGGTGGCCGTGGCACTGGCCGACGACGATGCCTCCTCGCCGCTCATGCTGGCCACCGCCTCCGACGAAGCCGCCGTGCGGGCACTCGAAGCGCTGATCGTCGCGGCGACGTGATGGGCGCGCCGGCCCTTTTCTCACCCCCAAGGAGTCTTACCCCATGCCGAACCTGCTGATCTCTGCCCCAGAACTCGCCAAGCGCCTGGAGCAGGCGAGCCCGCCCAAGGTGCTGGACGCCTCGCTGCCCAATAGCCCCATCGCCCCGTTCGTTGCACAGGACGGCTGCACGCTACCCGGCGCGCTCGCGTTCGATATCGAGCGGGTCTTCTCCGACCCGAGCGCGCCCTTTCCGCACACGCTGCCGGCGCTGGAGTCCTTGCAGGAGGCGTGCCGGCAGCTCGGGCTTTCGATCGATGACGAGATCGTGGTGTTCGACAACCGTGGCGTGTTTTCGGCCCCGCGCGCCTACTGGCTGCTGACCCAGGCGGGCTTCACGAACGTACGGCTGCTCGATGGCGGCCTGCCCGGGTGGCGGGCGCAGTCGCTGCCGATGCAGCAGGGCTATAGCGACCCCACGCCGCTCGCCGCGCCACCCATACTCACATCCAACGCGAGCGTGGTCAGTGTGGACGACGTGGAGGCCAATATCGCCACGCCGCGCTTCACGCTGGTGGATGCCAGAAGCGCCGGGCGCTTCTCCGGCGAGGCCCCGGAACCCCGCCCGGAGCTTTCGAGCGGCCATGTCCCCGGCGCCTGCAACCTGCCCTTTCCCGAGGTGCTGGAGAACGGCCACTTCAAAAGCCCCGAGGCGATCGCGCGGCTGCTGCATGAAAGAGGGCTGTCGCCCGAGGATCACCTGACCTTCAGCTGCGGCTCCGGCATCACCGCCTGCATCCTGTGGGTGGCCGCCGAGCTTGCCGGGTACAAACGGCTTTCACTGTTCGACGGCTCCTGGACGGCCTGGGTGATGAGCGGCCGTCACGCCGGGTAGGACGAGAGCTCAGCCCTTGCCCAGCAGCCGATCCAGCTGCCGATAGCCGATCGCCTCGATCAGGTGCGCCTGGGCGGGCTTGGGGGCGCCTTCCAGGTCACAAAGCGTCAGCGCCACCCGCAGCACGCGGTGGTAGGCGCGGGCCGAAAGCTTGAGTCTTTCCAGCACCCCGGCGAGCCAGGCGCGCTCCTCGTCGTCGAGGGCGCAGGCGGCTTCCAGCGCCTTGCCGCCGAGCTGGCTGTTGAGTGCGCCTCTTTCCATCTGACGCTCGCGGGCGGCCATCACGCGCTCGCGCACCGCCTCGGACGACTCGCCCGGCGTCTGGGCGGTGAGCTGCTCCGGCGGCAGCGCCGGGACTTCCACCTGCAGGTCGATGCGATCCAGCAGCGGCCCGGAGAGCCGCGCCTGGTAGCGCTGGATCTGGCTCGCCGTGCACTGGCAGCGATTGCGCGGATCGCCCAGGTGGCCGCAGGGGCAGGGGTTCATGGCGGCGACCAGCTGGAAACGCGCCGGGTAGCGGCGCTCGTGGCTGGCGCGCGACAGATGGATCTCGCCGGTTTCCAGGGGCTGGCGAAGAACCTCCAGCACGCTTCTAGAAAACTCCGGCAGCTCGTCGAGAAACAGCACGCCCATGTGGGCGAGCGAAATCTCGCCGGGTTTGGGCTTCGAGCCGCTGTCATTTTCAGCAATTGATGCGACCCTCAGGGCGTAATATCGGGCTATTATGGTAGTCTGTACAGGATTGAGTGCGACAGAATTAATAGCAATTGATGCGACAGGCCTTGTTTTATTCAACATTTGGTGCGACTACCCATGCCACTGCCTACATCCGTTCGTAAAATCGGCCCTACCCGACGAAGTGTGTCTGGCTACTATGCCTTTCGCGGGGAGGAGTCTATTGCGTTCGAGTCGACGCTCGAACGTGATTTCCTCATCAAGGCTGACTTTGATGTGAGCGTCCTTGGTGTGATTTCCCAGCCGTGCGAGATCCCGTTTCATCATCCCGTGACCGGTAGGCGCTACACCTACACACCTGACTATTTGGTTTATTACCGTCTCGGTAACCGTCATTACAGGGATTACCCAAAACCTCTCCTGGTGGAGGTCAAACCACGGGAAAAGTGGCAAGCACATTGGCGTGAATGGTCGCCTAAATGGAAGGCGGCGATGCGGCATGCCAACAACGAGGGCTGGGCGTTTCGCATTCATGATGAAAGCCGCATTCGTGATAAGACCTTGGACAACATTACCTTCCTAGCGCGCTATAAGCGGATGGTGTTTCCCTCTGTCGAAAGCCAGGCAGTCCTCAACACGGTGAGGGAAATGGGGGTGGCGACCTTGGATTACCTGCTTTCTCGGTACTTTATGGGCGATATTTGCCGGGCAGAGGGGATTGCGCATTTATGGCATCTACTGGCGACTCGGCAGTTAGATTGCGATATGGCCCAATCCTTCAGTCCTCTATCAGAGGTATGGGTACCCGATTATGAATAACCATCGTGGCAGCGCAACTGAACCCAATAACGGCGTCGCCCAAACACGCCAACACTTGCAGATTATGGTGGGTGAGCAGGTTCAGAAAGATGGCACCGTTTACCGAATTTCCCAGGTGCTCGATTTTGAGACAGTCATTGGCATTGCCGTTGAGTCCGGGCGTAGTTGCCCGCTTCGCATCAAAGAACTAGCGCCTCTCAATAGCGGGTCCGTATCCCCTGAGCAGGATATGTCCGAGATTGGGGATGCCGATTGGCGGGAGGCCGAGCATCGCTTTTCCATCATTAAGCCCTTGGTGGATCGCCATACGGTGGGGCGGGATGCAGCGGAGGAGCGTGCTAAACAAACGGGGGTTGATACGGCTACGATCTACCGTTGGTTGAAGCGGTATAAAGCGACGGGCTCGGTGCTTGCATTAATTCCTCAAAAGCCAGGGTGGAAGAAAGGAAAGTCGCGTATCCCCGCGCATGCCGAGGCGGTGATTCAGGAAGTCATCAAAGAGGTGTATTTGACGCTGCAGCGTCCGTCCGCACAAAAAGCGGTACAGGAAGTCATGCGGCGCTGCCATGAGCGGCGCATCGACCCGCCGAGCCCTGGTACCGTTCGTGCTCGTCTGCGCGACATCCCAGAGCGCGACCGATTGCGTGGGCATGGCTTTAGAGAAAAAGCGATTAATAAGTTTCAGCCGGCGGCCGGAAAATTTCCCAATGCGGACTATCCGTTAGCCGTCATGCAGATTGACCACACGCCTGCCGATATTATTTTGGTTGATGACGTGCATCGCAAACCGATTGGCCGTCCATGGATTACGTTGGCCATGGACGTGTGTACTCGCATAGTCACGGGATATTACTTGTCGTTTGACCCGCCCTCTGAAACATCCGTTGGCATGTGTGTGGCTCACTCCATGCTTCCTAAAGATGAGTGGTTGCTGCTGCATAACGTGGAGGCTGAGTGGCCAGTATGGGGCACACCCGCCACGATTCATGTCGATAACGGCCCAGATTTTCGCTCAGAGACGTTTCGGCGCTCTTGCCTAGCCTACGGGATCAATCTTGAGTTTCGGCCTGTTAAGCAGCCACGTTACGGGGGGCATATTGAGCGGGTGCTAGGGTCTCTTCTCAAAGAAATCCATAACCTGCCTGGGACGACCTTCTCCTCCATTAAAGAGAAAGAAGGGTACGATCCAGAGAAACACGCGGCCATGACGAAAAGCGAGTTTGAAGAGTGGCTCGTAACGTTGATTTGTAAGGTTTACCACCAGCGCCTTCATTCTGGGATTGGTATGTCACCGATGAGGAAATGGGAAATCGGTGTGTTTGGCAATGCTGACGTGCAGGGAGTGGGCTTAGCACCACGACCTGCTGATAGACTTTCTGTATTGCTCGATTTTTTGCCCAGCTTTCAGCGCACGATCCAGACTTTTGGTGTGACCATCGATGGCATGAACTATTACGATGAAGCGCTAAGACCTTGGATCAATGCCAAAGATCCAGACATGCAAGACAAGAAACGCACCTTTGTATTCCGGCGCGACCCTCGCGACATTAGCGTTATTTGGTTCAAAGACCCGGAGCTCGGGCACTATTTTCGCATTCCCTTTGCCAATCTCGCCCTCCCCTCGATGAGCGTTTGGGAGTATGCCCAGGCCAAAGCGCGACTTCGCCAGGAAGGCAGGAGTTCGGTCAATGAGTCTGAAATCCTACGCGCTATTAGTGAGCTGCGAACCCATGTAGAGGAGTCGCAAGCACGTACCAAGCGAAGTCGCCGCCAGGCGCAACGACGTAAAGAGCATGAGAAGAAGGTGACGCCTGCTGATCCCCTTTTACATGCGCCCTCAACCGCGGCCCCCAAAGAATCACCCGCCCAGGGAGACGGTCTCTTATCGGGTGATATCGATGTGAACTGGGACATAGCATGAGCACACACCTTCATCCTGATCTTCGTCATGTCTTGGGGCTGTCCGCTAAAGAGCGAATGGAGTTTATGGATCAACCGCGCTGGTTGGGCTATCCATTGGCCAATCGTGTCATTGAGGTTATGCGTGGGCTGATGGAGAAGCCTAGTCGTCCTCGTATGCCTAACCTCTTGCTCGTGGGTGACTCCAACAACGGAAAGACAACCATCGTTCAACGGTTTCGTAAACAGTACGGTGAGGGCTACGTGAATGAAGACGTAGAACCGGTGAAACCAGTGATCGTCACTCAAGCCCCACCGAGTGCCGATGAGAAAAGTCTGTATATCGCAGTGTTAGAGAGCTTTTGGGCTCCCTATCGGCCTTCAGACCCGGTACCTAAGCTGCGCTACCAAGTGATTCATCAACTGCGGGCTTGCCATACCCGCTTGTTGATCATTGATGAGTTCCACTCACTGTTAACCGGTGGTGCCGTCAAGCAGCGCGAAACGATGAATGCCATTAAGCTTTTATGCAATGAGCTAATGATTCCCATCGTTGGTGTGGGTACGCAGGATGCTGTGCGTGTGCTGCATTCAGACCCGCAGCATGCGAGTCGCTTTGATGTGGTCGCATTACCGAAGTGGGAGCTCAATCAGGAATTTCAGAAATTACTCGCTGGCTTTGAGAAGATCCTGCCGCTTAAACACTCTTCCCAGTTGCATGAGCCAAAATTGGCCACCCAGCTCCACGCGATCTCTGGCGGCAATTTTGGTGACCTGCACCGGCTGCTGATTGAGTGTTCAAATGCCGCTATTCTGTCCGGGGCTGAGCGCATTGATGAGAAAATTATCCAGAGTAAATCGTGGGTGCGACCAACCCGTGGCATTAGGGAAGTGATGCTGTAATGCCCTGGGCGCTGAGTGTGCCCCTGTTGCCTGAGGAGTCCCTTTCCTCATGGTTCGTTCGGGCGGCGTTGAGGCAGGGATGTGATCCTTTGTCGCTCACCGGGGCTATTTGGCCAACATGGCGTATATGGACGAGGGATATTGACAGGGAAATTCCCCTCGTAAGAATGCGCCCATTAGTCAATGCCTCGGGGATCTCTTCCGCTGAGTTTCAGAAGGCTGGGATGCGGGACGATTGTGAGAAAGTGGTCGGTTACTCGTTACCGGAAACCCGGACTTGGCCCTGGTTGTTGGCACTCGGCACCCGAAATCGAACGCGCCATGGGGGGCAACAGGTATGTGCATTGTGCTTGGCAGAGGACTCAACCCCCTACTTGCGCCGACACTGGCGATTCGCTTGGCACACTGGGTGCCGCTTTCATGGGGTGCAGCTGATAGATGAGTGCCCAGCATGCAAGGCCCCTATAGAGCCCCATCGCCTGTCAGCGGAAGATCAACATTTAGCTCAGTGCAGTCGGTGCCATGACGATTTTAGAAAGGCAGTATGCACGTCGCCTTTACCAGAAGTGTTCAGTTTCCAAGTGATGGCTGATCGTGTTTTACAAGGGGATAGGGCGGCATTTGGGAACACCTCTATCACACTCGCGGATTGGTTTTCTATGGCGAGCTTCTTGGTTGGCGTTATGCGGCGCGCCAGTCGGCGGCCTACGTCACCCCTCGCGGGAGCGCTTCTGTCGTTAGGTATTCCCGTCGTGAATAACCGAATGCCTATATCTGGATTGGCGTTTGAGCTGTTGCCTATTAGCGAGCGGAGTGCTTTATTGACGGCGGTTGAGCGGTTAATGAGCATAGGTGTTGAGGAGGCGTTCAGGACGTTTGTCGCGTTCAATGTGAAAACGAGCGCGCTATTTGATCCTCGAAAGTCACCTCCCGTTGCACTGTTACCGATGCTATCACGATTATCTCATCATCCTCATGGGCCACATCGCCGCCGTGTTCAACCGGATCATCGCCCTGCATCGGAACGTGCTGTTAGAGCCTCTTGGGCGCGTTTAAAGCGCAGAATGAAAGCGGAGCCAACCTCTTGAAGCAACACAAAACGGTAGACTGCGATGAGTGTGGTCGAGAAGTCTCCAAATTGTGGCGACGCCATAAGGGGCATGGTTACTGCTCAACTTGCTATGCTCGTGAGTTTAAGCGGCGGATATGCCCACGATGTGGTGAGTTAGCTCGTTTGCCTAAGAATGACCCAGACGCCGTCTGTCGTCAGTGCGACGTCGACAAACCGTGTGCACGATGTGGAAAAGCCAGTTCAGACTACAACATCGGCAAGGTCACTCCCTACGGCCCTGTCTGTATCGCCTGCGCTCCCTATTTCAGAGAGCCAGAGTCCTGCGAGGAGTGTGGGGAATCCTCTCAACGTCTTACCCGAGTGACGCGTATGGGGCATGCTCATCGCTTGTGTCCACGCTGTGCGACGGCTGATCACGGTACCTGTTCTGCGTGTCGTCGACATCGCTTATTGGTGGTGGCACCCAACGGGGATGTGTTGTGCAAAGCCTGTAATGAGCGAGGGGAAATTGCCTGCCCATCGTGTGGTAATCCCATGCCAGCGGGTCGAGGCGATGCCTGTGAGCCCTGCTATTGGACGCGTACATGTCGTAAGCGGATCATCATTGGCCAAGCCGGTATCACCACCAAAGCGTTACGTGAGGCCTTTGGGGAATTTGGTGAATGGCTGATTCGTACCACAGGGCCGCATAAGGCTGCTCTCAAGATCAATCATTTCTTCTCGTTCTTCCTTGAGGTCGACCAGGCATGGTCACGGATACCGAGCTATTCGGAGCTGCTTCATCACTTCGGGGCGGAGGGGTTGCGGCGTGTAAGACTTCCTATGCGATGGCTGCATGAAGAGCAAGGGGTAGAGCCGGATCACCAAGCAAAGAAGATCGACTCAGAGAAACGACGTATCAAAGCGTGTCTCAGGTCTATGCCGTCCGCTTCTTTATCAGAAAAAGCACTGCATGCTTATTGGCAGCAATTAGAAACCCGTATAGAGGCGGGCAAAACGTCCCACACCTCCGCACGACTTGCACTAAGAGCGGCAGCCGCATTGCTACTCGCTACTGACCGGGAGGGGCAGCGATTGCCACAACAGGGCGATGTGGACAACTATTTGCAGGCGGTGCCTGGACAAGCAGCCTCGGTGACGGGGTTTACTAATTTCTTAAATCGCCAACATGCCACCACGTTGGCTCCTCGGGTGGATGTAAAACGGGCAAGAAAGCGGCGAAAAGAAACACTAGCCCGCACTCTGATGACGATGGCCCGGTGTGCTGATCAAGGAGAGGCCTGGAGGGAGGCATGGATCGTTGCTGCCATGGAGTATTTCCATGACACAAAATTAACGCAGAAAATGCTTCGACAACAGACCGTAGAGCGGACGACAGACGGGATACAGGTGGTAGTGGGTGGCGTTACCTACTGGCTGCCTCTGGATATTGAGTGCTAAGACACTGATAGCGCGCAGTCACTTGGAGGGCCCCGCGACTCTGTAGGCGAATGTCGCCCCGCCGTTTGGACGGGGCTATGGCTCTCTACCTATATGCCAGGGCTCAACGGGGTGCCAAAAGGCGTGTCATGACCGTTGAGATGACGTCAAAACCAGGTCTTCATAAATGCCCTTGATAGCCTTCTCTTCTGGGCTGTGGCGCTGTGGCTCCTGTTCCTGCTTTGGATGTAGTGGGGTTATAAGCCCGTTAGAGAGTGACAGGACATCGCTGAGCTGCTCGTAATCGAGGTTTACGTTATCGACATTGTATTGGTTAAGGCGTGTCATGGTCTCTGTGAGTGCGGTCATACTGTGCTCTTCTTCTCCAAGCGGCGGAAAGGCTTGAATCAGCGGCTGACCGCCTTCCCAACCTATCTTGATCGGCTGATTGATGATGTTGACTTGGGTGCCGGGTGGAATGCGGTCAAATATAGATTCGATGTCTTTGGGTAACATGCGGATACAACCTCGGCTTGCGCGCATGCCAATGCCATCGGGCTGGTTGGTGCCGTGAATCAAATAGCCATCGAAGCCTAGGATGATGGCATGGTCTCCTAGCGGGTTATCGGGGCCGGGTGGCACAACGCTGGGCGCGGTTTCACCGCGTGCTTCCGCTTCGCGTTTTACCGACTCAGGCGGGTACCACGCGGGGTTTTTAATGTTCATGGTGGTCTCGGTCACGCCTAGAGGAGTATCAAACCCTTCGCGACCAATGCCAATAGGATAGGTCTCAACACGCGGTGTCTCACCGTTTTTGACATCTGGGTAGTAGTAAAGCCGCAGCTCGGCGATATTGATGACGATCCCAGTACGCTCCACATTCGGCAGAATAAAACGTCCCGGAATAGTCACTTCCGTGCCCACCCCTGGAACCCAGATGCTAACCTCTGGGTTTGCACGGATCATCTCCAAATAGCCAAGGTTGTGACGCCTGGCAATATCTATCAAGGTATCGTCGTAATCCTTTACGATAAAGGTGTCAGCCTCTCCGATAATATTACCTTCCTCTGGTAGCGGGTAATGCCCTTTGGGCCATTCCGTCTCCTGGGCAGTGGAAGGTTGTGCCGCCATGGCGACAGGGAGCCATGCCAGAAACGAAACCATCACACTCACGATGAAGCCGATCTGCATTGGCCATGGGAGGAATCTCTTAAGTATTGCTGCGTTCTTTGCCAAGAGCATCGCTAGGTTCCTTTTTCATCTAATGCGTCGTTTTTTGATCGAGATAAGTTCAGTTGTAACCCGAGCAGTGTCAGCACCGCAGCGAGTATCCAAGCGGGGCCACTACCGGTGCGTGTGAAAGGAGTTAGGCCCTGCATCGGGGTCACCTCGCCAGTTAAACTGGCCGGTTCAAACTGTGGGGCACGGGCTGTGACGTGGCCTTGTGAATCGATGATGGCCGTCACGCCATTACTGGTAGCTCGAAGTAGGTGACGACCATTTTCTAAGGCACGTAGACGCGCCATTTGAAGATGTTGGTGTGGGCCAATGGAGCGCCCAAACCACGTATCGTTGGAAAC
This sequence comes from Halomonas sp. 707D7, assembly GCF_024158715.1. GTDB lineage: Bacteria > Pseudomonadota > Gammaproteobacteria > Pseudomonadales > Halomonadaceae > Vreelandella. The sequence goes on along the minus strand of NZ_JAMZBC010000012.1, from coordinate 20,731 downwards.
CGTTAATAGCAGCTCGGCATTACGCGCCTGTTGGGCGACATGGTCGGCAAAAATGATTTCGTAACAAATGGCATTGCCAATGGTGGCTCCAGCCACGTGTAACGGAGCCTGTTCGCCTGTCCCTGGGGTCAGGCGAGGTACTGGCAAGTCGAAAAAAGCAAGGGTGCCAGCGAGGAGACTTTGGAATGGCAAATACTCGCCAAAGGGCACCAAGTGCGCCTTCTGGTATTCGCCCTGCACATCATTTAGCCCTATGACGCTGTTATAAGAGCGCCCTTCACTGTCGCGTTGCAAAATGCCGGTCAACAAGGCGGTGTCAGGCCCCAGGTCGGACGCTACTTGCTCAAGTATTTGCTGTGCTTCCTGCTCAAGCATGGGAAGGGCTGCCTCGGGCCAAACGATGAGATCGATATCCCTTGCTTGCTCCCGTGTCATCGCCGTGTAGATACTGATCGCCTCGCGCTGCCCTTGGGCAGTCCACTTAATGCGCTGGTCAAGATTCCCTTGCAGCAATGCCACCCGGATGGGCTTGCCAGCCGGGGTTGTCCATTGGGCGGGCAATAGGAATGGAACGATCCACAAGGCGGCCATTGGGACAAGGAAACCCCAGCGGCGACGCAGTACCTCTACCCCTAACGTACCTGTCAGCGCGGTCATGAGTGACAGCAAGTACACACCACCAACGGGCGCCCATGGGGCTAGTGGAGAATCTACCTGAGAGGTGCCCAGCAATAACCAGGGAAAGCCGGTGAGCAACCAGGTGCGTAGCCATTCGCTCACCACCCACATACCGGCAAAGCTAAGACAGGCTAACCGTGGCCCCGTGATGCGCCGATAGAGCCCAAAGGGGATTGCAAAGAAGAGCGCCAGGGCGCTGACAAAAAGAGTGGTGAGGAGCATCGCCACCAAGGCCCCGGTGCCACTGAAATCGTGAATAGCAACGAAGACCCATGATGTGCCAGAACCGAACAGGCCTACCCCATAGCACCACCCACGCAGGGTGGCCATGGCGGGCGTTAGCGACTGTATCTTCCAATAGACCAGTGCCACGGCCACTGGGCCAAGCCACCATAGGGAAAAGGGGGCGGCACTCAAGGTGGTCATTACCCCAGCGGCGAGCGCTACAACGCAATCGACTATTGGTGAGGAGCGCCCAGCAAAAAGCGTATATTCTTTATCTTTATCGACCACATCCATAGCGTTACTCAGAGCGCTTAAAAGCAGGACTTTCACGCCATAACGCCACTGCGAACATCAATACACCTGCAAACAGAGCGATATCGGCCATGTTAAAGGCGGGCCAATGCCATTCGCCCCAGTAAATGTCCAGATAGTCGACGACGTACCCTCGCGCTAAGCGATCAACAGTATTACCGAGCGCGCCGCCAAGAATCAGGCTGTACGCACAGGCCTCCAAGCGCGACAGGGGTTTGCATAGCTGCACAACCAATACGACGACCACCACCAACGCTAAACCAAGAAAGAGGTAGCGCTGCCAACCCCCTGCTTCTGCGAGAAAGCTGAAAGCGGCTCCTGTGTTCCCGGTATAAACCCAGTTAAAAAACGGCGTTAGCGGAATGACTTGGCCAAACGACATCTGGGCGTGCACGATTTCTTTGACCAGTTGATCGGCTAGAGCCAATACGCAAGCAAATGTGAACCATGGCCAACGTCGTGAAGGGCTATCGTTTGGCGCTGTTCTCATGACGTTGTTTTTCCTTGTGACAGGCCTGTCATTGCGGTACTGGGCGAAAAGCGGTAACCCAGCAGTCGCATGGCGTTCAACGTCACCAGGACGGTAGCACCGGTATCGGCCATCACCGCAATCCACATGCCGGTAATACCCAGCGCCGTTGTAACTAGGAAAATGGCTTTTAAGCCAAGGGCGAGAACAACGTTGGTTTTCACATTGCGCAGTGTGGCACGAGAGAGGTCTATCAGCTCAGCGATGCCGGTAACGCGGTTCTTGAGCAAGGCTGCATCGGCGGTTTCCAACGCCACATCCGTGCCGCCCCCCATCGCGATACCCACATCGGCTGCCGCGAGTGCCGGTGCATCGTTGATGCCATCGCCTACTTTACCGATGGGGCCACGGCCAGCCGCTTGCCAGTCTCGAACATACGCTGCCTTGTCTTCAGGCATTAGTTCGCCGTACGCTTCAATGCCTAAGCGACCCCCCGTGGCAGCGACGGTGCGGGCATTATCACCGCTGAGCATGACCGCCTGTACGCCCAAACGGGATAGCGCCGCTAGGCCTTCAATGGCATCTTCGCGTGGCTCATCGCGAACCGCGATCAAGCCCAGTAAACGCTCGCCTTCGACGAGGAGAGCGAGGCTCTTACCGGCTTCTTCTAACGCGACAATCCGAGCACTGAGACTTTCCTCAAGGATGACTTTCTCGTGAAGGTGACGAGGCGTCATTAAGCTCAGCTCGCGACCCTCCACCTGGCCGGAAACACCGCGCCCCGCCAGAGCGCGGCCGCCGGTGACGGTGGGGAGGTTGATGCCCGACTGTCGGGCATGCTCAACGATAGCCGTGGCGATAGGGTGACTGGAATCCCGCTCTATTGCGGCGGCGAGCCGCAATACGCTGTTATCGTCTTCCTCAGCAATCCAAGACTCCACATCTGTGACTCTTGGGGTACCCGCAGTGAGGGTGCCCGTTTTATCTAATGCCACCAAGCGAAGCTTACCTAACTGTTCAAGAACGGCTCCCCCTTTGATCAGTAGTCCGCGCCGAGCTCCCGCCGAGAGACCGGCGGCGATGGCGGCTGGGGTGGAAATGACTAACGCGCAGGGGCATGCGATTAACAGCAATGCTAACGCACGGTAAATCGACTCCGACCATGCCATGGTCGATACCAGCGGTGGCACTATCGCCATCAGTAGGGCGAGTAAGACGACGGCGGGCATATAGTAATACGCAAAACGATCAATAAAGCGTGCTATCGGTGCCTTGGCGGCCTGTGCTTCTTCAACCAGACGAATAACGCGTGCGATCGTATTGTCATCAGCGCCTCGTGTTACCTCCACCTCCAGGGCGGCATCAAGATTCACTGTGCCAGCAAAAATGTCATCACCAGGCGCTCGCGAACGGGGTATGGACTCGCCGTTTACCGGCGACTCGTCAATGTCGGAGGTGCCCACCAGGATGCGTCCATCGCAGGGTACGCGATCACCGGGCCGCACCAGCACACGCTGCCCGGGTTTAAGTGACTCCGCCGAGACGTCACGCAGATGGCCATTGTCCATCAGCCTCGCCGTTGAGGGTGTTAAATTTGCCAAGGCTGAGATACTGCGGCGCGCTCGTGAAGCAGCTACCCCTTCGAGTAGCTCACCTACGGCGAACAAGAACACGACCATCGCAGCTTCAGCGGCAGCATTGATGGCCAATGCGCCAAGCGCAGCGATGCACATCAGCATCTCTATGGTAAAGGGATTGCGCATTTTGAGGGCGCCCCAGGCACTCTGCGCAATGGGTATTAAGCCGACTAGCGTGGCCAAAATGAAAGGCATATTACCCAGCGCAGGCCATGCTAAACGAAGCGCGAAGGCTACGATCAGCAAATTGCCTGTGATAATGACCAAGCGCCCTTTAGCGGTTTGCCACCAAGAGGATGAAGCACCAGGTGCGCGTGTTTGGCCATCATGGGAAGCCACTTGATAGCCTAGTTCGTTCAGGATGCCCTCAATGGTCTTTCGCGAGGGGGCCCCGTGATCGTGGTGGTGAATCTTCACTGATCCCGTGACCGAGCTTGCCGTGACTTCCTCAATGCCTTCCAGTCGCTCTAGCGCCGATACAACCTTGCGCTCACAACCGCCGCAGTCCATGCCTTCAACACGCAGCGTCAAGGTGGTAGGCGCTGTTGTCGGCGTTGATGTTTTCATGGTGCCTCTCCTGCCAATGGGCTATGGTTTTTAAGTGTAAACCTTGTAGCAACTACAGCTTCAAGCCCTGCCTAAGGAGTTTTACCATGTCGATGATCGGCCAAAGTATCAGCATTGGTGAGTTAGCACGACGAGCCGATTGCAAACCTGAAACGGTTCGCTATTACGAGCGTATTGGGCTGTTGCGCGATGCGACACGAACCGGTGGGGGGCAGCGCCGCTATGGAGACGACGCTGTGCGGCGCTTGACCTTTATTCGTCATGCCCGTGACTTTGGCTTTTCGGTGGAGTCAGTGCGAGAGCTTTTGGCCATGTCAGATCAACCTGATATGCCTTGCCAAGAAGTCGATGCCATCGCCACGCATCACCTAAAGAAAGTGGAGTCCCGCCTTCAACGACTGTCCATACTGCGTGAGGAGCTTCAACGGATGGTCACGCAGTGTGCCGGTGGTAAAGTGGAAAGCTGCCGAATCATTGAGGTCATCAGTGATCATCAACTCTGTATCACTGAAAAATCGCACGGAGGGGCTCTCGACTTGGGTTAGCACTAACGCTACGCCCCACGCCCAATGGTCAGCCCAGCGAAACATCCAAAAACAGCATGAGTACCAATCCGATGGAGAGGCCCAGCGTGGCCTTTTTTTGGTGCCCGCTTCGATGAGTTTCGGGAATAATCTCATGACTGATCACATACAACATCGCCCCCGCTGCAAAGGCCAACCCCCAGGGCAGTAGCGCTTGTGACATGCTGATGACTCCAGCGCCTAATAAGCCACCCAACGGCTCAACAAGCCCCGTAAGGGCGGCAATCGTCCATGACCGCCAACGTGAATAGCCCACGCCTAGCAGTGATACTGCTACGGCCAGTCCTTCTGGGGCATTCTGAAGTCCAATGCCAATCGCTAGTGGAATGCCTCCTTCGCTTCCCCCTGCGCCGAAGGCCACGCCAACGGCTAGCCCTTCTGGCAGGTTGTGTATCGTAATGGCAATAATAAACAACCAGATACGACGTAGTGAGGCAGCCTCTGGCCCTTCTCGCCCCTGTTCGAAGTGCTCATGAGGTAAGAGTTCGTTCAGTAGTGCGACCATTCCAATCCCTAGCAAGATGGCCGCACAGGCAATGGCAGCAGGTACCACGCTACCTCCGTAACGCAGCTCCGAGGCTTCTAAGGAGGGTATGATCAGTGAGAAGAAAGAGGCCGCTAGCATGACGCCAGCGGCGAACCCCAACGCTAAATCGCGAACACCACGATTCGGTCTTTTGGTAAACAAGATAGGAAGCGCCCCGACAGCCGTCATCAAGCCCGCGGCAAGGCTTCCCAATACCCCCATTGTGACGAGAGAAACCTCTTCCATACCGATTACCTGTCTTGTGGTAGATGAGTGATCACAGCGCTAGGGTTCCATAACGAGGCAAGCACACGTTCACGTTACTAACAATCCATGCAACGTTGCTAAGCACGGGTGGTTACGGCTCGTTAAACGAGATCAAGTCATAAATGGACGCCGTGCCGATAGCTTGTTCCAAGCGATCTCTTGCCTCGTAAAGTGACGCTTGATATTCACCTTGAGTCGGCTGCTCACCCAACATGATGCGTTGACCTTGACCAAGGGGATCAACAGGCTGGTTATTGACTCTCACTTCGTAATGCAGGTTGGGGCCCGTGGCGACCCCGGAGGAACCTACCTCTCCGAGCGACTCTCCCGCATTGACTAAATCCCCAACCACTAGCTGTGGGGAGAATCGGCTAAGGTGTGTGTAGCGACTAATGGCCCCTGTGTCGTGCTCCACCTCGATCACCTGCCCATATCCCCCTTGGCGACCCATAAAGAATACGCGCCCAGGTGCGGTGGCAATGACCGGCGTTCCTGTCGGCGCAGCCAAGTCAATTCCATTATGAGGACGCATCCCTCCATACACAGGATGTCGCCGATTCCCAAAGCGAGACGTTAAGCGGGCACTAAGCACGGGCAACCGCAACGTGCCTAGCAGGGTGTCGCTTTTGAAAAGAGCTACGTCCCCCTTTTGGGTGACCGGCCATATGACCTCCAAGGGCTCTGCCTGATCAGGCAGAGCGGCATAACTGAGGCGTGGTGGCCCAACACGGGCGCCGTCCTGGCGTCGATCTTCCTCCCACACTAATTGAATACGTTCACTGCCAGAAAACTCCAGCGGCGCTGCGATAAACTCGCTGAGCAGTGTTTCCAGTTTAGTGGCGAAACGCGTTGGGACACCTTCTGCTGCCAAGGCCTCGTAGAGGGTGGTATCAATGACGACATCACGCCCAAAGGTTAGGGTATCAACGCTATCGAGCGGTAATGTGCCTTCTTGCTCGCTAGCCGCCTGTAACTTGACAGGGCTAAGTTCAGACGGAGGCAATGACAGATGCGTTTGCCAATTGGCTTCGGCTAGCAAGGGGTAAAAGCCCACAAAGCCTAGTAACCACCAGCGCTGCATCACTGGCCATCCTCTTCCCCAGAGATCTCCGCTACTTCACTCTCAACGGCATCAATCAGCTCTTGCATACCAAAGGGGTCTAAAGGCTCGCCATTGACAAAAAAGGTAGGTGTTTGGCGAATCTGATTGGCTCTGACATCCGCCATGTCTTGGTCAATCACCGCCTGCACCTCAGCAGAAGTCAGTTGCTCTTCGGCAGCCGCTAAATCAAGGCCTCCTTGGCTCGCGATATCGAGGATAGCGGATTCATCAAAACTGCCATGTGAAGCCCATTGATCCTGGCGAGCCAGCAGCCTCTCCAGTACCGGTTCAAAGACGCCCTGACGACGAGCAACTTCTAATACCCGAATGGCCTTATCAGATACGTCGCCGTGGAAAGGAGTGTAGCGCACGATGAGCCGCACTTTTTCTGGGTAGGTTTCCAGAATACTTTTTGTCAGGGGATAGAAAGCACGGCAGGCTTCGCAAGCCGGATCGAAGAATTCCACAATCGTCACCGGCGCGTCTTCTCGTCCCAAGATGGGGGAGTGTGAGCGCACCAAGGAGTCCTCTGCCTGGACACTGCTCTCCTTTGCTGCCTGAGCTTGCATATCTAAGAGGGCAGGTTTCGATACGGCGACGATCGCAGCGGTCAGCATTAACGTACCGGCCAATATAAAAGACGCTTTTTTGAACATGTTTCTCTCTCTTTCTCAACGATGGGGTGGAAAAGTAGGGTTGAAAAATAAGCCAATCGCTATGGGAGTAAGCCGCTCGCTAACTACCTGAGCCGGGAGTCGGCCTCGGTCTATCACTCGTGCCCATATAGATTGGCATTTTGATGCGCGTGGTCACTATGCTCAAACTCTAGGCTGGAATGAGCAATACTGAAGCGCATTTTAAGCTGCTCCTTGATCTCTGCTTTGACGGATTCAAGCTGCTGCCAGCCGGTTTCTGTCAGAACCACGTGGCAGTCAAGGGCTGCCATGTTTTCCTGCATCTGCCATAGATGCACATGGTGAATATCCTGGACTCCCTCGATATCTCGTACGGTCTCAACGACTGCCTGCCCGTCAATGTCCGGGGGAGATCCCAGCATTAGCGTACGGATAGGGCCGCCAATTTCAGAGAAGGCTAGGTAAAGAATATATAGCGCAATCCCTATCGTGATCGCGGGGTCCACCCAGCGCATGTCGTACAGTAAAATAAGCGAACCACCGATAATCACGGCGATGGAGGCAAACGCATCCGATAAGTTATGCAGAAAAAGGGCGCGGATATTGACACTCTCTTTTTGCATTGACCACGTGAGCATGGCGGTAAGGGCATCGACGACGAGCGCGACGCCACCAATAATCACGATCGTCCATCCCTCTATCTCAGGGGGATCGACCATCCGCATAGCGCCTTCGTAAATCAGGTAGACACCGACAATAATGAGGGTGGTGTAATTGATGAGTGCTGCCACTATCTCGATGCGGCCATAGCCAAAGGTCATATGCGCATCGGCAGGCCGTCTGGCGATTTTACGAGCAGCAAAGGCAATGACTAATGCTGCCATGTCAGAAAAGTTATGTAACGCATCAGCGATCAGCGATAGGCTCCCCGCCATAATGCCACCGACGATTTGAGCGATGGTTAAGAGCCCATTGGCCCAAATGGAGATGCTGACGCGCCGGTCGCCAGAGGCAGGATCAATGTGGGGATGATCATGATGATGTCCCATCTGTTACCTTCTCTCGAATTATCTGTTCTTGGTACTATAAAACCTCTAGCAACTAAAGCTTCAACCCTTGAGCATTATCTATTTGCATCGCTGGATTGGGAAGCACGTCCCTAGCTACCAAGGAGCCTTTGTGTGCTGGGCCGAAGGTGATCATGTTTTAGGTGCGGGGCTCAATCCACTTCAACCGGTAACGTCCAATCCACCATGGGTAGATTCATTTATTTTGTCGAGGCGCACCTTGTCTGGTTTGTAATCGTCGTCGCGGGGGGAGGCTTACTCTTTCCGGCCACCGGAATAATGCTTAAGTTCGCGATTGGGCCATTACTGGCATTACTGATGTTGATTATCAGCCTCACATTCGATGCGCATGCAGTGCGCATCGTGTTCCGAAAGCCGTCACGGCAGTTGTTGGCATTGGGGCTGGTCTATGGGCCTATGTCGATTGCCGGGTGGCTAACGGGCCGTCTATTTTTTGGAAGCGGCCCGCTGGCTGCTGGCCAAACCTTGCTCGGCACGCTGCCGACAGATGTGTCTTCTCCTCTTTTGGTACTGATGGCGAAAGGCAATGTGGCGCTTGCCGCTGTTTTCAACGCAGTCAACACCGCGTTATGTCCGTTTATTGTTCCCTTCCTGTTTTTATGGCTCACCGGCCTTCAGTTAGACGTGCCGCTTGGATCAATTATTCTTGAATTAACACTAATCGTGCTTCTTCCTACCGTGATTGGGGTCAGCTTGCGTACAAGGTTCTCGGCTTTCTTTGCACGGCATGATTCAGCGTATGCAGGGATAGGGTCGATTCTGTATCTGCTGATCCTACTCGCCGTGGTCGGGCCGAATGCCACCACGATCATTGGCTATGGCTGGTATGCGTTTGTGATTGCGGGCGCGGCCCTGTGCCTCAATTTGATTGGGTACCTGGTAGGTATGTCCTCACGGTTACTCACCTCTGATCGCAAAGAGGTGATTACCTATCTTTTCACGGTCAGTAAAAAGGAATTCAGCATCGCTGCAGCGTTTGTCGCTGCTTCTGGCTTGCCATCAGAGATCGCAATTCCAGCCGCTTTTTTTGCCGTGATTCAAATGATCACTTCGCCCATCGCAGCGAAGATCCTCGCCCGCCACTGAAGGGATGGCCGTATCGGCTCTTCGTCAGAAGAGCAACCTGCACACGGGGTGTACAGGTTGCTCTTACCGACAAAACAGACACCGCTACTCATAAAGGTGGCAAATAGTACCTATGCTAAGTCACTGCGACCAATACTGACCTTGCTAAAAGCATTTAACACAGAGGCTTCGCAGGGTATCTGTTCCTTTTTGGATTTAGGGTGCTTGAACGTATCGGCGAATCCTGGGCAGTGACCAACTAGTTTTTGGACAACACCTTCTACGTGCCGCACGTTAGACAGCACTTGGCGTAACCACTGCTCGAAGCTGCCTTGGTGGCTCAGCGTGAAGACTAAACCTTTATAGGAAGGAGGCTTGGATGCCTCCTCGCTACCGCCAGCTCTGGGTTTTGGAGGGCGTCGTTGGATCTCCATGAGATAGAGCGTTTGATCTAACACATGCACCCGAACGACGAGCACCCCGCGAGGTACCTTGGTCTGAGTATCAATGTAAACCCAATTAGCGACTGACGTTTCCACCTCCTCGTCTATTTCGAAAGGTTCGAGGCTGATTAACCGAGGGTCAGGAGAAGTGCTGAATCCGTCTTCAAAGGTAAACCAGCTAACGCCACGAATCGTTGCGGGATAGGCCGATTGTAAATAGAGAAGCGCATTCCACATATCACGTAGAAAGCCCTGTGATTCCAGTGTAATAGGAGCATGAATAGACGCTTGTCCCACTCCCTTCCCTGACCCATGTGGCTCCCCAGTGGAGAAAATGGTTTCGTCACCCGGAACGGGGACGCCTCGTGTATCGGGCACATTTTTTCGAGTATATCGTTTATCCAAGACGGCGCGAGGCTTACCTAAAATAACGAATTCGTCCTCAGGAAGGTCTAGCCAAGAAGAGCCATGGTCGGGCTCTTCATCATCCGTCAGGTCAATGACATCGGGGATGTCTTGAAGCTGATGATAGGGAAATTGAGTGGGAGCATCATCGCCATCGGTGGCTGGTACTGTCGTTGACTTCTCTCTTTCGCGGTGGATCGTGGCACCATCGGGCTGCGTACAGCCTAATATCTGCAAGCCTAGGAATGTGTTGCCACCATCAATTGGAACGCCAGAAACAGAGATTTCCCCGCTGCCTTGAAACCATGGAGTGACTTTTAAAAGCATCTTATCTTGGGGGAAGCTGGCTTCAGTCTGCGCATAAATATCTCTGGCAGCTTGTTCGGCATAGGGGTCGTACAGCATGTGCGCGAGCAAAATCGCATCGTGCCTATGAACACGATATGTAAATCTGACAGGCCAGGTACCTGGCGATGGGGGCGCATTAAGCGGTCGATAAAGCCGTTCTTTGACCTCCTCCCAACAGTAAGTGGCGAGCACACGCTTGATTTCAGATGATCGACCGTAAACGCGTGCAAAAAATTCGGTGCAAGGGATGAGCAGATGTTTGCCATCTGGGAGGTCAAATTCAATCAGGTACGATTTGTGTTTTCTGTCCAGCGGTAAATAGCTTGCCTCATGAAAGGAGGTATAGAGGCTGCGCCCTGCTTTGTGCAAGTCGTCTAAGGAGACAATCCGCCAGCCGCCCGGAGAGAACGAAACAGGGAATGTTTTCTCCTCAAATGCGATGCGGGAGTTGCTCACGCCCTTTTCCCAGACGGAGCCGATTCTCAATAGTCCGACATGCGTTAAGACCGTCGTTCGCTTAATCACGTCTCCTAATTTGTTCTCCTGATCAATAGGTCTTAAAAATACATAAATTTTAGGGACGCTTTGTGAGCGGATATTTTTGAAGATAGGCCCGTACCACCAAACGACCAAGCGCTCAGTTTCGTCTTTAAGGGTGCCATCTTGAAAGCTAAAGGTTCTGGATTGTTTGAGAGAAACGGTCACAAGGGCGTGCTCTATGTAAACTCAACATAGAGATTGTCGCAGCAATTATTGTTTAGTCGCAACAATTGTTGAAAATGACAGCCGCCGCCCACGAGTGCCGCCGCGCTGGCGCTGTGGTGGGGCTGGCGAAACGGGCGCTGGCCCCAGTCCGCCTCGAGCGCCAGCCCGCACACCGAGCGCACCGCGGCGACCTGCAGGGCGTCGTCCTCGTCGAGTGGTGGCAGAATGCCCGGCAGGCGGCTCGCCAGCATCGTCTTCCCGGTGCCCGGGGGGCCGGCCAGCAGGAGGTTATGGCCCCCGGCGGCGGCGACCTCCAGCGCCCGGCGCGCCTGGTGCTGGCCGCGCACATCGGCCAAATCGGGTGCCGGGTTGTGCGCCTTGGGCGGGGCGGGCAGCACGTGGGGGGCGATGCGCTCCTGGTCGAGCAGATGCGCCACCACCTCCCAGAGCGTGGCGGCGGGCAGCACCGTGAGGCCGTTGCCGGCAAGTGCTGCCTCGTCGGCGCAGGCGTTGGGGACGATCAACCGGCGCCCGGCGGCCTTGGTGGCCAGGGCGAAGGGCAACATGCCGGGCACCGGGCGCAGCTTGCCATCCAACGCCAGTTCGCCCGCGCACTCGATGCTCTCCAGCGCTTCCACCGGCAACTGGCCGGAGGCGGCGAGAATGCCCAGCGCGATCGGCAGGTCGAACCGTCCGCCCTCCTTGGGAAGGTCGGCAGGCGCCAGGTTGAGGGTGATGCGCCGGGTATTGGGAAAGTCGAAACCGGCGTTGACCAGCGCACTGCGCACGCGCTCGCGGCTCTCCTTCACGGCGGCCTCCGGCAGGCCCACCAGCGTCAGCCCCGGCAGGCCGTTGGCCAGGTGCACCTCGACCTGCACGGCGGGGGCATCGAGCCCCACCCCGGCGCGCGTGTTCACGATGGCAAGCGTCATTGCGTTCCCCCGAGCAGTGAAAGACTAATTTTGTTTTGTCTTTCAACGTAGCGCATTTACCGCGCGCTTGATAGCCGGGCGAGGGCGTATTACGCTTGGCATTAATGACAATTATTCTCATTTTTTTGCCTGCCTGCTTCCAATAGAGACTGCTTCCATGCTCCACCGTGATTTTTTCCCCCGGCGCCCGCTCGTCTGCGCCATTGCCCTTTCGATGCCTGCCGCCGGAGGAGCGCTGACGGCGCATGCCCAGGAGGTCGCCATCGAAAGCGACCCGGTCGTGGTGGTGGGCACGGCGCTCAAGGTCGCGACCCCGCTGGTCGAGACGCCACGCCCGGTCTCGATGGTGGAGCGTGAAGAGCTCGAGCTGCGCAACGTCCAGCAGCTCGACGAGACCTTTCGCTACCGCTCCGGCGTGCTTTCCGGCCACTACGGCAGCGACAACGACACCGACTGGCTGAAGGTGCGCGGCTTCGACCACTCCACCTATCAGGATGGTCTGCGCATCTATCGCGAAGGTTTCTACCAATGGCTGCCGGAGCCTTTCGGGCTCGACCGGGTGGAAGTGTTCAAGGGGCCGTCGTCGATCCTCTACGGCGAGGCGCCGCCCGGAGGCTTGATCAACGCGATCAGCAAGCGCCCCACCGATACCGCCCAGGGCGAGGTGAACCTGCAGGTGGGCAACCGCCAGCATCGCCAGATCGGCATCGACTCCAGCGGCCCGGTCACCGAAACCGGCGACGTGCGCTACCGCCTGGTGGGACTCTACAAGGAGCGCGACGGCGACCTGGATCACACCGACAACGAGCGCTACTACTTCGCGCCGAGCCTGGCGGTGGATGTCAGCGACGCTACCAGCGTGACCTTTCTCGCCAGTATCCAGAAAGACGACGGCGTGCCGGTCAACGGCTTCAAGCTGCCTTACGGCACCGTGGAGAACACGCCCTTCGGTCGGGTGGGACGCTCGGTGAACTACAGCGAGCCGGGTTACGATCGCAACCAGCGCACCCAGTGGGGCCTTGGCTACGAGCTGCGCCACACCTTCGACGACACCTGGTCCTTCGAGCAGGACCTGCGCTACAGCGAGATGGAGCTCGAGCTTCGAAGCTCCTACGTGCTGTCCCCGCTCGACGAGCGCCGCGCCACCCGCGGGCTGACCTACCGCGACGGTACCGTGGACAGCTGGACCGTGGACAACCGCATGGTGGGCAACTGGTACACCGAGCGCACCGAGAACACCCTGCTGGTGGGCCTGGACTACCAGAACCTGGGCATTCGCGGCGACGAGGCGGACGACTACGCCTTCGGCGCGCCGATCGACCTGTTCGCGCCGCAGTACGGCAACTACACCCCGGTGGCCCCGGAGGACATCATCCGCCGCGACATCGACAAGGAGCAGACCGGGGTCTACCTGCAGAACCAGCTGCGCATCGACGATCGCTGGGTGCTGCTCGGCGGGGTGCGCTACGACCGCGCCGAGACCGAGAACACCAACCGCACCGCCGGTACCCGCGAGCGCTCCGACGACAGCGAACTCTCCTGGTCCGGTGGAGCGATGTACCTGGGCGAGAACGGCCTCAACCCCTACATCAGCTACACCGAATCCTTCGAGCCGGTGGGCCAGGTGGATGGCGCCGGGGCGCTCTACGACCCGCGCAAGGGCGAGCAGTGGGAAGTCGGCGTCAAGTACGCGCCCTTCGAGTGGGACGGCTACGTCACCGCCTCGGTCTTCGATCTGTCCGAGAACAATACCCTGGTCACCTCTCCCGCCGGGTTCCAGGTGCAGGAGGGCGAGCGCACCTCCCAGGGCTTCGAGTTCGAAGGCGTGGGCTATGTGACCGACGCCCTGCGCGCGACCGTCGCCTACACCTATACCGACGCGCGGCTCGAGGACGATGAGCGGGCGAGCCTGATCCCCCGCCACCAGGCATCGTCCTGGCTCGACTACACCGCCACCGGCGGCGCCTTCGACGGCGTGACCGTGGGCGGCGGGGTGCGCTACGTGGGCTCGAGCGTGGATGGCGACACGAAGGTGGGCGACTACACCCTGGTGGATGCGATGATCGGCTACGAGTTCGCCGACGGCTGGCAGGCCCAGGTCAACGTCAACAACCTGACCGACAAGGAGTACGTGGCCAGCTGCGACTACTGGTGCTACTTCGGCGAGTCGCGCAGCGTGATCGGCAGCCTCAGCTACCGCTGGTAGCCGTTTCGCCGCCGCGTGGGGCCACCAGCGCGGCGGCAAGCTCCCGGGCGAAGCGCTGGGCCGAGGGCAGGGCGCCGAAGCTCCACACCGGCGCCAGGCGAATCACGCGGTTCTCCGCGATGGCGGGCAGGTGCTGCCATAACCCGCTTCGGGCAAGCTCGTCTTCCACGCCGGCGGGAAGGGGGTCGACGATCAGCAGTGTCGCCTCGTCGAAGCGCGCCAGCGCCTCGATCCCCGTCAAGGTGAAGCCCCACTCGTTGGTGGGCGCCGTCCAGGCATTCTCGATTCCCAGCCGATCCAGCACGGCGCTGTACAGGCTGTTTTGCCCGAACACCCGCACGTGGCGAGCGTCCATGAACTGAATCATGACCAGCGCCGGGGGCTTGGCGGGCATGTCCTGGCGCAATCCGGCGAGCAGCGCGTCGGTAGCGTCGATCAGCGCCTCGGCCTCGGTGGGGCGATGAGTGATATCGCCAAGCTCGCGGGTGAAGTCGAGCACCTCGTTCCAGGTCTGGGCGCCGGGCGAGTAGAGCGCAAGCGACGTCACCGGCGCGATGCGCGAAAGCTTTGGTTCGAGTGCTGCCGCCATGGGGGAGATCAGAAACCCCTCGGGAGCGGCGCGAGCCATCAGTTCGAAGTTGGGCGACTGGCGAAGCCCCAGGTCCGTCACCGTCTCGGGAATGCGCGGCTCGCCCACCCAGTCGTGGTAGGCGGGAACCTGCGCCACCCCTTCGATCGGCGCGTCGATGGCCAGAAGCGTCTCGGCGATGGTCCAGTCCAGCGTCGCCCATTGAGCCTGGGCGGCGCTGAACGGCACGAGGCTGGCGGCCAGCAGCAGGCCACGGGCGAGAAGGGCGGTCAGGCGCATGAGAAGGCGTCACTCGAAAAGTCAGCCGGTATTTAAACGATAATCCTTATTGTTTGCAAACGTGGCAGCGCCCATCGCCCGAGCGCGACGGCTCGGGCGATGGGCGTGGGGTCAGAAGCGGTAATGGATGCTGGCGGTCACGCTGCGCTCGGCGCCGAAGTAGCAGTAGTCGAGCGAGTTGCAGGTGGCGACGTATTCCTTGTCCAGCACGTTGTTGACGTTGAGGCGGGTTTCGATGCCGTCAAGGCCCTGCCGGCTCCAGTCGTAGCCCACCGTGGCGTCGACCAGGGTGTAGCCGGGCACCTTCTCCGTATTGGCGCGGTCGGCGGCGATGTCGGCGTAGTGGCGTACGCCCAGACCTGCGTCCATGCCGTTCAGCAGGCCATCGGTGGGTGCGTAATGGCCCCAGGCCTGAAGCTGGTGACGCGGTGCGTAGATGGCGTTGTTGCCCTGGTTGCCGTCGTCGCTCTTGGCGTAGGTGATGTCGGTGAAGCTGTAGCCCGCCTGCAGCGACAGTGTGTCGGTGAGTCGGGTCTGGGCTTCGAGCTCCAGGCCCCGGGACTCGATCTCGCCGACGGCCCGGTAGGGGTCGGTCGGCTGCTCCTTGGTCGCCACGTTCTGCTGGCTGATGTGGAAGACGGCGGCGCTGAACTGGCTTTGGCTGCCCTCCGGTTGAACCTTTATGCCCGCTTCCCACTGCTCGCCTTCCATGGGGGCGAGCAAATCGCCACGCTCGTCGACGAAGCTGGTCGGGGTAAAGGCGGTGGAGTAGCTCACATAGGGCGCCACGCCGTTGTCGAACAGATACACCGCCCCGGCGCGCCCGCTGAACTGGGTATCGCTGAGCGAGCTGGTATCGTTGGTATCGCGGTCGACGTTGTCGATGTTCACCCAGTCGTAGCGACCGCCGAGGGTGAAGCGCCACTTCTCCACGCTGATCTGATCCTGCAGGTAGACGCCGGTCTGCTCGATCCTGTGGTGCTCGCGCGTCGGGTCGTAGAACACCGCGTCATCCAGCCCGACACCGTAGACCGGCTCGAAAGCATCGAGGGACGGGAAGGCGCCGGAGGGCCAGGAGACCTCGTTCTCGCGCTGCTGATAATCCACGCCGAACAGAAGCGTATGCGCTGCCGCGCCGGTATCGAGCGCCGCTTCCAGCTGGTTGTCCACCGTCCAGGCCTTGAGCGACTCGTCGCTGCCCGAGTAGTAGCGGGTCAGCTCATTGGCATCCGGCGTGCTCCAGCCGAAGCCGTAGACCTGGTTGAGCACCACGTCGGCATTCAGGTAGCGCACCAGCTGGCGGGCGGTGACGTCGTCGTTGAAGCGGTGCTCCAGGGTGTAGCCCAACATCCGCTGGGTACGCTCGTAGGTATCGAAAGCCTCTTCGCCATCGAAGAAGGTATTGCGGATTTTGCGTCCGTTGTGGGGCACCACCGAGCCTTCGAACGGCACGCCGGAGTGGTAGCCGCCTTCGGGCTCGTCCTGTAGATACGCTTCGAGCGTGAGGCTGGTGGCATCGGTCATGTCCCAGGTCAGGCGCGGGGCGATGGCGTAGCGCTCCTCCCTGGC
This sequence comes from Halomonas sp. 707D7, assembly GCF_024158715.1. Lineage (GTDB taxonomy): Bacteria > Pseudomonadota > Gammaproteobacteria > Pseudomonadales > Halomonadaceae > Vreelandella. The sequence goes on along the minus strand of NZ_JAMZBC010000012.1, from coordinate 4,100 downwards.
GGTGTCGAACTGAGTGTCGGAGGCGTGAGCGATACCGGTCAGGCGAAACGCCACGCGCTGCGTGTCGCCGAGCGGCCCGGTCAAATCGAACGCGGCGCTGCGCTGGTGATTGTTGCCTACTCGAAAGCGCAGCTCGCCGCTTTGCTCGAATTCGGGGCGCTTGCTGTTGAGCGCCACCACCCCGCCCGGTGAGGCGCGCCCGTAAAGCACCGAGGCCGGGCCGCGCACCACTTCGATACTGTCCAGAAACCAGGGGTCGATCCTCATGGTGCTGTGAGAGTTGGCGTCGCCCATCAGTTTCAGGCCGTCGAGAAACGTGTTGCTCAGGCTGCCATCGGAAAAGCCGCGCAACACCAGATAGTCGAAGCGGTTGGAGGCCCCGACCTGGTTGGTGTAAACGCCGGGGGTGTAGTCGGCGGCGCGCTGAACGGTATCGACCCCGCGGCGCTGCATCTGCTCGCCGGTGATGGTCGAGACGCTCTGGGGTGTTTCCAGAAAGGGGGTGGCGACCTTGGTGGCCGCCTGCTGGGCGGTCACCGTGACGGTCGCAAGCTTGCTCGAGACGGTTTGAGCCTGGGCGTCAAACGACGCCAGAAGAACGGCAAGGGCGACGGGCGCGAGCGTGAGGGAGCGGGTGGGCAGCATGATGGGTCCTGATGGCAAGGCGAAGCGCTGTTTTAGATAATGAGAATTATTACCTTTTGCGGCTCGAAAAAGGTATGCCCAGCGCCAGATTTGCTATGCGCGATGCCACAAGACGGGGTGCGAGGAACCCTTGGCGACGGACGTGCCGATAGCGCTCAGGGCAAGAGACTTGAGGTGTGGGGAGTGACCCCGAAGGCCCGCTTGAAGGCGGTAGCGAAGTTGGTCGCGTGCTTGAAACCGCAGGCGTGGGCGACTTGCTGCACGCTTTGCCCCTGGGCGAGAAGGCGGCGGGCCTGCTCCAGCCGGCAGCGGCGAATATGCTCGAAAAGCGTGTAGCCGTAGAGCCGGCGGAACTTCTGGCGCAGGCTGCTCGTACTCATGGCGGCGTCACTGGCAAGGGTCGCCAGACGATACTCTGCGCCGGGGTGGTGGCGAATGCGTTCGTGCAGCGCGGTCAACCGCGCCCGCTCGGGCGGTGAAAGCCCCGGCGCGGGAGCGGTTGCTTGGCCATCGGGAAGAGCGATGCCGAGCAGTTGCAGAGCGAGCCCCTGCCAGGTCAGGCGCTGGCGCCAGCTACCGGCGGGCAGGTGGGCCATATCGCACAGCGTGCGATGCAGGGCGGTGGGCAGGGCCCAGGTATGCAGGATGTCCTGGCTCGATGGCGCGGGTAGCCCCAGCGGCGCAGTATCCAGCACCGCGAGGTTCACGGTTTGCAGCTGGCGCTGGCGGGGCTGATGAACGACCAGTGGCCGGTCGGCCGCCAGTGAGGCGCAGAACCCTTCCCCGGGGTCCAGGCGACGGGTCTGCTCGCCCAGCGTCAGCGAAACGCTGCCTGACAGCACCACGCTGACGAACCACGGCACGCTCTGACAGGACGACGAGGTATAGCCGCGCTCGACGTCGAGGTTCGAGAGCGTCAGGTGCAGCGAGTCGAGCAGGCGTACGTCGTGAACCTGCCCGCTCGCCACCCACGCCCCTGCCGGGGTGTCGTCGAGGCAGTAGCGAATGCCGAACCGTTGCCCCCATTGATTCAGGGTCTGGTGGCTAATGGCGTTCAAGAGCGCTGCCCCGCATTGGTGCGCCCCTGCGGGGCGTCATCGAACCTTGGTGCATCGGCTCCGGTGTTGGTCTGCTGGGCAAGCCCGGCACCTTCCGGGCTCACTCGCCGAGGTCGGGATTTATTCCGGTGGCGTCTTTGGCGGCCTTGGTGGCGCGCGGCTTGGGCGCTTTCTTGGCCGGCTCGGCGGGAGCGGGCGTTGCCTGCGCTTCGGCTTCCATCGCCGGTGCCTGGGTCGCCTGGGCGGCATCGATGGAGGCTTCCAGGTTGGCCACCTGGCGCTCCAGCGCCTCGACCCGCGAGCGGGTGCGCTGAAGCACGTCCATCAAAATGTCGAAGTCTTCCCGGGACACCAGCTCCAGCCGGTCGAAGGCGCCGCGCATGACCTGCTGCACGCCTTTCTGGATATCCTCCGGGGCGTGGGAGGCATTCTGCAAGCGGTCGCCGATCTGCTGAGCGAGTCGGCTGATGCGGTCTTGGGTCGCCATGGCTATCTCCTGGTACGAACGCATAGAAGTGAACTGCTTGTTCACAAGGATACGCAACGCGGACGAAATACGCATGTTTCCTCGTCCCGAGGGCACGAATTTTTGCTGCATCAAAATGATGCGGGGCGTTTTTCTTTCCGCACCCGGCTGGTGCAAGCCCTCGGGGCCGGTTTCGAAGCTTCGCTCGTCGAGGCTCCCGGGAAAGCCCGTTTCGCGGTCAAGTGACTGATTCCAATGGTCATGAGGGTGAGTGGCACGGTATGCGCATTAGCGAGGCAGTGCATTCGTTCAGGCGGCGCGCCGCTACCCATCCAGCAGGAGAACCGGGATGAAACTCATCACCGCTATCATCAAGCCCTTCAAGCTCGACGATGTCCGTGAAGCACTCGCCGACAACGGCGTGCAGGGCATCACGGTCACCGAGGTCAAGGGCTTCGGGCGTCAGAAGGGGCATACCGAACTCTACCGCGGCGCCGAATACGTCGTCGACTTTCTGCCCAAGGTGAAGGTGGAAGTGGCGGTGGACGACTCGCGCCTCGACGGCGTGCTCGACGCCATCTGCAGCGCGGCCAACAGCGGCAAGATCGGTGACGGCAAGGTGTTCGTCACGCCGCTCGAGGACGTCATCCGCATTCGTACCGGAGAGCGCGGCGCCGACGCCGTATAACCACAACCAACGCCTCCGACGTTTCCACCCTTCATCTTGCCTACGGCTGGTACTGCTCAATACGGCGTTTCAAGACAACGTTTCAATACAACGTTATTCGTACACGGGGAATGACTCATGAATGAAGTAACCGATCTGAGCTATGCGCTCGATACGTTTTACTTTCTGATCTGCGGCGCACTGGTCATGTGGATGGCCGCCGGCTTCTCGATGCTCGAAGCCGGCATGGTGCGTGGCAAGAACACCGCCGAGATCCTGACCAAGAACATCGCGCTGTTCGCCATCGCCTGCACCATGTACCTGCTGGTGGGCTACGCCATCATGTACTCGAGCGGCGAGGGCGGCTTTTTGCCGAGCCTGAGCTTTCTGATCGGCGGTGAGAACAGCGTCGAGGCAGCGCTCGCCGGCGGCGAAGACGCGCCTTACTACGCCATGCGCGCCGACTTTTTCTTCCAGGTGGTGTTCGTGGCGACCGCCATGTCGATCGTCTCCGGCGCCGTGGCCGAGCGCATGAAGCTCTGGGCGTTCCTGGCCTTCGCCGTGGTGATGACCGGCTTCATCTATCCGATCTCCGGCTACTGGACCTGGGGCGGTGGCTGGCTCGACGCCGTGGGCTACTCCGACTACGCCGGCTCCGGCATCGTGCACATGGCCGGTGCGGCCGCCGCTCTCGCCGGCGTCTTGATCCTCGGCCCGCGCAAAGGCAAGTACGGCAAGGACGGCGCGATCCACGCGATCCCCGGTGCCAACATGCCGCTGGCGACCCTGGGTACCTTCATCCTGTGGATGGGCTGGTTCGGCTTCAACGGCGGCTCCGAGCTCAAGCTCTCCGACGTGGCCTCGGCCAACAACGTCGCCCAGGTGTTCGTCAACACCAACGCCGCCGCCGCTGCCGGGGTCATCGCCGCGCTGGTGCTGGCCAAGCTGTGGTTCCGCAAGGCGGACCTGACCATGGCCCTCAACGGCGCGCTCGCCGGGCTCGTGGCCATCACCGCCGACCCGCTGTCGCCCACCGCTCAGGGCGCCGCCTTGATCGGCGCCATCGGCGGGGTGATCGTGGTCGCGGCCATCGTCACGCTGGACAAGCTGAAGCTCGATGATCCGGTCGGCGCGATCTCGGTGCACGGCGTGGTGGGCATCTGGGGCGTACTGGCGGTGCCGTTCACCAACACCGATGCTTCCTTCGGCGCGCAGCTGATCGGTATCGTCGGCATCTTCGCCTGGGTATTCGCGACGAGCCTGG
>NZ_JAMZBC010000011.1 GCF_024158715.1 Halomonas sp. 707D7 | reverse complement strand
CCTCGACCTGGCGCGGCTCGCGTTCGACAGGCGCCTCGCGCTCCGCCGACGGCGCGCCGTCGCTCTGGGCGCGCTCGGTCGTGATGCGCTGGTTGCGCTCGATGGCGCTCTCGTCGGGAAGCAGCCAGTCCATCTGCTGCTCGCCTTGCGGGCTCGCCTGGGCGCCCTGGCTGCTGGCCACCGCCACCGCCTGAGGATTCAGCCCGGTGGCCACCGCGCCGCTCGGGCGCTGGGAAGGCGGATTCTGTGCATTCTGGCCGGCCCCGCCCGCCGGGGCACCGCCGGCGCCCTGACGCAGCGCGATGGTCTGGCCGGGGTGGATCTGGTAGGGGGCACCGATATTGTTGAACGCCGCCAGTTCCCGGTAGTCCAGATCGTGCTGCCAGGCGATGCCGTAAAGGGTGTCGCCGGGCTTGACGGTGTACTGCGCAGAGCTCTCCACCGCGCGCTTGGCCTCGCTCAAATCCCTTACCTGAGGCGTGTGTGGCTGCTGGTTGGCGCAGCCGCTGATGGCCAGTGCGACCAGAGACAGTGTGAAAACCTTACGCATGCAAACCTTACTCCTTTAAACGCCGCTACGTATCGAACTGCGTGGCCTGACGAGCTGCACGCCGATTGAGCAATACTACCAGCAGAGCGCCGACGACCATAAGTGACACCACCGCCAGGATCTGGGCGGAGTCACCGGTCAGTCGGGCGTAGTCGTCCGGCAGCAGATAGCGGTGGGCCAGCGGAATCACCTGGCCCTCGGGACCCATCTGGTAACGTGTGAGTTCGCGCCAGGGCCAGAGCATCGGCAAGGAGCCGACGATGAACCCTAGCAGCAGCGCCATGGTACTGTCGTGGTGGCGCTTCAAGAGCCACCAGAGAAGCCGTGAAAAGAGCATCAGGCCGATCAGGCAGCCGATCCCGAACAGCATGATAATACCGATGTCGAGGCTTTTGATAGCCCCCATGATGGTGCCGTAGAGCCCCATGGTGAGCAGCAGGAAGCTGCCCGACACGCCGGGCAGCAGCATCGCGCTGATGGCGATGGCGCCGGCGAGCACGACGATCAGCGCCTCGTTGCCCACCAGCAGCACCAGCGGCATCAGAGCGGGCAGCACCTGCGCGAGCAACAGCCCCGCCAGTAGCGGCAGCAGATGCCATAACCGGCGACGCCCGCCGGCACGCCCTACCACCAGGCCCGAGGCGGCCACCAGTCCGAAGAAGAACCCGTCGAGCAGCAGCGGATGCGCCTCCATCAGCCAGAGCGCCAGGTGCGCCACGCTCACGAGGCTCACCGCGACCCCGGCCAGCAGCGGAATCAGAAATCCCAGGTTGAGATGGGCGAAGAGCCCGCGCAGCCCCCCCTGACGCCAGGCCGGCCAGGCACTGGGGCCGAACTGCTTGATGGTGAGGATCAGCTCCTCGTAGATGCCGGTAATGAAGGCGATCGTGCCGCCCGAGACCCCAGGCACCGCGTCGGCGGCGCCCATGCCGGCGCCTTTCAGAAATATGCTCACGCGTCGATGCTTCAATCCACCACTCCTTGCAGTAAAGGGACGAACCGGACCGGCTCCAGGCGACGCTTCTCGAACGCCCCGCCGATCCGTCTTATCTGAGTCAGCCACTGGCTGCCGTCCGGCGACGCCAGTGGCGCGATCAACACGCCATCGCGGCCAAGCTGCTCGAGCAGCGCCTCGGGCAGCGTGCGCGCGCAAGCGGTGAGCAGGATCACGTCGAAGCTGCCCGCCTCGGGCCACCCCTCACCGCCGTCGGCGACGGCGAGCGTCACCTCGGCCTCGAGTCGCCACAGCCGGTCGGCGGCGCGCTCGGCTAGCGTCACGATGCGCTCCACCGAATAGAGCTCGGGCACCAGCCGCGACAGTATCAACGCCTGGTAGCCCGAGCCGGTGCCCACCTCGAGCACGCGCTGCGGTCGTGCGCGCAGCACGAGCTCGGTCATCCGCGCGACGATCAAGGGCTGCGACAGGGTCTGGCCGAACCCGATGGGCAGCGCCGTATCCTCGTAGGCGCGGTGGGCCAGCGCCTCGTCGACGAACAGATGGCGCGGCTCGCAGGCCATGACCTCGAGCACCCGTTTATCACCGATCCCCTGCTGGATCAGGCGCTCGATCATGCGATCGCGCGTGCGCTGGGAGGTCATTCCCCGCCCGCGGCGATCATAAGGCGAGAGCTCAGTCAAAAGCATCCAGCCATGCCTGCACGTCGCGCTGCGCGGTGTGCAGCGTGAGGTCGGTGTGAAGCGGCGTGATCGAAACGTAGCGCGCCTCGATGGCGGCGAAATCGGTATCCTCGCCGTCGTCGGCGTTGGCCGCCACCGGGGCGATCCAGTAGCGCGTGCGACCACGCGGATCCTTGATGGGCACCGCCTTCTCCGCCGGGCCGCGATAGCCCAGCCGAGTGACGCGAAACCCTTGAAGCTCGCTCCAGGGCACGTCCGGCACGTTGACGTTCAGCAGCGTGCGCGGCGGCAGCGACAGCGTCCCCGAGGCGCCGATCAGCGTAGCCGCCACCCGGGCGGCGGTATCGAAGTGGCGCTCGCCGCACAGCGACATGGCGATCGCGCTCATGCCGAGGTTGCGCCCCTCCATGGCGGCAGCCACGGTGCCGGAGTAGAGCACGTCATCGCCGAGGTTGCTGCCGTGGTTGATGCCCGAGATCACCAGGTCCGGGCGCTCCTCCCACACGCCGTTGACGCCCAAATAGACGCAGTCCGCCGGTGTGCCGTCGACGCTGTAGAAGCCGTTGTCGAGCGCGCTCAGTGACAGCGGCCGCGACAGGGTCAGCGAGTTGCTCGCGCCGCTGCGGTCACGGTCCGGTGCCACCACGCGCAGGTGAGCGTGGTCGAGAAGCCCCTCGTACAGGGCGCGCAGTCCCGGCGCGTGGACGCCGTCGTCGTTGGATAGCAGCAGTCGCCGCATTCGCCTCTCCTTGGACGTGATGAAAGCTCGAAGCCTGGGTCAGAAAAAGTCCGGATGCGCGATCAGCTCGCCGACCAGGGAGGTCGCGAAGCTGCCGCGCGGCAGCGAGAACTCGAGCACCACCGAGTCGTCGCCCTCGCGGGTCGCGCTCGGCTCGATCACCCGCGCCCGAAGCGAGCGCTGCGCCTTGCTCACTCCGGCGCGAACGAGCCCGTCGCACAGCGCCGGGTGACGCGCCTGCAGCATTCGCTCGAGCGCCAGCGCCGCCCCGCTCGCCTGCCCGCCCACGCCCCACAAGGGCCCGGTCGGGTGCAGGTCGAGCGCCGCCGCGCGCGCCTCGAGCGTGGCGTCCGCCGTCTCGGCGGTGAACACGCTCTGGGTGCCGTCGAGCATCAGCGTGTCGCCGGCCAGCGGCGTGGCCCAGGTGCCCTCGTCGATGCGCGCGCTCAACCCCTCATTAAACAGAAAGCTGCGCGCGGTGGAAAGCATCATGCCCTGGCGATCGTCACGCTTGCGCCAGCCTTTTTCCAGCAGCGCCCGGGCGCGCTCGAGGTTGCGCCGGCCAGCGCCGAAGCGCTGCGGGCCGAAATAGTTGGGCACGCCCTCGGCGCACAGCGCCTCCCAGCGCGTCTCGAACGAGGCCGCCGCGACCGCCTCGCCGCGAAGGCGCAGGCGAAAGCGGTTGGTGCGATGCACGCCGCGCTTGAGCTTGCGCGGATGGCGCCCCTGCTCGATGAGTCGCAGATCGAGCGCGCGAAGCGACGCTTCGAGCGCCTGAGGCGCCTCGCGCCCGGGCAGGTGGACGCTGAACCACTGGCGCGTCACCGCGAAGCGATCCTTCATGCCCGAGTAGCCCACGTCGCGCTGGCCGACGTCGCACAGCTGGCTCAGCGCCTTCACCACCTCGAGGGTCGTCTGGCGACGCTTCTCGAGGCGCAGCCACAGGTGCTCGCCGCTACCCTCCGGGGTGAAATCGAGCTGCTCGTCGACGACGAAGTCTTCTGGCTGGCGCCGGTATTCGCCCGGCAGCGGCGCATCAAAGCGCGTATTGAGCGAGCGCGTCCAGGGCGATGCGCTCATCGCGCCACCAGCAGCACCACCGCCTCGGCGGCAATGCCCTCGCCGCGACCGGTGAAGCCCAGCCGCTCGGTGGTGGTCGCCTTGACGTTCACCTGGCCGAGCGCGGCGCCGATGTCGTCGGCGATCACCGCGCGCATGGCCTCGATATGCGGGGCCATCTTGGGCGCCTGGGCCATGATCGTGGCATCCAGGTTGCCGAGTTCGAACCCCGCTTCGTGGACCAGGGCCATGACGTGGCGCAGAAGCGCGCGGCTGTCGGCGCCTTCGAAGGCCGGGTCGGTGTCCGGGAAGTGGTGGCCGATGTCGCCCAGCGCCAAGGCGCCGAGCAGCGCGTCGCTGATCGCGTGCAGCAGCACGTCGCCGTCGGAGTGGGCGACGAAGCCCTGGTCGAAAGGCAGCCGGACGCCGCCGACCATCAGGTGGTCGCCGGGCCCGAAGCGGTGTACGTCAAATCCATGGCCGATTCGCATGAGACTACTCTTCGTTGCCGTCGCCTGCCTGCAGCGCCAGGATGGCCGCCGCCAGGGCAAGATCGTCGGGGTGCGTGATTTTCAGATTGTCGCGCCGGGCGCTGACCAGTCTGGGCGCCCTACCCAGCGCCTCGACGGCGGAGGCGTCGTCGGTGACGGTGATACCGCGCGCCGTCGCCTGGGAAAGCGCGCGCTCGAGCAGCGCGAAGCGAAACCCCTGGGGGGTGAGCGCATGCCAGAGCCCATCGCGGGGCTCGGTGGTCACGCTCTGGCACTCGCCGCCTTCGCGCTTCATGGTATCCGCCACGGGCATGGCCAAGAGCGCCCCGTCCGGGTGAGCACCGGCGGCGAGGTGCAGCGCCTGAAGGTCGGCGACGGTGACGCAGGGGCGCGCCACGTCGTGCACCATCACCAGGTCATCGTCGGCGGCGTCGATGGCGGCCAGGGCGTTGCGCACGCTCTCCATGCGCTCGCGCCCGCCATCGATGCGCTGCCAGTGCGCAAACGGCACCCAGGCGGGGTCGAACCAGCGATCGTCGGCGTCCAGACACAGCGCCAGGCGCGCCGTCGGGAAGGCGCCGTGCAGGCGCGCCAGGGTATGGGCCAGCACCGGTCGCCCGGCCAGCGGCAGGTACTGCTTGGGCCGGTCGGCGCCCATGCGCCGCCCCTGGCCCGCCGCGGGCACTACCAGCCAGAGACGCTCACTCATCGGCGGGCTCGTCGGCGTTCGGCAAGCCTGGCGTGGGCGGGGTGACCAGCGCGGCGTTGAGGCCAATCAGCTCGTTCTGGATCGCCACCCCCGGCACCCAGAAGAACTGCTCGTCGCTGCGCACCATGCCCATGTCGCTGCGCGCGCGCTCCTCGATCGCATCGAGACCGGTCTTCAAGTCGGTGACCTCGGCGGCGAGCCGGGCGTTGCGCTCGCGCATGGGGGCGTTGGCCTCGTCCTGCACGACCACGCGCCGTTCGACGCGCTGCAGGTCCTGCCAGCCGCCGTTTCCCAGCCATAGCTGGTACTGCAAAAATCCCAGAATGCCCACTAAGGCCATCACTAGCCAACGATGCATTGTCTTGTCCTGTTGCCGGGCGCCTGACCGCAGCGCGTGAACGGCGCGCATTATGCCATCATGCGCGCCGGGCGGCGAGCTGCGTCACGTGCGCGCCTTGAAAGGCAGCGCGGCGCGCGCGGCGTCGCGGTAGGCTGCCACCTGGCGCGCCTCCTCGGCGCAGAACCGCGCCACCGCCGCCGCAAGCCCGGGGTGGGCCAGATAATGAAGCGAGCGGGTCGGCGTGGGAGAGAAACCGCGCACCAGCTTGTGCTCGCCCTGGGTGCCGGGGTCGAACAGCGTCAAGCCCTGCTCGAGACAGTACTCGATGCCCTGGTAGTAGCACGCCTCGAAGTGCAGGCAGTCGGCCACGACTTCGCTCCCCCAGTAGCGCCCGTAGAGCGTGGTGGCGCCGCGAAAGTAGAGCGCCGCCGCCACGGGCCGCCCGTCGGCCAGCGCCTGGACGAGCACCAGTGACTCGGGCATGGCCGTGCGCAGGGCGTCGAAAAACGCCTGGTTGAGGTACGGCGGGCGGCCACGCTCGTGATAGGTGATCGCGTAGCAGCGGTAGAAGTGCGCCATCGCCGAGGCGTCGATCGCCTCGCCCTCGAGCCGGCGCAGGGTGATGCCCTGCTCCGCCACCCGGCGACGCTCGCGCTTGATCGTCTTGCGCCGCTTGGCGGTCAGGCCGGCCAGGAAGCCCTCGAAGTCGCCGTAGCCCTCATCGTGCCACTGGAACTGGACGCCTTCGCGGGCGATCAAATCCGGGCGCCGCGCCTGCCAGGCGGCCACCTCGGCGGGGCGTGCGAACAGCAGGTGCCAGCTCGAGATCCCCTGCTCGTCGCACAGCGCCTGCCAGCCCTCCATGAGCCGCGCACAGGCCTCGCCCGGGTCGACGCCCGGCGCGACCAGCAGGCGCTGGCCGGGCACCGGGGTGAAGGGCACCGCGCTCAGCGCCTTGGGGTAGTAGTCGCCGCCGGCGCGCTCGAAGGCCTCCGCCCAGCCCCAGTCGAACACGTACTCGCCATAGGAGTGGCTCTTGAGGTACAAGGGTAGCGCCGCCACGAGGTGCTCGCCTTGCCACAGGGCCAGGTGGCGGGGCTGCCATCCGGTCGCCGCGCTGACCGAACCGCTATGTTCGAGCGCGCCCAGAAAGGCGTGGCGCAGAAACGGTTGCTCGTCGTCGACCAGCGCGTCCCAGCGCTTGTGCGAGACATCGTCCATGGAAGAGAGAATCGCGAGTTTCGCAGTGGAAAGGGACATGGCACCTCGCGTTGCAGGGGTGGATCGCGGTCGATCAGTATCGCCCAATCGCGCCGTCACTAGAACCACCCGCAACGGGTCATCCTCGCGGCGTCAAAAAAATCGCTCGCGAACGGCTCGATCGTTAAAGCTTGATTAAAACAGACCGATATTGTGTAGATTGCCCACTTTCTAGGATCGCCATGCAACCCGCCGCCCTACTTGATCGAGAACCGGAGCGCCTGTCGGCCTTGCGACGCCTGGAAGTGATGGACACGCCCGCGGACGAGTCGCTGGAACGCCTGACCGATCTGGCCTGCGATATCTTCTCCGCGCCCATCGCGCTGGTGTCCCTGGTCGACGAGCACCGCCAGTGGTTCAAGTCCCACGTGGGGCTCGAGGTGAATCAGACGCCTCGCGCGTACTCCTTCTGCGCCCACGCGCTCGACCTCGACTCGGCGCTGGTGGTCGAAAACGCCTTGGAGGACGTGCGCTTCGCCGACAACCCGCTGGTGCTGGGCGAGCCGCACATCCGCTTCTACGCGGGCCACCCGCTGCGCCCGCTCGATGGCCACGCCGTGGGCACGCTGTGCGTCATCGACACCGCCCCGCGCACCTTCGATGCGCGCGAGAGGCGCCTGCTGGAAAAGCTCGCCGCCCAGGTCGACGACCTACTGCGCCAGCGCAAGCTGCAGGCCGAGCTGACCCGCACCGCGCGGCGCTTCGAGGCGCTGTTCAGCAAGAGCGCCACCGCCAAGATCCGCATCGATCGCCAGGGCCGGATCATCGCGATCAACCCCTTCGCGCTGAGTCTTCTGGGCTACGAGGCCCACGAGCTTCTCGACCGGAACATCGCCGTGCTCACGCCGCCGCATATCGCCGCCGAGCACGATCAGTTCATCGCGCGCTTTCTTTCCGGCGGGGCGCCTAAGGTCATTGGCCGTGGCCGCGAGGTCGAGGCGATGCACAAGCAAGGCCACCGGGTGCCGGTCCACCTGGCGGTCAACGCCATCCACGACAACCAGGGCGAGGTGGTCGAGTTTCTCGGCGTGCTGACCGACCTGACCAGCATCTACGCGGCCAACCGGCGAATCATCAAGGAGCAGAGCCTGTTGAAGGTGCTCCACCAGGGCATCACCGACTACCAGGCGCTGATGTCCGGCCAGGGTCTCTGGACCTTCCTGATGGAGGCGCTGCGGGAGCTCACCGACAGCGACTACGCGCTGATCGGTGAGGTGCTGCCCACCGACACCACCAACACGCTCAAGATCCACGCCATCACCGACCTCTCCTGGAGCGACTCCTCCCGGGAGCTGATGGATCGTCTGCGCAGCGGCGACATGACGCTGACCAGGCCCGATACGCTGCTGGGGCGCGTCTACGCCCACGGCGAAGTGGTGATGACCGACGATGTCTACGGCCTTGGCGCCCAGCGCAACTTTCCCCACGGCCACCCGCGTCTGGACAACTACCTGGGCGTGCCGATCATCAGTGGCGACCGACTGATCGGCATGTACGCCATCGCCAACAGCAAGCAGCCGCTCAACCAGGCGCTGCTCGACTGGCTGCAGCCGTTCACCGACACCTGCGCGCTGCTGATCAACCTCTACCGCCAGATGGCCGAGCGTGAGCAGGTGACCCGCGACCTGGCCGTCGCCCGCGACCTGGCAGAGAAGGCGAGCCAGGCCAAGAGCGAGTTCCTGTCGTCGATGAGCCACGAGCTGCGCACGCCCCTGAATGCGATCATCGGCTTCGCCCAGTTGCTGTCCAAGGGGCGCCGCGCCCCGCTCGACGAAAGGCAGCAGCGCCAGGTCCAGCAGATCGAGACCAGCGGGCAGCATCTTCTGAGCCTGATCAACGAGATTCTCGATCTGGCCCGGATCGAGGCAGGGCACCTGACGCTCGCCATCGAGCCGATCTCGATCCTCGACGTCTTGAGTGACGCCTGCGATACGCTCGAGGCCAACATCGAGGCGGCGGGCATCACTCTCGAGCGCCCTCGTGTCGCCCGCGACTGGCGAGTCGCCGCCGATCCTACGCGCACCAAGCAGGTGTTCTTGAACCTGCTCTCCAACGCGATCAAGTACAACCGTCCGCGCGGCACTATCGCGCTGGACGTGGTGCCAACGGGCGAGGCGCTGCGCATCAGCGTGACGGATACTGGCCTTGGCATCGACGAGCAGCGCCGCGACGAGCTGTTCGAGCCTTTCAACCGCCTGGACGCCGAGCACGGCCCCATCGAGGGTACCGGCATCGGCCTTGCCATCACTCGTGAGCTGGTCACCCGCATGCAAGGCGAGATCGGTGTCGAGAGCACGCCGGGCAAGGGCTCCACCTTCTGGTTCACCCTGCCGCTGACCGACGAGCACGCTCACGACGAGCAGGACCCAAAGCCGCGCCCCGAGGCGCCGGCGGCAGGCAAGCGTCGCCAGCTGCTGTACATCGAGGACAATCCTGCCAATCAGTGCCTGATGCAGGACATCATCGACGACTTCGCTGACATCGAGCTGCAAAGCGTGACCAGCGCCGAACTGGCGCTGGAGATCTTGCGTCACGCCACCCCGGATCTGATCCTCATGGATATCCACCTGCCGGGCATGAACGGTTTTCAGGCCCTCGAGGCGCTGCGCCGCACTCCCCGGCTCGACGCCACCCCGGTGGTGGCGCTTTCCGCCAACGCGATGCCGGCGGATATCGACAGGGGCCTGGCAGCCGGGTTCAACGACTACCTCACCAAGCCGATCGACATCGACAAGCTCTCGCACATGCTCGAGGCGCTTCTCCCCGCCCTACATGGATGTGACCCATGAAACTCGCCCGCAAGCATCTGTTGGTGGTCGACGACAACGTCGCCAATGTCGAGCTGCTGATGGATTTGCTCGACGATCACGGCTTCGACGATCTGCACGGCCTGCACGACCCGCGCGATGTGGTGGGGTATTGTCAGGCCCGGTGCCCGGACCTGATCCTGCTGGATATTCGCATGCCGCACCTGGACGGCTACGCGGTCATGCAGGCGCTCGCCGCGCAGTTCGGCGAGGCCGTGCCGCCGATCATCGTGCTCACCGCGCAGATCGACGAGGAGACGCGTCGCCGCGCGCAGGGCATGGGCGTGCGCGACTTCATCACCAAGCCGTTCCAGCACGACGACGTGCTCATGCGCATTCGCAACGCCCTGGCGCTCGAACAGCGCTACCAGCAGCGCCACGCCCAGGCGACCACCCTCGAGCGCCTGGCCGTCGAACAGGCCAGAAGCCTCGACCGGGAGTCGCGCACGGACACCCTCACCAAGCTGCCCAACCGCCGGGCGCTGACCCAGATGCTGCGCATGGCGTCGAGCGACGGCACGCCCACGGGCCTTTTGTTCATCGCCATCGACCAGCTCGACGAGGTGATCCGCTTTCACGGCTACGCCGTGGCCGACACGCTGATGCTGCACGTCAGCCAGCAGCTCTACGACAAGCTCGGCGAGACCGCCAGGCTCGGCATCTGGGGCGGCAGCGAGCTGCTGGTGATCCTGCCCGTCGTAAGCCCCGAGCAGCTCGTCCTTCAGGCGATGACGCTGCTCGAGTGCTTCAACCAGGACCAGACCCTGGACAACCTGCTGCTGCCCCTGGGGGTCAGGATCGGCATCAGCGCCACCGCCGAACCGTTCGAGCCGGAGCGGCTGGTGCACATGGCGGCCCTGGCGCTGCCGCAGAAGAACGGTCCGGTACGCGTGCAGAGCTACAACGAGGAGCTCGAGGCGCGCCAGCGCCATCGCCTGCACCTGCAGCAGTCGATTCGCCAGGCCGCCGAGCGCGGCGAGATGAGCCTGGTCTTCCAGCCGAAGCTGTCGCTCTCGACCCACCGAGTGATCGGTGCCGAGGCGCTCTTGCGCTGGCACCACCCGACGCTCGGTCCGGTATCGCCGGTGGAGTTCATCCCGCTGGCCGAGGCCAGCGGCGACATCCTGTCGATCGGCGAATGGGTGCTCGACGAAGCGATGCGCCATATCGCCGTCTGGCGCGAGAAGAGGCTGCTCGACGACGCGTTCCATATCGCGGTAAACGTCGCCGCCCGCCAGCTCGCCCGCCACGACTTCGCCGACAAGCTGCTCGCCAGGCTCAAGGAGCATGGGATTCCCCCCTACTTCCTGTCGCTGGAGATCACCGAATCGGGCATCCTGAGCGACATGCACAACGCCCGCGCCCAGCTTGCGCGCCTGGCCCAGGTGAACATCGCCGTGGCCATCGACGACTTCGGCACCGGCCACTCGTCGCTGGCCTACATCAAGACGCTGCCGTTCTCGACGCTCAAGATCGACCGCGCCTTCGTGATGGATCTCGAGCACAAGGAGGTCGATCGTCACCTGGCGCTGGCGATCACCCAGCTCGCCCACGCGGTGGGGTGCGACGTGGTGGCCGAAGGCATCGAGACGAAGGCCCAGGCGGATTACCTGCGCTCCATTGGTTGCGAGGCGGCGCAAGGGTATCATTACGCTCGTCCGCTGCCCGCCGACGAGTTCTATGACTGGTGCACTCGCTGGCAAGCGCTTCCACCCATGAACAACGCCCTGGAGTCTTGATGGCCCACGATCTGCTTGAACGCCTGCGCGAACGGCTCGACGACCTCAATCGCTCCGAGTACAAGGTGGCCAACGTCATCCTGGACGACCCGGCGGCGGCCACGAGCCTGAGCATCGCAAGCTTGGCCCAGGCGGCGGGCGTGAGCGAGCCCACGGTGAACCGCTTCTGTCGCAACTTCGGCGCCAAGGGCTATCCGGACTTTAAGATCAAGCTGGCCCAGAGCCTTGCCGGCGGCACGCCCTACGTCACCCGGGCGGTGGAGCCCGGCGACAGCGCCACCCAGTACACCCAGAAGATCTTCGGCGCGACCATCGCCGCGCTCGACGAAGCCCAGCGCCAGGTGGACATGGCCGCCGTCGAGCGCATGGTCGACTACCTCACCCAGGCCAAGCACATCCACTTCTTCGGCCTCGGCGCCTCGGGGGCGGTGGCCCAGGATGCCCAGCACAAGTTCTTTCGCTTCAACCTGCCGGTGATGGCCTACATCGACGTTCTCATGCAGCGCATGGTGGCGGCGGCCTGCCATACCGGCGACGTGGTGGTGATCATCTCCTACACCGGGCGCACCAAGGAGCTGGTCGACATCGCAAGGCTCGCCCGGGCGGCGGGCGCGGTGGTGCTGGGCATCACCGCCCCGGACTCGCCGCTGGCCGACGAGTGCACCGCCACCCTCGAGGTCGCCACCCCCGAGGACACCGACCACTACATGCCGATGACCTCGCGGGTGATCCAGCTCACCCTGATCGATGCGCTGGCCACCGGGGTGACCCTGCGCCGCGGCGAGGATTTCCTGCCCCACCTCAAGAAGATCAAGGACAGCCTGCGGGACACCCGCTTTCCGCTTGAGTGACCGCCCCGCCCGTCACGCTCAGGCGTCGACGGCAGCGGTCACGGTGATCTCCACCTTGAGCTCGTCAGCCGGCAGCGGCGCACAGACGCAGGTGCGCGCCGGCGCGTGCCCTTCGGGCACCCAGGCGTCCCATACCGCGTTCATGGCGGCGACGTCATTGCCATCCTTCAGGTAGACCGTGGCGCTGAGAAGCTGCTCGCGGCTGGAACCGATCTCCTCGAGCAGCGCGTCCACGCGGGACAGCATGCTGGTGGTCTGGGCGGTGATGTCGCCCTGGCGCGCCTCGGGGCCCGCCACCTGGCCGCACAGGTAGGCCACGCCTTGGTGAATTACCGCGCGGCTCATGCGGGCCTTGGTGTCGTGACGCTGGATGGTGCTCATGGGTCTCTCCTCTCTGGAAGACGGCGTGATGCCGTGGATGCGCCTCAGCGGCGCGTGGGAATGGGGCGGTGCTCGAACACCCGGCGCAGCACGAAGCTGGTGTGGGCGCCGGTGACGCCTTCGATGCGGTTGATGACGTGCAAGAGCAGGTGCTGGTAGTCGTCCATGTCGCGCACCAGGATCTTGAGCTGGAAATCCGCTGCCTGCCCGGTGATGATCAAGCACTCGATGACGTTGGGAATCTCGCGCACCTGGCGCTCGAAGTTGTCGAAGCGCTCGGCGGTGTGCTGGTCCATCGAGATGTGCAGAAGCACCATCAGGTCGAACCCGAGCCGGCGCGCGTCCACCTCGGCGCGATAGCCCGCGATCAAGCCGTGCTCCTCGAGGGCACGCACCCGACGAAGGCAGGGCGACGGCGACAGCCCGATCCGCTCGGCGAGCAGCTGGTTGCTGATGCGCCCTTCCTGCTGCAACACATCGAGAATGTGGCGATCGAAGCGGTCGAGCTCGAGCGGAACCGGCAACATTTGGCATCTCCTGCCAACGAATGAACAATAAGCGCTATTTAATGCCGATTATCTTCCACCCAACTGCATATTAGCAATAATCTTCTGCCAGGCCCGGCGTATACTGGTGCTATCGTGACAAGTCCCGCTGCGCTCGGCCGCGATCCGGCAAGCGCTCATCGGCGGGCTTGTGTCTCACCCGAATCATCGTCAGGAAACGACCATGGCCTTCGATCATCGCAAGTACCGCCCCGCCCCCCGTGTTCCCGCTTTCGACCGCACCTGGCCGGACAAGGATCTCGACCGCGCCCCGATCTGGGTGAGCGAAGACCTGCGTGACGGCAACCAGGCGCTGCTGGAGCCGATGAGCGTCGAGCAGAAGAAGCGCTTCTGGCACCAGATCGTCAAGGTCGGCATCAAGGAAGTGATGGTCGGCTTTCCCTCGGCGAGCCAGCCGGATTACGACTTCGTGCGCTGGCTGATCGAGGAGGAGCAGATCCCCGAGGACGTCACCATCGCCGTGCTGGTGCAGTGCCGCGAGCACCTGATCGAGAAGACCTTCGAGTCACTGGTGGGCGCTAAGCGCGCGATCGTGCACCTCTACAACTCCACCTCGACCATCCAGCGCGAGCGGGTGTTCGAGATGGATCGCGATGGCATCACCGATATCGCGGTGCAGGGCGCCACCTGGGTGAAGACCTACGCCGAGCGCTACCCCGAGGTGGAGTGGTGTTTCGAATACACGCCGGAAAGCTTCTCGAGCACCGAGATCGATTTCTCGATCGCGATCTGCGAAGCCGTGATGGACGTCTGGCAACCGACGCCGGACAACAAGTGCATCCTCAACCTGCCGACCACGGTCGAGGTTGCCGGCCCGCACCACCACGCCGACCAGATCGAGTATTTCTGCCAGCACATCAAGAATCGCGACAGCGTGATCGTCTCGGTCCACACCCACAACGATCGCGGCGGCGCGGTGGCCTCGGCGGAGCTTGCGCTGCTGGCCGGCGCCGAGCGGGTCGAGGGTACGCTTTTGGGCAACGGCGAGCGCACCGGCAACATGGATATCGTGACCCTGGCGATGAACCTCTACAGCCAGGGCATCGACCCGGAGCTCGACCTGACCAACCCCGACGAGATCATCCAGGTAGTGCAAGAGTGCACCGGCATCGCCATGCATCCACGCCACCCCTGGGTCGGCGAGATGGTCTACACCGCGTTCTCGGGCAGCCACCAGGACGCGATCCGCAAGTCGCTCAAGCACCAGAAGCCCGACGAGCCGTGGCAGGTCGCCTACCTGCCCATCGACCCCCACGACATCGGCCGCGACTACCAGGCGGTGATCCGCGTCAACAGCCAATCCGGCAAGGGCGGCATGGCCTTCTTGCTCGAGCGCGACTACGGCATCAACCTGCCGCGCTGGATGATGCTGGCGTTGGCCCCTTACGTGCAGAAGGAGAGCGAGGCGCGCGCCAGCGAGCTCTCGAGCGAGATGATTCGTCAGGTGATGTTCGAGCACTTCAGTCAGCAAGCCCCTTTGGCGCTCGCCGACTACCGCCTTTCGAAGGGGCAGCACGAAGGTATCGAGGTGACGCTTTGGGAGGGCGCGGAAACCCTGCGCCTGGAGGGCACCGGCAACGGGGCGATGTCCGCCTTCACCGACGCCTGGCGCAAGCATTCGGGGGTCAACGTGGCGATCGTCGACTACAGCGAGCACTCGCTCGGCGGCGACAGCGAAGCCAACGCCATCGCTTTCGTGCAGCTCAACATCGACGGCCAGCGCCTCTGCGCCGTGGCCGAGGACAGCGACACCGTGAGCGCGTCGCTCAAGGCACTGTTGTCGGGCATCAATGCCGCGACGTGCGCGTCCAAATCCACCAAGACCACGGCAGAAAGCGCCACCGTCTGATCTCGCCAAGGCCCGCTCTCGCGGGCCTGTTATACTCCGGTCTCAACTTAGGCTTCAACTTCGGGCCTCAACTTCGGCCTCACTCACCGCCAAGGGCGAGCACGACATGGGAGAAGGCTTCGTTCACCTGGGGCTGCTGGCGCTGGGCGCCGGGCTTGGCGGCATGGCCCGGCTCGGTGTCACGCATCTCGCCGACCGCCTGTGGGGCGCACGCTTTCCCTGGGGAACGCTCATCGTCAACGCCAGCGGCGCCTTCGTCGCGGGCCTGCTGCTGGGGCGTTTCGGCATCGATGCGCTGGCCGACTCCCCCCTGGGGCTTTACATGATCACAGGCGTCTTGGGCGGCTATACCACGGTGTCGTCACTGAGCCTGCAGACGCTCTCGCTGTGGCAAGCGCAGCGCCACCTCGCGGCCATTGCCAACCTGGCGGGCAGCGTGGCGCTGGGCGTGGCATTGGCCTTGCTTGGCTGGCTTTGGGGAGGGGCGGCATGAGCGGCGCGCGTACCTGCCTCGCGGTCGGCCTCGGCACGGCAGCGGGCAGCCTTTGTCGCTACGCGGTATCGCTGTGGGTGCTGGCGGTGGCGGGCAGTGCGCTACCGTGGGCGACGCTATGCGTCAATGCCCTGGGGTCGTTCCTGATCGGCTGGCTCGCAACGCACGCCTCCCGGCGCCCGCAAACCCTGTGGGCGCGCCTGCAACCGCTGCTGGTGCCGGGGTTCTGCGCGGGCTTCACCACCTTTTCGCTGTTCGGGCTGGAAACCGTTCATCTGCTGCGTGCCCAGCCAGGGCTCGCCGCGCTCTATGCCCTGCTCAGCCTGGCCCTGTGGCTGGGGGGAGCGTGGCTCGGCGTGCGGCTCGCCCGGGCGGGCGACTAGCACGGGATCAGTATCGCTCAGCGGCGCTTTCCGAGCATCGCGCGTCATCGGTGGTGACAACGATGCGCGCGATCGTGCAGACCTTTCTCTCAGTGGCCGTTCATCAGCCTATCGACCGCCTGCGGGTCGTTGTGCACCGTGTAGCGGTCGACCACCGTAGCGCTTGCCTCGCTCAGCCCGACCAGTTCCACGTCGGTCCCCTCGCGGCGAAACTTGATCATCACCCGGTCGAGGGTCTGCACGGCGGTCATGTCCCAGAAGTGCGCCCGGGAGAGATCGATGATCACCCGGTCGAGACGCTCCTTGAAATCGAACGCCGCCATGAAGCGCTCGGAGGAGGCGAAGAAGACCTGGCCGACGACCCGATACTCGCGCTCGCGCCCGGCATGGCGTTCGGTAGAGCCAAGATGCAGAACGTTGCCCACCTTGTTGGCGAAGAACAGCGCCGCCAGGAGCACGCCGACGAACACGCCCAGGGCCAGATTGTGGGTGCCGACGGTGACGGCCACGGTCGCCAGCATGACGACGTTGGTGCTCAAGGGGTGTTTCCTGAGATCACGGATCGAGGCCCAGTCGAAGGTGCCGATCGAGACCATGATCATCACCGCTACCAGCGCCGCCATCGGGATCCGCGATACCCACTCGGACAGGAACACCACCATCAGCAGCAGCACGCTCCCGGCGATCAGCGTGGAGAGCCGCGTGCGCCCGCCGGACTTGATGTTGATCACCGACTGGCCGATCATCGCGCAGCCCGCCATGCCGCCCATCAGGCCAGCCCCGATGTTGGCGATGCCCTGCCCCCTGCACTCGCGATGCTTGTCGCTTGGCGTATCGGTCAGGTCATCGACGATGGTCGCGGTCATCATCGACTCGAGCAGGCCGACCACGCAGAGCATGATCGCGTAAGGGAAGATGATCATGAGCGTTTCGAGGTTCAAGGGGACGTCCGGCCACAGGAACACCGGCAGCGTATCGGGCAACTCGCCCATGTCGCCGACGGTGCGAATCTCCATGCCGCTCACGAGATAGACGAGGGTCAGTACCACGATGCAGACCAAGGGCGACGGCAGCGACTTGCCGATCAGCGGCAGGTAAGGAAACAGGTAGATGATGCCGAGCCCGGCGGCGGTCATGGCGTAGACGTGCCAGGTGACGTCGGTGAGCTCCGGCAGTTGCGCCATGAAGATCAGGATCGCCAGCGCGTTGACGAAGCCGGTCACCACCGAGCGCGACACGAAGCGCATCAGGTCGGCGAGCTTGAGATAGCCCGCCGCTATCTGCAGCGCCCCGGTCAGAAGGGTCGCGGCGAACAGGTACTCGAGGCCATGCTCGCGCACCAGCGTCACCATCAGAAGCGCCATGGCGCCGGTGGCCGCCGAGATCATGCCCGGGCGCCCGCCGGTGAAGGCGATGATCACCGCGATGCAGAACGAGGCGTAGAGTCCGACCTTGGGGTCGACGCCGGCGATGATCGAGAAGGCGATCGCCTCGGGAATCAGCGCAAGCGCCACCACGAGACCCGAGAGTACGTCACCCCGAACGTTCGAAAACCACTCTTGGCGGCTGAAAAGTGTCATATCGTTACCTTGTCGTAGAACCGGGCTAGTTGCATAGCCGCAGAAGTCCATCGCGCGGGCTGCGGGCACGAGTGCCCGACATCGCGGTGCAAGCGATGGTAAGAATCACGAACGAGGCGAGATGCTAGGGTGGAGTCATCATCCACGTGCAGACAAGGAACATGCAGGAATCGCTGTCATTGGAATGGATCGTATCGCAGGAGCGTGGAACGCGCCTGCCCAGGAGCAGGAGTATACTAAAGCAGGCGACAGCTGGCACCTACGCTTAGTCAACCTCTATTCATGAAGAAGTCAACCTCTATTGGACAAACCTGACCTGGTGGTCAATGATGCAACGTTTCATACCATGATTCATCACGTCGGCCATTGAGCCCCCTCTTTTCACTGTACCGGCGATCTTGCCAGGCACGAGAAAACCAATACAAAAGCTATACAAAAGACTGGCTACATCGAAACAAAGCGTACTACCATTGTACAACCGCGATACTTGACGAGAACGCCCTATGCTCACGTTCATGAAGCATGCCGCCCTGCCCCTTGCCCTTCAGCAGCATACCGCCAGCATCCACTTTTCGCCGGATGGCCTGATTCAAGAAGCAAGTCCGCTCTTTCTCGAGACGATGGGCTACACCCTCGAAGAGATCGCGGGCCGGCACCACAGCCTGTTCTGCACGCCGGAAGAGGTGGCGTCTCCCGACTACCAGCGCTTCTGGGCGGCCCTGGCCGGCGGTGAGCCGCAGCAGGGGAGCTTTCGGCGCATCAGCGCCAGTGGCGAGGACGTGTGGCTCGAGGCGATCTACCTGCCGGTCAGGAACCGCCGTCGCAAGGTCGTGAGCATCGTCAAGATCGCCAGCGACATCTCCAGGCAGCACGCGTCGGCCCAGAGCCACAGCGCCGTTCTCAAGGCCCTGGACAGCTCCATGGCGGTGATCGAGTTCGCCCCCGACGGCACCATCCTGAGCGCCAACGCCAACTTCGAGCGCACCATGGGCTACAAGAGCGAAGCAATTGCCGGTCGCCACCACCGCATGTTCTGTACCGTCGACTTCGTGCCCCAGCTCGACCAGTTCTGGAGCGCGCTCGCCAGCGGCCAGTTCAAGCAGGGCAAGTTCGAGCGCCTGCACGGTGAGGGCCATAGCGTCTGGCTCGAGGCGACCTACAACCCGGTATTCGATGACCAGGGCCGGGTGACCAAGGTCGTCAAGTTCGCCACCGACATCACCCGCGCCGTCGAGGAGAACGAGGCCGCCAAGCGCGCGGTATTGACCGCCCAGAGCACCTCGAGCCAGACCGAGCAGATCGCCCAGAACGGCCTGACGCATCTGCACCGGGTGCTCGAGGAGTCGCGGCAGGCCTCCAAGACCCTGGAGGACGCCCAGGCGCTGATGACGGCGCTCAACAAGCAGGCCCAGACGATCAACGCCATCACCGAGTCGATCGCCAGGATCGCCAACCAGACCAACCTTCTATCGCTCAACGCGGCGGTCGAGGCAGCGCGGGCCGGCGAACAGGGGCGCGGGTTCGCCGTTGTCGCCCACGAGGTTCGCCAGCTGGCCCGGGGCTCGAGCGAGGCGGTCACGGAGATCACCCGGGTGCTCAAGGAGAACAGCGAGCTGGTCGAGCGCACCAGCCTCGCCGTTTCCCAGGTGGTCGAACAGGGCAGGCACAACCAGACGAGCGTCGGCGAGATCGAGACCATCGTCAACGAGATCCTCACCGGCGCCCGGGGAGTATCCGACTCGGTGGACCAGCTCGCCCTTCAGTCCGCCTGATCGCGCCTCACGAAAAAGGCGGCCCGCAGGCCGCCTTTCGAGTATCGCAAGCGCCGAGGCGCCGAGGCTCACTTCAACTTGGTCTTGCGCAGGTAAGGCAACACTGCGTCGAATTCACCGAACTTCGCCTTGGCGTCCTCGTTGGATACGCTCGGCGGAATGATCACGTCCTGGCCCACGGTCCAGTCCGCTGGCGTTGCGATACCGTGCTTGACGGTGGCTTGCAGCGCATCCAGCGCCCGCAGGATCTCGGCGAAGTTGCGCCCCACGGTCATCGGATAGGTCATGGAGAGCTTCAACTGCTTGTCCGGGCCGATGATGAACACCGAACGCACCGTGGCGCTGTCCGCTGGCGTGCGGCCATCGGGCAGGTAGGCGTCTTCCGGCAGCATGTCGAAGAGCTTGGAAACCTCGAGGCCTTCGTCGGCAATGATCGGAAAGTCGACGACGCTTTCGCTGTAGGTTTCGATGTCGCCGGCCCAGCGCTTGTGATCCTCGACGCCATCCACGGAGACGCCGATCACCTTGGTCCCCCGTTTTTTCCACTCCTCGCCGAGCTTGGCCACGGCGCCGAACTCGGTGGTGCACACCGGGGTGAAGTCCTTCGGGTGCGAGAACAGGATCGCCCAGCTATCGCCGATCCAGTCGTGGAAACGAATGCTGCCCTGGCTGGTGTTGGCCTCGAAATCGGGAACGACCGCGTTGATACGTAGTGACATGGTGCCTCCTTCTCGGGTGATCGAATTTTTAATACCTTAAACCACCTTTATGCAATTCACTATAGAACATTCGGTGCTAAGACACTGCGCGTCCTCTCCTCGTTCCAACGCGCCGCCTAGCTTTCCGGAGCGCCCTTTTCATCGCGTTTGATGCGTGAAAGCCAACGCTGCTTGGCGTGATGGCGCAGGTTCACCACGCTATCGGTCTCGTCGACGATATCCCGGCCCAACAGGGTCTCGAGAATGTCCTCCAGGGTGATGAGACCGACGAACGTGCCGTGATCGTCGAACACCACGCGCATGTGCAGGTGATCCTTGAGCATGTCGACGAATACCCGCTCGACGTTCTCTGCCACGTCCACCCGGCCGATCGGATGCATCAGATCGCGCATGGTCCGCTCGTCGTCGGCGTGATAGACATCCGCCTTGTGCACGTAGCCGAAAGGCTGCTCGCCACCGTCCATCACCGGAAAGCGGGTGAACGATGCCTTGCCGTGACGGGCATCGAACTCGGCCACGGTCATGTTCGGCGCCACCGTCACGCACACCGTGCGCGGCGTCATGGCCCCGGAAACCTTGATTTCGTGCAGGTTGAGCACGTTGACGATGGTGCGCGACTCGTCTTCATCCAGCACGCGCTGCTCGAGACCGGTGCGCGCCAGCACCTTGATCTCGTCGCGCAGGTCCACGTCGTGCTCGGCGCGACCCAGGCGCCGCGTGATCTGCTCCGACAGCCAGATGAACGGCAGAAGCGCGATGATCATCGGCTTCAGAAGGCGCGGTAGATACGGCGCGATACTCTTCCAGTAAGTGGCGCCGATGGTCTTGGGAATGATCTCCGAGAGCACCAGGATCAGAAGCGTCATCACCGCCGAGACGACGGCGATGGAGGTGTCGCCGAACACCGTCGCCGCCTGGGCGCCGACGGCGGTCGCCCCGACCGTGTGGGCGATGGTATTGAGGGTGAGAATCGCCGCCAGCGGCCGGTCGATATGGGTCTTGAGCCGGTCGAGGGAGGCGTGCAGCCGAGGATGCTCGTCCTTGAGCCTGGCGATGTAGCTCGGGGTGATGGAGAGAAGCGCCGCTTCGAGAATGGAGCACAGAAACGACAGGGCAATGGCAAGCGTCGCGGTAACGATCAGCAGGAACATGGGAGCCTGAGTGTGGGGGACATTGCGTGTTTATAGGAGGGGCGCTACGGCTTGTCAACCGCGATCCTCGAAAGGGTCGCCCTCTCAGCCCATCATGCGTTCGGCGAACGCCTGCAGGTCGGGCACGGTCATGTCCGGCTCGATTCCCCAGGGGTCGAAGGGCGCATCCGAGCGCCGGCGCACCCAGGCGCTCTTGAGACCCGCCTGCTTGGCCCCGATCACGTCGAACGGGTTGCTGGAGATAAGCCAGGTATGCTCCGGGCGGCTGTCGAGCCGAGTGCGCAGGTAAGCGTACACTGCCGGGTCGGGCTTGAAGCGCTTGATCTCGTCGACGCTGACCAGCTCGTCCATGTAGCGCGCCGCACCGGCACGCCCCAGTAACTCACCCATCGCCTCCTGCGTGCCGCTGGAGAACGCCACGCAGCGAAACCCGGCGCTCTTGAGTCGGTCGAGCGCGGCGAGCGCATCGTCAAAGGCGGGAAGCTCGGCGTAGGCCGACATCAGGTGATCGCAGTCGTTGTCGGAAAGCCCGGTCTGCAGCGCGCGGTCGGTGAATACCAGCGCCTTCTCGGTGCATTCGGCGAAGCTCACGTAGGCCCCCATCAGGCCGAAGCGAAAGCTGTACTCGAGCTGCTTCTCGCGCCAGCGCCGGGCGAACTCCTGGGCTCTTGCCGGGGCCTCGAGGCGCCGCTCGAGCTCGTCGACCACGCCCTGGGTATCGATCAGCGTGCCGTAGACGTCGAAGGCCAGTACCGGTTGCATGATGCACCTCCTTGAAGTGGATCGTTCAGACTAAGCGTAGCCTGCCCGGCGCAAAACAAGAACGCCGCTGCGAGGCAGCGGCGTCTGGATCGGGCGCCGGGTCAGACGGTGAACGCCGCCTCCTGCGCGCCGGTCTTGAGGTCTCCCGAGCGGGTCAGCTCGTCGGTGACGCGGTCGACGGCGCGCTTGGCTCGACTGATCACCTCGTCCACCTCCTCGCGGTTGATGGTCAAAGGCGGCGCGAAGCCGAGGATGTCACCCTGGGGCATGGCCCGGGCGATCAGGTTCTCCTCGAGGGCCGCCGCAGCGACCCGCGGGCCGACCTTCAGCGCCGGGTCGAAGTGCAGGCGCTCTTTCGCCTCCGGCGAGAACTCGAGCGCGGCCATCAGGCCCACGCCGCGCACGTCGCCCAGGAGCGGATGACCCTCGAAGGTCTTCTTCAGTTGGGTCTGGAAGTAGCTGCCGGTTTCCGCGGCGTTGCCCACCAGGTTCTCGCGCTCGATGATGTCGAGATTGGCGAGCCCCGCCGCGCAGCCCAGCGCGTGGCCGGAGTAGGTCCAGCCGTGGCCGATCGGGCCGAACTCGCCGGTGCCGGCTTCGAGCACCTTCCACACCTTGTCGCC
Organism: Halomonas sp. 707D7; assembly: GCF_024158715.1. Lineage (GTDB taxonomy): Bacteria > Pseudomonadota > Gammaproteobacteria > Pseudomonadales > Halomonadaceae > Vreelandella. The sequence goes on along the minus strand of NZ_JAMZBC010000011.1, from coordinate 17,516 downwards.
GACGATCACCCCGGAGAGTGGCTGGTAGGCGCTGGTGAGGCCCTTGGCGATGGTGACCAGGTCCGGCTCGATGCCGTAGTAGTGGCTGCCGAAGGCCGCCCCGGTGCGCCCGAAGCCGCACACCACTTCATCGGCGATCAACAGCACATCGTACTTCTTGAGGACCGCCTGGATCGCTTGCCAGTAGCCCTCCGGCGGCGGCACGATGCCGCCGGTGCCGAGTACCGGTTCGCCGATGAAGGCGGCCACGGTGTCCGGGCCCTCCTCCAGGATCATCGCCTCGAGCTTCTCGGCGCAGAACGCGGAGAATTCCGGCTCGGTCATGCCGTGCTGCTCGGCGCTGCGCAGATAATAGTGCGGCGCCTCGGTATGGCGAATGGTGTCGATCGGCAGGTCGAAATGGTCGTGGAACGCCTTGAGCCCGGTGAGCGAACCCGACGCGATGCCGGAGCCGTGGTAGCCGCGCATGCGCGAGATCACCTTCTTCTTCTGCGGCCGGCCCAAGACGTTATTGTAGTAGCGCACGATCTTGAGCTGGGTCTCGTTGGCATCACTGCCCGACATGCCGTAGTAGACCTTCGACATGTTCATGCCGGCGGCCTTGACGATGCGCTCGGAAAGCTCGATCTGCGGCTCGTTGGCGTGGCCCACGTAGGTGTGGTAGTAGGAGAGTTCCAGCGCCTGCTTGTAGATCGCCTCGGCGATCTCGGTGCGCCCGTAGCCGATGTTCACGCAGTAGAGCCCGGCGAAGCCGTCGATGAACTCGCGCCCGTCCTTGTCGACGATGTGGATGCCTTTACCGCCGGTGATCACGCGACCCGGGGCGTCGCCGTGGGCGAAGTCCCTGAGGTGGGTCGAGGCGTGAAAGGTGACCTTGCGGTCGCGGTCGATTAACGCTTGATGCTGACTCATACGCTGCCTTCTGTTCGAGCGCCCCGCCCGCCGTCGGGCGGGGCATTTCCTGTCATCGTTAATAGGTCATTGCTTGCCTAGCTGCCGGACACCGAGCCCAGCGCCCCCAGGCAGTAATACTTGGTTTCCAGGTACTCGTCGATGCCGGTGGCCCCGCCCTCGCGGCCAAGGCCCGACTGCTTGACGCCGCCGAAGGGCACCGGGGGGCCGGTCATCTTGACCGAGTTGACGCTGACCATACCGTACTCCAGCGCCCGCATCAGTTTCCAGATGCGGCGAATGTCGTGGGTGTAGATATACGCCGCCAGGCCATACTCGGTATCGTTGGCCATGGCGATCACCTCGTCGTCGCTCGAGTAGGCGGTAATGCCGGCGACCGGGGCGAAGTTCTCCTCGCGCCAGACCTTCATCGTCGGCGTCACGTTGGTGAGCAGCACCGGCATGAAGAAGTTCGGGCCCGGCGCGCGACTCTGGTCGCCGGCCACCAGCGTGGCGCCCCGGGAGATCGCGTCATCGACGATGGCGGCGGCCTTCTCCACCGCCTGGCGATGGATCAAGGGGCCCAGGTCCACCTCGCCCTCGAAGCCGTTGCCCACGGTGAGCGCGGCCATGCGCTCGGCAAACGCGGCGACGAAGGCCTCAACGATCGATTCGTGCACCAGGATCCGGTTGGCCGCCAGGCAATCCTGTCCGGCAGTCTGGAATTTCGCCGCCACGGCAGCGAGCGCGGCTTCCTTCGGGTCCATGTCCGGGCCGACGATGAACGGAGCGTTGCCGCCGAGCTCCAGCGAGAGGCGCTTGACGGTCCCGGCGCTCTGCTCCATCAGAAGCCGCCCGACGCGAGTGGAGCCGGTGAAGGACAGCGCGCGGATGCGCGGCTCGCTGCAGAGAATCTTCGACACCTCGGCGGGCTCGCCCAGCACCACGTTGAAGATGCCTGCCGGAATGCCCGCGCGCTCGGCGAGTTCGGCCAGCGCCAGCGCGGAAAACGGCGTCTCGTTGGCGGGCTTGACGATCACCGGGCAGCCGGCGGCGAGTGCCGCTGCCGCCTTGCGGGTGATCATCGCCAGCGGAAAGTTCCAGGGCGTGATCATCGCCGCGATCCCGACCGGTTCCTTGAGCGTGCCGAGGCTCGCGTTGGGAATGTGGCTCGGGATGGTGTCGCCGTAGGTGCGCTTGCCCTCCTCGGCGAACCAGCGCACGAAGCTTGCGCCGTACTCCACCTCGCCCCGGGCGTCCGGCAGCGGCTTGCCCTGCTCGAGGGTCATGATGCGCGCCAGATCCTCGCGGTTATGCTGGATCAGGTCGTACCAGGCGAGCAGGCGCTCGCAGCGCTCGTCGGCGCGCAAAAGGCGCCACTGGGCGAAGGCCGCCTCGGCGGCATCCACCGCCGCGGTGATCTGATGGGCTTCCAGAAGCGGGATATGGCCGATGGTGTCCTGGGTGGCCGGGTCGAGCACGGCTTCTTCGCGCCCGCTCTCGCCGTGGGTCCACTGCCCGTTCACGTAGGCGTACTGGCGAAAGAGGCGCGGATCGTCGAGACGTCTGGAAAGCGCATTGGATAGCAGGGTCATGGCTCACTCCTGTACACGCGGCGAACGTCACGGCGTTGCCGGGCGCCCGGTAATCGATGCCGCCAGCTTAGCGAAGAGCCGACCCGAAGTGTTTTCGAAAATCCTGCGCCAATGTGGTGATTTTTTTTCGAAGTCACCGCCTGGATAGGTTTTTTTCGTTGCCGGTCTGACGGGCACCTCGCCGGATCGACGACTGCGTTGAAAATACTTCGGCAACGCCAATCTTTGCTTAGTGAACCGCTTGCAGAAATAGTACTATCATGCGCTCATTCGCCCCGGCCGCCGGACGCTGCAACCTGGCCGTGCAAACACCCTGAAGGAACAGGTATCACGTCAAGGCGAAGGACGCCCAGCCAGGGTAACCCCCGTGTACCGACTTTCGTATTTCGACCTGCTCGCGCAGCGCATTGGCGACACCACCGCGAAAGCGCGCTTCGATCGTGACCGCCACGATCAGCGCCTTGCCACCCTTCGCCTGGTGACCTTTCTGCTGGCGCTTTTCTATTTCTCCTATATTCCGGTGGACATGTACCTGCTGCCGGACATCGGGCTGCGCTCGCTTCTGATACGCTTTTTCGTGGTAGGGCCGCTGGCGGTGCTTCTGTTGCTCTACTATCAGCGCCCGGTGCCGATACGCCACAAGGAGTTCGCCAGCATTGGCGTGGTGAGCGTCGCGACCCTGGTGTGGTGCATCGTGCTGCTGGGGACCGACAACCCTCGGGTGCTGCACTACTTCTACGCGGGGCTCGTCTTCCAGCTGGTCCTGACCATCGTGCTGGCGCCGCCCTTCGAACAGAGCGTCTACGCCTCGATCGTCGTCTGCCTGTGCCTCTACACCACCATCTGGTTCCTGCCGGGAGCCGACAAGGAGTACGTGATCAACCATCTGGTGGTGGGCGTACCGACCGTAGTGCTGACGCTGATGGCGAACTACCGCTTCTCGACGGAGTCGCTGCGCCTCTATCTCCAGAACCTCAACACCGACACCCTGCGCGCAGAGCTTGCCGAGCGCAACGAGAACCTCGACAAGATCTCCCACATCGATCCCTTGACGGGGCTTGCCAACCGCCGTGGCCTGAGCCGCCACGCGGCGGCGCTCGCCCTGCGCCGCCGCGCGCGCGACCAGCGCGTCGCGCTCGTCCTGATCGACGTGGATCACTTCAAGGCCTTCAACGACACCTACGGCCACGACGCCGGGGATCACTGCCTGAAGCAGGTCGCTCAGGCGATCCAGAGCGCCTGCGGTCCGCAGGACACGGCCTGTCGCTACGGGGGAGAGGAGTTTCTGGTGCTGCACACCGGCAACGGGCTCGACGCCCTGTCGAGCGCCGCACTCGGCGAGCGCATCCGGGCAACGGTGGCGGCGCTGGATCTCGCCCACCGCGAGTCGGAGCATGCCTGCGTGACGGTCAGCGTGGGCATCTGCGTGGGCCTCCTCGAGCAAGGCGATGCGCTCACGCCGCTGATCCTGGAAGCGGACCGGGCGCTCTACGCCGCCAAGCGCGCCGGTCGCAACCGGGTTCGCGAAGGCCGCCACGACGCCTCGTCGATCATCCAGCCTGGGCTGTTCGACGACTAGCGATGCTCCAGCGCCTCGATATCGACGCTGCTCTGCTTGACCGTCTTGGTGACGATATAGGTGAAGTAGCGCTCGATGCCGACGTCACTGACCAGCCAGCGGTCCATGAGGCGCTGGTAGCCGTCGATCGAGCGCGCCTCGAACTTGACCAGATAGTCCACCCCGCCGCCGACCGCCACGCACTCGGTGACCTCGGGGGTTTCCATCACCAGCGCCTCGAAGCGCGCAAAGCTCTCGGCATTGTGCGCCTTGAGCTCGATCTGCACCCACACCGGCGTGCGCGGCACCAGCACCCGGGCGTCGATGCGCGCGCTGTAGCCCTGGATGACGCCGGCCTTCTCGAGCCGCTTGACCCGCTCCCAGCAGGGGCTGATCGAAAGATTGATCGCCTCGGCCAGGCGCGACTTGGTGATGCGCCCGTCGCGGGAGAGGATCTCGAGGATCTTGAGGTCGAAGCGGTCGAGTTTCAGCACGCGCCCTCAAGCCTCGAGCCGGTCGACGACATCGGCGATCACCGCGAGCGTATCGCCCATGTTGATCAGCGACGGCGCGCGACGCGCCATCAGGATACCGTCGCGCTCGGCCTTGTACGCCACCGGCTCGGCGCCGGTACGCGACATGTCGAAGACGTAGGCGATGGTCTGGCCCTTCTTCACCGCCTCTCCCAGCGCTACGGTCAGCTCCAGAACGCCCTGGTGGCGGCTCTGCACGTAGCAGGTGGCATCCGGCATGTCGAGATAGACCTGGCCGCCCTCCGGCATCGTCACCTCGCCCGCCACCAGCCCGTAATGAATCAGGAAATTGCGCACGCCCTGCTCGGCGATCGCCATGCTTTGCGGCGTCGAGGTGCCGCCGCCGCCGAGCTCGGTGGCGACGAACACCTTGCCCTGGCGCTCGCAGGCGGTATCGAAGAGCCGCTCGGCGTCGAGCTCGAACATCACCATGGCGTAAGGGGCGCCGAAGGCCTTGGCGCCGCCAAGGGCGGCCTGCTGCTGCTGTTTGTCCTCGAGCACGTGGGAGGCGGCAAACGGCAGGATGTCGAGCGTGCGCCCGCCGGAGTGCAGATCGAGCACCACATCGCTCATCGGCACCAGCACGCGGGTGAAGTAGTCGGCGATCTGGGCGGTGGCTGAGCCGTCCGGGTCGCCGGGGAAGCTGCGGTTGAGGTTGCCCTTGTCCAGCGGCGAGGTGCGCGTGCCGGCCATCACCGCCGGGGTGTTCATGCAGGGCACGATGATCACCCGGCCAGTCACCTCCTCGGCGGTCAGGGCATTGGCGAGCTTCAACAGCGCGGTGATGCCCTCGTACTCGTCGCCGTGGTTGCCGCCGGTCAGAAGCGCGGTGGGGCCTTGGCCGTTCTTCACCACGGTGACGGGAATCATCACCGCGCCCCAGGCGGAGACGTCGGTGGAGATCGGCAGCTTCAGAAAGCCGTGCTGGACGCCGTCGGCGTCGAAGTCGACGGTGGCGGAGATCGGGCTCGGTCGCAGTGTCATGGCAAATCCTTCGGTCGTTACTTGACGAACAGCTGGCGCGGGAAGTCCGCCAGCGTCTCGCAGCCGTCGTCGGTGATCAGAATGCTTTCGGTGATCTCCAGGCCCCACTCGTCGACCCAGAGCCCGGGCATGAAGTGGAACACCATGCCGGGCTGAAGGATCGTCTCGTCCGAGGGGCGCAGGCTCATGGTGCGCTCGCCCCAGTCCGGCGGGTAGGAGAGCCCGATGGAGTAGCCGCAGCGGGCGCCGCCGCGATCGAAGCCGTACTTGTCCATCGCAGCGCCCAGCGCCATGGCGATGTCCGCCGTGCGGTTGCCGGGCTTGGCCACGGCGAGGCCGTTCTCGATGCCTTCCAGAAGCGCGGACTCGGCGCGGATGAAGTCGACCGGCGGCGTGCCCAGAAACACCGTGCGCGACAGCGGCGCGTGGTAGCGCTTGAACACCCCGGCGATCTCGAAGAACGTGCCCTCGCCTTCGCGAAACGGCGTGTCGTCCCAGGTCAGGTGCGGCGCGGCGGCATCCTTTCCCGTCGGCAGCATCGGCACGATCGCCGGGTAGTCGCCGCCGAACACGCGCCCGTTGTCATCGACGAACCCCTCGATGCCGACCCGGTAGATCTCGGACACCAGCTTGCTCTTGGGCAGGCCCGGCTCGATCACCTCGAGGATGCGCGAGTGCATGCCTTCGACGATCTTGCCCGCCACGCGCAGGTACTCGATCTCCCGGGGCGACTTGATCGCCCGGCACCAGTTGACCAGGGCGTTGGCGTCCATGAAGCGGGCGTGGGGCAGCTCGCGCAGAAGGCTCTGGTAGGCCTTGGCGGAGAAGTAGTAGTTGTCCATCTCCATGCCCACCACCCCGGTGTGCCAGCCGCGCCGGGGCATGATCGACTGGGCCAGGTACTCCATAGGGTGCATGTCCGGGTTCTGGACGTAGTAGTCGGGGTAGTAGGTGATGTTCTCCGGGTCGATCCAGCAGGTGCGCAGCGCCCCATTGGCATCCATGCGTCGACCGAACCAGACCGGCTCGCCCTCGAGCCCCACCAGCACGCACTGATGCACGTAGAACGACCAGCCATCGTAGCCGGTCAGCCAGGCCATGTTGGAGGGGTCGCTGACGATCAGCACGTCGATGCCGCGACCGGCCATCTCCGCCCGCACTTTCCAGAGGCGGCTTGCATACTCTTCGCGAGTGAAAGGCAGGGAAACCTCATTCATCGAGCGACTCGCCCTTTTGGATCACTAGAAACCAGCTTGCTGGGCCCGTACGGTGGCAGGTTTCCACGAACACCGCCGTTGCCGTCTTGAGCCGATACTAGCACCGACCCTTGGCCGTTGGTCAAAGCCTTTATCAAAAACCGCCGCGGCGGATAGAAGGCGTCAGCCCTTGCGCTTCAGGCGGCTTTTGAGCAGTTCGAGCACGGCGCGCTCGTCCGGGCCGGTCAGGTCCTCCTTGTCGAGCTCGACCTCGACCAGCTGGCGGAAATTCTCCAGCGTCTGGCCGTCGAGATAGCTCTCCACCACGCGCGGGTCGATGTAGCTCGCCTTGGCGATGCTCGGCGTGTTGCCGAGCGACTTGGCCACCCGCTCGACGGCCTCGCGCACGTTCTTCTGGCTGATCTTCTCGTCCTCGTCGACGCCCAGCTCCTCGAGCGCCAGGGCGGCGATCGAGGTACCCGCCCAGGTGCGAAAGTCCTTGGCGCTGAACTGCTCGCCCATCACCTCGTGGATGTAGTCGTTGAGATCGTTGCTGTCGACGCGCACCTTGTGGCCGTTCTCGTCGAAGTACTTGAAGATCTCGTAGCCCGGGGTGTCGTCGAGCTGTGCCACCACGCTTGCAAGCCGTGCGTCCTCGACCACCCGGTGCTGGTCCTGGCCACTCTTGCCGCGGTAGTCGAAGATCAGCTCGTCGCCGTCGATGGTCAGGTGCTTCGAGCGCATGGTGGTCAGCCCATAGGAGTCGTTCTGCTCGCGGTAGCGCTCGCTGCCCGGTCGGAAGTAGGCGCTGTCGATCAGGCGCACCATGCAGGCCAGCACCTTTTCCCGCGGCAGGCCTTCCTGGAGCAGGTGCTGGCCGGTGACCCGGCGCATCGGCGTGAGCCGCTGGGCGAAGTCGATCATGCGGTCGAACTTCAGCGCCTCGCGCTTTTCGCGCCACTTGGGGTTGTAGACGTACTGCTTGCGCCCGGCATCGTCGCGCCCGGTGGCATGGATGTGGTGGCGCTTGTCGAGGGTGATCTCGACGTCGCGCCAGGCCGGCGGAATCGCTAGCGACGTGATCCAGGCGCGCCACTGCTTGTCCTTGAGCGTCTCGCCGTCTTCGGTTTGATAGGTAAAGCCCTTGCCGCTTCGCTTGCGCGTGACCACCGGGGCCTTGCGAGTTGCCATGATCGATCTCCTTTTCCCTGGATGAGCGGGCCGGCGCGTGCGGCATCCTTGCAGCCTTTAGCCCACTTAACCCATGATAGTCCGTAACCCGCAACATGCGATCCACAGGAGCCCTCCATGAAGATAGTGGTACACACCGACCAGGCGGCGCAGTGGCAGACCGCCCTTTCCGAGGCGCTCCCGGGCGCCACGGTGCTCGGAAGCGACGCCCCGGCGAGCGAGCGCCAGGGCGCCGACTATCTCGCCGTATGGAAGGCCCCGGGGCACCTGCTGGCCGAGCAGCAACGCCTCAAGGGCATCATCAACCTGGGCGCCGGCGTCGATCACCTGCTCGCCTTGCCGGAGCGTCCCCGGGACGTGCCGATCGTCAAGCTGCGCGATGCCGGCATGGGCGAGCTGATGGCCGACTACGTGCTCTACGGCGTGCTGCATTTCTACCGCAGCCTCGATCACTACGCGGCTCAGCAGGCAGGCGCCGAGTGGCGCCCCCACGCGGTAGTGGAGAAGTCGCGCTGGCCGGTGGGCGTGCTGGGTCTCGGCGCCATCGGCCAATTCGTGGCCACCGCCCTCGATCAGGCAGGCTTTCCAGTCCTCGGCTGGAGCCGCTCGCCGAAAAACATCAAGGGCATCCGCTGCCTGCACGGCGACGAAGGGCTCGACGAGCTGCTCGGCCAGGTACAGAGCGTGGTGACCATCCTGCCGGACACCGCCGCGACGAAACACCTGCTGAACGCCGAACGCCTCGCCCGGCTGCCCAAGGGGGCCAGCGTCATCAACCCGGGGCGCGGCAGCCTGATCGACGAAGACGCCCTGCTGGCCGCCCTGGGCGATGATCGGACGCCGGGGCACCTGCGCGGCGCGCTGCTCGACGTGTTCAGCGAGGAGCCGCTGCCGGCGACACACCCCCTGTGGCGCCACCCGCGTGTTATCATCACCCCCCACATGGCCGCCCCGACACCGCTGGTGGACGCCATCGACCAGGTGATCTCCTACATCCATGCCTTCGAAGCCGGCGAGACCCTCGCCACGGTGAACCCCGACGACGGCTATTGAACACTCCGGTCATCCGGGCATGAAACCATCGCAGGCCAGGCGGCTCACAAGGAAGAGTGACTCGAAAGGAGCAAGGACACATGCCCATCAATTTGCCTAACCATCGAACGCTTGGCCTGGGAGCCCTGCTCGGCTGCCTGATCCTGGGCGCGCCGGTCACGACCCTGGCCGATGGGTTCGATGCACCGCGCCCCTTCGAGGCGCGCTACCGGCTGGAAATTCGCGGCTGGCCCGGCGCCACGGTGCGCCACACCCTGAGCCAGGAGGGCCTGCACTGGCTCAGCAACATGCGTTTTTCCGTCGCCGTGGCACGTGGAGAGGAGCGCAGCCGCTTCGCCGTGGAGGGCGACCAGGCCCGCTCGCTGCTCTACTCGAGCAGCTACTCGCTCCTGGGCGTCGGCGACAGCTACCAGTTGGACGAAGAAGCGCTTTCGCACCTCGACCGCCAGGCGGCGATCGTCGACCTGTCGCGGCGCGCGGGCAGCGAAGGCTGTACCGAAGCGGCGCCCTGTGCGCTGGAGTTCGTCGATCATCGCGGGCGCGACGAGCACTTCCAGTACTACGACAACGACGAGGTGCAGCGCGTCAGCGTTCCCGCCGGCGAGTTCGACACCCATAGCGTGATTCTGCAAGACGTGGACAAGCCCGACCGTCACCTGCAGATCGACTTCCATCCGGATTGGCCCGGCCTGATACTCTCCGCCGAGTACTACAAGGACGGCCGCCGGGACACCACCCTCCGGTTGACTCAGTTCGACCCAAGCGAAAGTGCCTCCCCCTAGATGCTCACCGGTCTTCTCATCGTCTTGCTGCCCCTGATCGGGGGCTACCTCGTGCGCGTGCGCTCGCCGCGCCTTTTGCACACCATCAACCGCGCCGTCAGCGCCTCTGTCTACGTCATCCTGGTGCTGATGGGCGTGGGACTCGCCGGGCTCGAGAATCTCTCGAGCCAGCTCTCTCGCCTAGGCGGCTACGCGCTGGTGCTGTTCGCCGTGACCACGCTCTTCAACCTGGCCGCACTTGCCTGGCTCTCGCGTCGCCTGGCGCTGAGAGCCGGCGACTCGCCGGTGGTGAAGGATGCGCCCACCAGCAAGCTGGCCGCCATGCGCGGCTCGCTCGGGCTGTTGGCGGCGGTAGTGGCGGGTGTGGTCGCGGGGCTCGCGCTCGGGCCACTGCTCGGGCAAGGCGTCTACTCGCTTGCGGACACGCTCGCCGAGTGGGTGCTCTACGCGCTGCTGGCGCTGATCGGCTGCCAGCTGCGCAACTCCGGCATGGCGCTTTCCCAGATACTGCTCAACCGCCTGGGGCTTGCCATTGCCGTGACGCTGGCGGCGAGTTCGCTTCTCGCGGGTATCGTGGCGGCGCCGATGCTGTCGCTGAGCATCACCGAAGGGCTCGCCATGGCGTCGGGCTTCGGCTGGTATTCGCTGTCGGCGATTCTGATCGGCGACCAGCTCGGCCCCCTGATGGGAGGCGTGGCGTTCTTCAACGACCTGGCGCGCGAGCTGTTCGCCTTCATGCTGATCCCGCTGGTCATCCATCGTCACGCGGCGCTGGCGATCGGCGTCGGCGGCGCCACCTCCATGGACTTCACCCTGCCGGTCATCCAGCAGCACGGCGGCGTTGCCTGCGTTCCCATCGCCGTGGTCAGTGGTTTCATTCTCTCGCTGCTTTCGCCCCCGCTGATTCTCTTCTTCCTCTCGTTTTCGGGTTGATCCTTACGGGTCGTCGACAGGACGACCCTTCCTGCCTTCCTTCCTTCTTTCTTGCCTGCTTTCTCCTCTCGACAAGACGCCTTTTTTATTCGCAGCACTTAATTAAAAGTGGACCTGTTTTTAACACGCGTTAACAAACACTCATTAAACCCATGTATTTTAGATATAAATTATATTCAAAAATTTTTACCCAAAAAAGAAAACTCCAGAAGCACTAAAAGAGTGCATTCCTTGCCTTTTATTATGATTCGTTCAAACGCTTTCTCTTTGGCTTTTTTCAACTAAAGTGATTCAAGCGAAACGCCGCGCCTTGGCTCGGGCGGTGAGGGACGTACCGCTCTATTCATGAGTTATCCATTTCGATGATCGTTACCATGATGACCGGGGAGGTTGAGCATGGATGATGGGGTGCTAGACGGGGAAACCAACAGCAAAAAAGCGTCAAGAGAGCCACGTTCAAAGATTGGAAAAACCATCGTTAAAGAAATAATAGATAATAAAATCAAGACGTCTTTTATTTCTTTACCAACAACAGTTAATCGTCAAAATCCAAAACCGTGCAGCGTTTCTAAAAGCATCGATTCTGCACTCGGGCGACTCACGCAAGGCGCATCCTTTAACGCCGAACACCCCTCTCACTCGGTACTTTTCGTGACTACCGAGATGAGCGACTTCATCAAGGTGGGCGGGCTTGGCGATGTCTCCTCCGCCCTGCCCCGAGCGCTGGCGGCACACCACGACGTGCGCGTTCTGATGCCCGCCTACCGCGAGATGCTCACCGCCGATCACACCATCACCCCGGTGGGGCGCGTGGAGGCTTTCGCGGACCTGCCCGCCTGCGAGATCGGCCAAATCACCTGCCGCGATGGCCTGATCGTCTACGTGCTTTTGTGCGATGCCCTCTATAACCGCGAAGGCACGCCCTACGGGCGCGGTTCCAGCGGCTACGGCGACGGCCAGGACGCCGGCTGGGCGGACAACGATGTGCGCTTCGCGCGTCTTTCGCGCGCCGCGGCGGACATCGTCCAGGGCAAGGCGGGGCTCGACTGGCAGCCGGCGCTCTTGCACCTCAACGACTGGGCCTGCGGGCTGGCACCGGCGTACCTGCACTTCGAGGCGACCCCCGCGCCCTGCATCTTCACCATCCACAATCTCGCCTACCAGGGCCTCTTCCCCGCTTCGCGCCTGGCAGCGCTGGGCATTCCCGATGAGGCCTTCCATATCGACGGCGTCGAGTACTACGGCGAGCTCTCCTTCATGAAGGCGGGCATCAACTATGCCACCCAGGTGACCACGGTCAGCGCCACCTACGCCCAGGAGATCACCACCCCGCGCTTCGGCTGCGGGCTCGATGGGCTTTTGCGCTGCAAGGCGGACCAAGGCCGGCTGTGCGGCATTCCCAACGGCATCGACGACTCCTGGGACCCGCGCACCGACAGCCACCTGATCCAGGCGTTCTCCTCCAACGACTGGCGCGGAAAGCAGGCCAACGCCGACTACGTGCGTCGCCGCTACGGCCTTGCACCCAGCGCGGGGCCGCTGTTCGTGGTGATCTCGCGCCTGGTTCACCAGAAGGGGCTCGACCTTACCATCGAAGCCACCCGCGCGATCGTCGAAGCCGGCGGTCAGATCGTCTTCATGGGCAGCGGCGAGCACCACGTGGAGCAGGCGCTCAAGGCCCTCGCCCGGCGCTCGCCAGGGTCGGTGGCCGCCTACATCGGCTTCGACGAGTACCAGGCGCGCTGTCTGTTCGCCGGCAGCGACTTCCTGCTCATGCCGTCGCGCTTCGAGCCCTGCGGGCTCAGCCAGATGTACGCCCAGCGCTTCGGCTCCCTGCCCATCGCCCACCGCACCGGCGGGCTCGCCGACACCATCGAGGATGGCGTCACCGGCTTTCTGTTCGACGACATGCAGCTTGCAAGCTACATGCGCGCCATCCAGCGCGCCTTCGCGGTGCATCGCTCGACGGATCTGTTCAATGCCATGCGCGGTGCCGCCATGACCGGGCGCTACCACTGGCGCCAGTCCATCGTGCCTTATGCCCGGCTCTACCAGCAGGCACTCGACGCCGAAGCGGTCGCGGCGGTGCGCCCATGAGTAGCGCAGCGGCGACCGCGCTCGAGACGCCAAGGTTCGGCGCCCAGATGATCGACGCGGCGCGCACGCGCTTCACCCTGTGGGCGCCGGACGCTGTGCGAGTCGAGCTGCTGCTCAAGGGGCGCGAGCCCATCGCCATGGAGATCGGCGCCGACGACTGCGCCCATATCAGCGCCGCCTGCGGCCACGGCGCACGCTATCGCTACCGCGTCGTCACCCAGGACGAGGCGCTCGACGTGCCCGACCCGGCCGCGCGCGCGCAGAGCGACGGCGTGCACGGCTGGAGCCTCGTGATCGACCCGCAACGCTACGCCTGGCGCCACGCCGACTGGCCGGGCCGCCCCTGGCACGAAACCGTGCTGTACGAGCTTCATGCCGGCGCGCTCGGCGGCTTCAAAGGCGTGGGCACCCAGCTTGCTCGCCTCAAGGCGCTGGGCGTCACCGCCATCGAGCTGATGCCGATCGCGGCGTTTCCCGGTACCCGCAACTGGGGCTACGATGGCGTGCTGCCCTACGCGGTGCAGGCGAGCTACGGCAGCCCCGACGAGCTCAAGGCGCTCATCGACGAGGCTCACGGCCTTGGCCTGATGGTGTTTCTCGACGTGGTCTACAACCACTTCGGGCCGGATGGCAACTACCTGCACGCCTACGCCAAGCGCTTCTTTCGCGAGGACGTAAAGACGCCCTGGGGGCCGGCGATCGACTTTCGCGAGCCCCAGGTGCGACGCTTTTTCATCGACAACGCCCTGATGTGGCTGTTCGAGTACCGCCTGGACGGGCTGCGCTTCGACGCCGTCCACGCCATCGGCGAGCAGGACTTCCTGGAAGAGCTGGCCGAAACGATTCGCCGCGCGACACCGCCCGGGCGCCACGTCCACCTGGTGCTCGAGAACGAAGCCAACCGCGCCTCGCTGCTGGCGCCCGCGCTGTTCGACGCCCAGTGGAACGACGACTGGCACAACGTCCTGCACGTGCTGTTGACCGACGAGCACGAAGGCTACTACGCAGACTTCACCGAGCGCCCCACCAAGCGGCTGGCACGCTGCTTGAGCGAAGGATTCGTCTACCAAGGCGAAACCTCGCGCCACGGCAGGCCGCGCGGCGAGCAGAGCGGCCACCTGCCGCCCACCGCCTTCGTGGCGTTTCTGCAGAACCACGACCAGGTCGGCAACCGCGCGCTCGGCGAGCGCCTGAACGTGCTCGCCGACCCGGACGCTCTGGCGGCGGCCACGCTCCTGCTTCTGCTCTCCCCCATGGTGCCGCTTCTGTTCATGGGCGAGGAGTGGGGCTCGACGCGCCCATTTCTGTTCTTCACCGACCACGACGAAAGTCTGGCCAACGCGGTGCGCGAAGGTCGCCGGGCGGAGTTCGCCGACTTCGCCGCCTTCGAGGATGACCAGGCCCGCGCCCGCATTCCCGACCCCAACGCCAGGGCGACCTTCGATGCCTCGACGCCGGATCTGGAGATGAGCGGCGCGCCGGCGCATCGCGAGGTTCTCGAGCGCTACATTCATCTGCTCGCCCTGCGCCATCGCCATATCGTACCGCGCCTCGACGGCGCTCGGGCACTGGGCGCCGACGTGCTGGGCGACAAGGCGGTGCTGGCCCGCTGGCAGCTCGGCGACGGCACGCACCTGGCCATCGCCATCAACCTGAGCGATGCAGCGCTCGAGAGCGAGGCGCTGGCGCGGCTCTCGTTCCAGGCGCTGTTGTTCGAATCTCGCGATGCGGTCGCTCGATCCGCCGAAGCGGGCCGGCTGCCGGCGCGCGCGGCGGCGGCGTGGCTGATGCCTGACGAGCGTGGAGTCCTCTCATGAGTACCGCCCTGCACGATCTCTCCCGCGCGGCGGGACTGCTGCTCGACTGGGAGGACAGCGACGGGGTGGCGTGCCGGCTGTCCGACGCGGCCCAGCACCGGCTGCTGAACCATCTGGGCTTTCCCACCGAATCCGCTGCGGCCATCGCCGATAGCCGCCGCCGCCTCGAGAAGCTTGCCGCCGCGTCTACGCCACAGGAGTGGCCGCCGCTGGTGGCGACGGACGTCGACCATCCCATCGCCCTGCCTTCGCCGCTGCCGGCGGGTACGCCCTTCAGCCTGGTCCTCGAGAGCGGCGAGCGCCGACAGGGCCGCCTCGACGACCAGGGCCGGGTACCGGCCATCGCGGTCTTCGGCTACCACGAGCTTGCGATCGAACAGGTCGAGCTGACGCTGGCGGTGGCGCCGTCGCGCTGTTTCACCCCGGCGGACGCGGCCGGCGTCGAGCCTGCCAGGCTCTGGGGCGCGGCGGTTCAGCTCTACGCCCTGCGCCGCGAGGGTGACGGCGGACTGGGCGACACTCAGGCGCTCGCCGAGTGCGCACGCCTGCTTGGCGAACTCGGCGCCGACGCCCTGGCGATCAGCCCCACCCACGCCATGTTCAGCGCCGCCGTCGAGCACTACAGCCCCTACTCGCCGTCGAGCCGGCTGCTCTGCAACGTGCTCCACTGCGCGCCCGAGACGCTGCTGGGCCAGGAAGCCGTGACCAGCGCCCAGGCGCAAAGCGCCCAGCAGGAAGCGCTTTCAGGGCTCGAGGCCGAGCCCCTCGTCGACTGGCCGGCGGCGGCGCGCAGCAAGCTCGCCTGGCTGCGCTTTCTGTACGACGACTTCATCGCCCGCGACGACGACACCACCCGAGCGCTGCGCGAACGCTTCCAGGCGTTCTGCCACGCTGGGGGCACGGCACTTGCCCTTCACTGTCGCTTCGAGGCGCTGCAACAGACCCGCGGCGCCGGCGACTGGCACGCCTGGCCCGAGGCGCTGCGCGACGCTCAAAGCGACGCCGTCGAGGCCTTTGCCCAGGCGCATACGCTGGAAGTGAGCTTTCACGCCTTTCTGCAGTGGCTCGTCGCCGACGGGCTCGATCGTGCCCAGCACACGGCGCGCGAGGCGGGCATGGCGGTAGGGCTGATCGCCGATCTCGCGGTCGGCGTCGACCCCGCCGGCAGCCAGACCTGGAGCCGTCCGGCGGAGATGCTCGACGGCCTCTCCATCGGCGCGCCGCCGGATCTGTTCAACGCCGAGGGGCAGAACTGGGGGCTCGCCGCCTTTTCGCCCTGGGGGCTTGCGCGCTCGGGATTTCAAAGCTTCATCGACATGCTGCGCGCCGGTTTCGCCCACGCAGGCGGGCTGCGTATCGACCACGTGCTGGGGCTCTCGAGGCTGTGGCTCGTGCCCCAGGGGGCGCCGGCGAGTGACGGCGGCTACCTGCGCTACCCGTCTGATGCGCTGTTGCGCCTGGTGGCACTGGAGTCCTGGCGTCACCGGGCCATCGTCATCGGCGAGGACCTGGGCACCGTCGAGGCGAGCTTTCGCGATGCCCTCGCCGCGCGAGGCGTGCTCGGCATGCAGGTGCTGTGGTTCGAGCAGGACGAAGACGGCGGCTTTCTGCCCGGGCCGCGCTGGTCGCCTCGGGCGCTGGCCACCACCACGACCCACGACCTGCCCACGGTGGCCGGCTGGTGGGCGGGGCGCGACATCGAGTGGCGCGCCCGGCTGGGGCTATTGAAGCCCGAGCAGAGCGATGCGAGTGAAGCCGCCGCACGCCGGAAGGCGCGCAGGCAGCTCGCCGATACGCTCGGGCTCTTGCACAGCCCGCCGCCGCCGACCGGGCTCGACGCCGCCGACATGGCCGCCTCGACAGTGATCGACGCCTGCCTCGACCACCTGGCGGCCACCCCGGCGCCGCTGGCATTGATTCCCGTCGAGGATCTCCTTGGACTCGAGGAGCAGCCCAACCTGCCCAACAGCGACGAGCGCCACCCCAACTGGCGCCGCCGCTTGAGCGCGGATAGCGCGACGTTGTTCGGCTGCCCCGAAACGCGCCAGCGCCTCGAGCGGTTGACGCGCGCCCGGCGCGAAGCGCCCGAAGGAGACACGCCATGAACGCGATCCGCGCCACGCTCCGGCTGCAGTTCCACCGCGATTTCACCCTCGACGACGCCCGGGCGCTCGTGGACGATTTCGCCGCCCTCGGGGTGAGCCACCTCTACGCCTCGCCGCTGCAGGCTTCGCGCCAAGGCTCCATGCACGGCTACGACGGCGTCGACCCGACCCGCATCGACGACGAGGTCGGTGGCGAGGCGGCGCTGGTATCGCTGGTCGCCGCGCTCAGAGCGCGAGGCATGGGTCTGATACTGGACATCGTGCCCAACCACCTCGCCGTGGGTGGATCGGAGAACCCGTGGTGGCAAAGCGTGCTCACCTGGGGCGAGCAGAGCCCCTACGGTGCGTTCTTCGATATCGACTGGCACTCGCCGGACCCGACGCTTGCCGGCAAGCTGCTGGCCCCGTTTCTCGGTGCGCCCTATGCCGAGACCCTCGAAAGCGGTGAGCTCGCACTCGGCTTCGACGCCGCGGGCTTTCATGTCGCCTATCACGAGCACTGTTTTCCCATCGACCCGCGCCACTACGGCGATATCCTGCGTTTTGCCGAGCACAACGCCCTTCACGAACAGGCGGCATTCTTCGACGCCCTGGCTCAGGCGCCGAACCCTTGCTCGCAGGCGCCGGCCGCGCTTTCCCAGCTCGAGCGGGTGCTCGAGGACCCCGGCGCCCAGGCCTCCCTGGCCAGCGCCCTGGCGCTGTTCGAGGCCACCTCCGAGCACGGCGCCACCCGGCTTCACGCGCTGCTGTCGCGCCAGCACTACCGGCTGGCCTTCTGGCG
>NZ_JAMZBC010000010.1 GCF_024158715.1 Halomonas sp. 707D7 | reverse complement strand
GGTCGGAGCCAGCTCGAACTCGGTCTCGTGACAGGCGCGCGGGTTGACCAGACACGACGTCAGCTTGCCGGCGAAGGTGTGATCGAGACACGCCTGGTTGCAGGCGATGCAGGTGTTGATCTCGTCGCTCTGCCCCGCTTGCGCCTTTTGCACCCAGGCCGGGTCGGCGAGAAACGGCCGCGCCATCGACACCATATCCGCGTGGCCCTCGGCCAGCACCCGCTCGGCCACCGCCGGCATGTTGATGCGGTTGGTGGTGATCAGGGGAATCGAGACGTGCTCGCGCAGGCGCCGGGTCACCTCGGTGAAGGCCGCTCGCGGCACGCTGGTGACGATGGTGGGTACGCGCGCCTCGTGCCAGCCGATGCCGGTGTTGATGACGTCGGCACCGGCCGCCTCGATCATGCCCGCCAGCGCGACCACCTCCTCCCAGCTGCTGCCCTCCTCGACCAGATCGATCATGGAAAGCCGGAAGATGATCAGAAAGCGCTCCCCCACCGCCTGGCGGATGCGGCGTACGATCTCCACCGCAAAGCGCGCGCGCGCGGTGAAGTCGCCGCCCCACTCGTCGTCACGCTGGTTGGTCCGCCGGCAGAGGAACTGATTGATCAGGTAGCCTTCGGAGCCCATCACCTCGACGCCGTCGTAGCCCGCCTCCTGGGCAAGCCTTGCGCAGCGCACGTAATCCTCGATCTGACCCTCCACCTCGTGCGTCTCAAGCGCCCGCGGCGTGAACGGGTTGATCGGCGCCTGCAGCGCCGAGGGAGCAACGAGATTCGGCGAGTAGGCGTAGCGCCCGGCGTGAAGGATCTGCAGGCACAGATGCCCGCCCTCGGCGTGCACCGCCTCCACCACCTGGCGGTGCTCGGGAAGCTGCGACTCGTCGGTCAGGGCATTGGCGCCCTCGAACACCGCGCCCTCAGCGTTGGGGGCGATACCGCCGGTGACGATCAGGCTTACACCTGCCCGCGCCCGCTCGGCGTAGAAGGCGGCCAGACGCTCGAAGCCGTTCGGCGCCTCTTCCAGATTGGTGTGCATCGACCCCATGAGCACCCGATTGGGCAGGGTGACATGGCCAAGCGTGATTGGACGAAAAAGGTGCGGATAGGCGGGCGGCTGGGTCATCACGGTGTCTCGCGTCTTGTTCGATCAGAGTATTCAAACAAGCGTATGACATCGCCCGCGCGGCGTACAGCGCTTTGCCCTCGCCCTTTCGTCGAGCGCCCCTTGCCGAACGCCACAAAGCGCGTCACATTAACCGGCTTACTATCGGGGAACCCGCTATGCCTTTGATTTATTTCCTGCCGCCGCTGGCCACAGTGATCATCTGGTCCGGCAACATGACCATCAACCAGCTAACCGTGGGCGCCATCGCCCCCAGCAGCATCGCCTTTCTACGCTGGCTGCTGGCGCTTCTGGTCATGACGCCCTTCGTGCTACCGGCCACGCTCAAGCACCTGCCGGAGATCAAGCGCCACTGGCCGAAATTCGCCGTGCTCGGGCTTCTCGGCATGGGGCTCTGGCAGGGGCTTGGCTATATCGCCGCCGAAACCACCACCGCCACCAACATGGGCATTCTCGCCGCCATGGTGCCGCTTCTCACGGTGCTTCTGAGCGCGCTGATCCTGCGCGAGCCGCCCACCCTGGGCGGCGTGGCCGGCGGGCTTTTGGCGTTCATCGGTGTGAGCGTGCTGCTCGGCCAGGGCAACCCGCTGTCGCTGTTGAAGCTCCAGGTCGCCTTCGGCGACGCTCTGATGGTGATCGCGGCGATCTGCTACGCGCTCTACGGGGTGATGCTCAAGCGCTGGCAGTTGAACCTTCCCCCCTGGGTGATGCTCTATGCCCAGGTGTGCTTTGCGGTGCTGTTTCTGCTGCCGCCCTATCTCATGGGGCCGATGACGCCCCTCGACGGCCAGAACGTTTGGCTGATCCTGTATGCCGGCATTCCCGCCTCGGTCATCACCACGTTCTTGTGGATGCGCGCGGTGCGCCAGATCGGCGCCAACCAGGCGAGTATCTTCATCAACCTGATGCCGCTTTTCAGTGCGCTGATCGCCATGGCGTTTCTGGGCGAGCGCATCGCCGCCTTCCATCTGTTCGGCGGTGCCTTGATCCTGGCCGGGGTGGTCATGGCCCAGACGCTCACGCGCCCGCTCGTAACCGTGTCGAGCCGCGAAACCCGCAGCACGCAGCAGTGATACACTAGTTTCACGTTCTTATATGGTGGGTACCCAAAACTATGTCCCTGGAAGAGCTGCACCTCAATCTTCGCAACCTGACGAGTGACGACTACGACCAGTTGAAAACGCTGATGGACGCGGTCTATCACGATATCGGTGGCGCCTGGCCCAAGCACACCATCGACAAGCTGATCCAGGCCTTCCCCGATGGGCAGATCGCCATCGAGGACGATGGCGTGCTGGTGGGCGTGGCGCTCACCGTGCAGGTGGATTACGACGAGTTCTCCAACCCCCATCGCTACGACGACCTGATCGGCCACCGGGAAGTCATCCTGAACGACGAGAACGGCGACGCCATGTACGGGCTCGACGTGCTCATCCACCCGGACTATCGCGGCTACCGGCTCGGCCGGCGCCTGTACGAGGCGCGCAAGGAGCTGTGCCGTTCGCACAACCTGCGCGCGATCCTCGCCGGCGGGCGCATCCCCGAGTATCACCAGCACGCCGACGAACTGAGCCCGGCCCAGTACATCGACAAGGTGTCACGCAAGGAAATCTACGACCCGATCCTGTCGTTCCAGCTCGCCAACGACTTCCAGGTCAAGCGCCTGCTGCGCAAGTACCTGCCGGAAGACGAGCAGTCCCGCGGCTACGCCACGCTTCTCGAGTGGAACAACATCCTCTTCGAGCCCGCGGAAAGCGTGCTCGACACCCGCCCCACCCAGGTACGCGTGGGCGCGGTACAGTGGCAGATGCGCGAGTTCGCCTCGGTCGAGGCCGCGCTCAAGCAGATCGAGTACTTCGTCGATGCGCTCTCGGACTACCAGAGCGACTTCGCCGTCTTCCCGGAGCTTTTCACCACGCCCCTGATGGGCCTGCAGGACCGCGCCGCCCAGCAGGACCAGATGGCCGCGATCCGCTTTCTGGCCGGCTTCACCGAGCGCTTCAAGAGCGAACTCTCGCGCATGGCGGTCTCCTACAACATCAACATCGTCGGCGGCTCGATGATCGAGGAAGGCGAGGATGGCAAGCTCTACAACATCGCCTACCTGTTCCATCGTGACGGCGAGATCGACCGCCAGGCGAAGCTCCACATCACCCCGCAGGAGCGCCGCGACTGGGTGATCGAAGGCGGCGACGACCTGCAGGTGTTCGACACCGACGCCGGGCGCGTGGGTATTTTGATCTGCTACGACGTCGAGTTCCCGGAGCTTGGCCGGCTGCTCGCCGACCAGGACATGGACATCCTGTTCGTGCCGTTCTGGACCGACACCAAGAACGGCTACCTGCGGGTGCGCCACTGCGGCCAGGCGCGGGCCATCGAGAACGAGTGCTACGTGGTGCTGTGCGGAAGCGTCGGCAACCTGCCCTCGATCGAGAACCTGGACATCCAGTACGCCCAGTCGGCGGTGTTCACGCCTTCGGACTTCGCCTTCCCCCACGACGCGGTGCTGGCGGAAACCACCCCCAACACCGAGATGATCTTCTTCTCGGACCTGGATTTGACGCGGCTGACCGTGGTGCGTGCCGAAGGCTCGGTGACCAACCTCAAGGACCGGCGCAAGGACCTATTCGACCTGCGCTGGCGCGACTGGTCGTGGAAATCCGGTGGCAAGCTGGACGATTGAGCGTTTTAGCGTGAATCGTGAATGAAAAAATGCCGCCCGGCTGGGCGGCATTTTTTTACGTTCCAGGACTCACTACTCCCCACCTACGGCCACACCAGATGGTCCGGTACACGGCCCTTGGCATCGAAGGCCACGCCTTCGGCGCGCAGCTTTTCGTGCTGGCGGGCGGCCCCCTGGTGATCGGCAAGCGCGAGACTTGCGGAGATCACCCGGTGCCAAGGAAGCTCGTGCCCCTCGGGGAGGTGGCGCATGGCGGAGCCCACCGAGCGCGCCGTGGCGCCCTCGGTCATTTTGGCGATGCGCCCGTAGGTCGTCACTCGCCCTTCGGGAATCTGTGCCACGATGGTGTAGATCTGTTCCAGAAGCGCCGAGCGCATGCGCCAGTCTCCCTGCCGGTGTCACATCGTTAAAGGGCGGCGACGTGCTGGTCGATAGCCTGGAAAGCTTCCTTCAGGGCGCCATCACGCAGCGCATCGCCCATGTTGAGCCCTTCGGCGAACACCACGTCGACGTCGGTGATGCCCATCAAGCCTAGCATGCTTTTCAGGTGCGGCGTCTGGCTGTCGAGCTCGCTGCCGGCGTACTGGCCGCCGCGCGCCGCCAGGACGATCGCGCGCTTGCCCTCGACCAGCCCCACCGGGCCGTTCTCGGTGTAGCGGAAGGTTTCGCCGGCGCGCAGCACGCGGTCGAACCACGCCTTGAGCTGCGAGGGCACGCCCAGGTTGTACATCGGTACCGCGATGACGATGACGTCATGCGCACGAAGCTCCGCCAGGAGTTCATCGGAATAGCCGGCCAGGCGCGCCTGCTCGGCGCTGCGCTCGGCGGCCGGGGTCTGCCAGGCGCCCAGTTCCGCGATGTCGAGATGCGGCAGCGCATCGGCCACTACGTTGCGCAGGCTCACGTCCACATCGCCACGCGCTGCGG
Source organism: Halomonas sp. 707D7 (assembly GCF_024158715.1). Taxonomy (GTDB): domain Bacteria; phylum Pseudomonadota; class Gammaproteobacteria; order Pseudomonadales; family Halomonadaceae; genus Vreelandella. The sequence continues at coordinate 35,887 of NZ_JAMZBC010000010.1, read as the reverse complement.
CTTGGGCCTTGAAGCGGTTGGCCAGGACGTTGGACTGGCCGTTATCGCCGAGGATGGAAGAGGTAACGAGCAGGGCGCGAATGGTCATGGCATGACTCCTTGTTGGTAGGTAAACCTTAATGTTAGGTAAACCTTGGTGGCAGGTAAATTTGATGGCCATTTTACGTCGATTTCATTCAACCGAAAGCGCAAATTATCCGGTCTTGAATTCGATAAAAACGAATCCTTCACCATAAAAAAAAGCCCCGCTCATTTTGGCGGGGCGATGACACGTGCAGGACCGAATCAGTCGCGGTCCGGCCAGGCCTTGGTATCCACCTTGTGGGCCAGCTTCGGGAACTGGCTCGGGCGGAAGACCGGCTCGACACCCGCCTTGAGCTGCTTCTCGTAGTCGCGGAACAGCGCGAACGCGATCGGCGAGAGCATCAGGATCGCGACCAGGTTGATGATCGCCATGGCGCCCATGGAGAGATCGGCGAAATTCCAGATCGCGCCCAGGCTCGCTACCGACCCGACCATGATCATGCCCAGTACCGCCAGGCGGTAAAGCAGAATCGCCACCGGCGCGCGGCGCCCGGCCAGGTATTCGATGTTCGACTCGCCGTAGGAGTAGTTGGCGATCACCGAGGTGAAGGCGAACAGGAAGATGCCCACGGCGACGAACATGGCGCCCCAGTCGCCGACATGGGTCGACAGCGCCAGCTGGGTCAGCTGGATGCCGTTGGTCTCCTCGCCGGCGAGAATCTCCGGGCCGGACATGATGATGATCGCCGCCGTCGCGGTGCAGATCACCAGCGTATCCAGGAACACCCCGAGCATCTGGATGAAGCCCTGGGCCGCCGGATGGTCCGGACGGGTGCTGGCGGTGGCGGCGGCGTTCGGCGCTGAGCCCATGCCCGCCTCGTTGGAGAACAGGCCGCGCTGGATACCGTTCATGATCGCCTGGGAAATGGCGTAGCCGGCCACGCCGCCCGCGGCCTGCTCGACCCCGAAAGCGCTCTTGATGATGGTCATGAACGCTGCGGGCAGTTCCGTCGCGTTCAGGGCCACCACCACCAGCGCCAGGATCAGGTACAAAAGCGCCATCAGCGGCACGACCAGCTCCGCCACCTTGGCGATGGACTTGAGCCCGCCGAAGATGATCGGCGCGACGATCACCATCAATACCACGCCCATCATCCAGGTGGGCACGCTGAACGCCTGCTCCATGGCCTGGGCGATGGAGTTGGCCTGAACGCTGTTGAAGGCCAGGCCGAAGGCGATGATCAGGCAGATCGAGAACAGCACCGCCATCCAGCGAAGGCCGAGGCCACGCTCGATGTAGCGCGCCGGGCCGCCGCGAAAGGTGTTGTCGCCGTGATCGGTCTTGTAGGCCTGGGCCAGGGTCGATTCAATGAAACTCGTCGCCATGCCCACCATGGCGGTTATCCACATCCAGAAGATCGCCCCGGGGCCGCCGTAGTAGATGGCCAGCGCCACCCCGGCGAGGTTGCCGGTGCCTACCCGGGCGGCGAGGCTCGTGGAGAGCGCCTGGAACGACGAGATGCCGCCGTTGGCACTGCGCGAGCCCTTGAGCAGCTTGAACATGTGGCCGAAATAGCGCAGCTGGACGGCGCCGGTCATCACGGTGAAGTAGAGTCCGGCGCCGATCAGCAGATAGATCAGCACGCTGCCCCATAAAAGGCCGTTACCGCGATCGACGACCGCGGTAAGCAGCGATGGAAGGGAAAAATCCATGAATATGCACCTTTTTATATCGAATAAGCCGAGCCATTTTTCACGGTTGCACCAGAATGGCAAGAAAATTGATCATTTTTGTCGGCAGGCGATCTCGATGGTTCCTGCCTCGACCCCAATCGCTTGAGCGCCTACCCTAAGTGTACTTGCCCCCGATTCTTCGATGAACGTGTCCTGATCGAAGTCCGTTCACGACGCCCACGCATTTGCCTGCAGGAGAGTAGACTTGATGCGATTTTTCCGCCACCCGGCCACACTCGCCACGCTCGCGGCCTTGGCCGGCCCCGCGCTGTACTCGAGCGCTCTCGCCGACGATACCATCGATTTCGGCGTTCCCGCCTGGCCCGGCATCACGGTGAAGACCGAGATCGCCGAGCAGCTTCTTGGCGATCTCGGGTATTCGACCCGGGCTCGCGACATCGGACTCCAGGTGATCTACCAGGGCATCGAGAGCGGCGATATCGATGTCTTTCTGGGCGCCTGGCTGCCTGCCCAGCGCGAGATGTTCCAGCCGCTCAAGGAGGCCGACGTACTCACGGACGTGGCCAACAACGTGGATGGCGCGCGCATGACCCTGGCAGTACCCGAGTACACGTTCGAAAGCGGCGTGCAAAGCTTCGCCGACCTGGCCGAGCATCGCGACGCCTTCGGCGGCCAGATACTCGGCTTCGGCGCGGGCTCGGCGGCCAGCGAGATCCTTCAGGAAGCGATCGATGCCAATGTCTGGGAACTCGGCGACTGGCGTATCGTTGACACCAGCGAAATCGGCATGCTTTCCGCCGCCCGCGATGCGATCTCTCGCGAGGAGCCGGTGGTGTGGGTCGGCTGGACGCCGCACTGGATGAACCTCGAGTTTCCCATGCGCTACCTGGACGACCCGCATGACCTGTTCGGCGAGAACAACGGTGAAAGCGAGGTGCTGACGCTTTTGCGCAGCGAGTTTGCAACGGCGCACCCGAACGTCGCCACCTTCTTTTCGCAGTTCACCTTCAGTGCCGACGAGCAGAGCTGGATGATCCAGGAGTTCGGGCAAAACGAACGTAGTGCCGAGGAGGTCGCTCGCCAGTGGATCGAAGAGCATCCAGCCCGGGTGGAGGCCATGTTGGCGGGAGTCACTACCCGCGATGGCGAGCCGGCCTGGGAGGTGGTCCAGGCACGCTAGGTTCGCCTGGCTCTTCAACCCACCGATCGGCTGGCGTATGCTGGCGCTCTTTTTCGACGGTCGGTGGTGAAAGGGAATGTCACGCACGCTCGTAAAGGGCTTTGCCCTGTTACTGCTTCTCGTTGCGCTCGGGGTCGGATGGCACTGGCTGGAGCAATCGGACTGGATGTCGACGCAGCGTCTCAACACGGCCATTGCCTATCTCGGTCAGTGGCAGCGTGAGCCCTGGATGTTCGCCGCAGTGATCCTGCTCTACAACGCGCTGCTTCTACTGATGTTTCCCCTGACGGTCCTGGTGGTGGCGACGGCCGTGCTGTTCGGCACCACCTGGGGCTTTGGCTACGCCCTGCTGGGCACGCTGAGCTTTTCGGTGCTCTCCTACTGGGTGGGCCACTGGCTCGGGCGCGAGGCGCTGATGCGCTACGGTGGTCGCCACCTCCGCGGGCTGTCGGGCTATCTCTCCAAGCGCGGCGTACGCACCATGATCGTGTTCAACCTGCTGCCGATCGCGCCGTTCATCGTGACCAACATGCTCGCCGGCGCCTTTCACCTGCGCTTTCGCGACTACATGCTGGGGTCGATCATCGGTATCGTGCCGTGGCTGGTTTCGGTCATCTTCCTGGGCAGCCAACTCGGCGCGCTGTTCACCGCCGGCGATCACCAGGAAATGATATGGGCCCTGGCCGGCGTGGCCGTTGCCCTGGTACTGCTGTGGGGGCTCAAGCGCTACGCCAGCACCCGCGGCGCCCGCAAGCCTTGAGCGTCTCGTTCCTGGCAGGCTCGGCACGCAGCGCGTGGCCACATGGCGGGCTCTCTCCGGCGTGTACCCGCATCGAGTTGATGAACGCTTGGCGATTGCGCCACTATACGCAGATTCGATGCCATGAAAGACGCCCATGTTCAAACGCTGGTTGACCCGCACGCCCTCCTCGCCCCCTTCTAGAGCCTGGCAACAGGCGTGCCGACGCACGCCGATTCTGGCCGCGCTGACGCCGGTTGAAACCGAGCGACTGGGCGAGCGTGCCTGGCACTTCCTGACCAGCAAACGCCTGGCGCTTCACTCCGAGCTTGCCAACGTGCCTTTCGACGAGGTGGACCGGCTGGCGCTTGCCGGCCAGGCGTGCCTTCTGACGCTTGGCTGGCGCGAGGCGGAGCATCGCGAGGCCTTCGCCAACGTCCATGAAATCGTGATCCTGCCGGACAGCTTCACCCGCGAGCTCGAGGAGATGGACGAATTCGGCGTGGTGCACGAAATCACCGACGAGCGCGCCGGCGAAACCTCCTACCAGGGGCCGGTGGTGATCGCCTATACCGACTTCATGGAGAGCGGCGACTTCACGGGCTTCAACGTGCTGATCCACGAGCTCGCCCACAAGATCGACATGGGCAACTCCATGGACATCGACGGCTTCCCGCCACTGCCCCGAACGCTTTCGGCCAAGCGCTGGTACGCGGTGTTCAGCGAGGTATGGGAGGATCTCCAGCGCTGTCTCGAGCAGGGCATCGCCCCGCCCATCGACGACTACGCCGCCAGCCACCCCGGCGAGTGCTTCGCGGTGTGCTGCGAATACTTCTTCACCGCACCGGACCAGCTCAATGAGGCCTACCCGGCGCTGTACGCGCTGCTGGTCGACTACTTCGACCAGGCGCCGCTTGCGCGCCTTGACCCGGCCTGACGCTAGCCTCGCGCATCACGGCAGCGGCGGCACGCGCCCGGCCATCTCCCGCGCCAGATAGTCGATGAAGGCGCGCACTCGGGCGGGCACGTGGCGACGAGCCTCGAACACCGCGTAGAAGTCCGCGCGCACGCCCTGCCAATCGGGCAGCAGCGCGACGAGCGCCCCGCTTTCGAGGTGCGCATTGACGTCCCACCAGGAGCGCAGCATCACGCCGTGACCGTCGAGCGCCAGCCGGGTGATCACCTCGGCATCGTTGCTGGCCAGCCGCCCACTCACCTTCACCGCCTGCACCGGCCCGCCCTCCCGGGGCTCGAAGCGCCAGAGAGGAAAGTCGGTGCCGTTCTCCTGCACCACCAGGCATTCGTGTCGCGCCAGCGCCTGGGGGCTTTCGAGCGCCGGCATGCGCGCCACGTAGGCGGGGGCAGCGCACAGCACTCGCCGGCTTTTCAACAGCGGCCGGGCGATCAGCCGCGAATCCGGCGGCTCGCCGACGCGAATGCCGATATCGAAGCCCTGCTCGGTCAGGTTCACGGGAAAGTTGGTCAGCTCGAGCCACCCCTGGAGCCCCGGGTTGGCGTGACAGAAGCGCGACAGCAGCGGCGCGACATGGGCACGGCCGAAGCCGAAGGTGGCGTTGACCCTCAGCGGGCCGCCAAGGGCTTCGCCCTGGGTATCGGCCAGCGTGCTCTCGAGCTCACCGAGCTCCTCGAGGATCAGCGTGCCACGAGCCAGATAGCGCTCGCCCTCCGGGGTCAGCGTCATCTTGCGCGTGGTGCGTGCGACCAGCGTCACGCCCAGGCGCGCCTCGAGCTGCTTTAAGCGCTTGCTCACCGCCGAGAGCGATAGCCCGAGGGCGCGCGCCGTCTCGGTCAGGCTACGGGCACGAGCGAGCTGCTGGAAAAAAACGAGATCGTCGAGAGAAGCCACCCATTCTCCACTTTCAGGCAACAATAGCTTGCAGTATAGCCCGATTATTTCCCGCACCAAAGGCGCTACACTCGATCCATCATCCCGCCACCGAGGAGCCTCACATGGCCCACACCATTGCAGTGATCGCCGGCGACGGCATCGGCACCGAAGTCATGCCGGAAGGCATTCGCGCCCTTGAAGCCGCCGCCAAACGCTTCGCGCTCGATCTGGAGTTCACCACTTTCGAATTCGGCAGCTGCGACTACTACTTGGAGCACGGTCAGATGATGCCGGACGACTGGTTCGAGCAGTTGAAGGATTTCGACGCGCTCTTCTACGGCGCCGTGGGCTGGCCGGAGAAGGTGCCGGACCACATCTCGCTGTGGGGCTCGCTGATCCAGTTTCGCCGCCGCTTCGATCAGTACGTCAACCTGCGCCCGTGCAAGCTGATGCCCGGCATCGAGAGCCCGCTGGCCGGCCGCAAACCCGGCGACATCGACTTCTACGTGGTGCGCGAGAACACCGAGGGCGAGTACTCGAGCATCGGCGGCAAGATGTTCGAAGGCACCGAGCGCGAGGTGGTGATCCAGGAGACGGTAATGAGCCGCACCGGCGTCGACCGGGTGCTCAAGTATGCCTTCGATCTGGCCCAGAGCCGCCCGCGCCAGAAGCTCACCTCGGCCACCAAGTCCAACGGCATCTCGATCACCATGCCCTACTGGGACGAGCGCGTGGCGGAGATGGCCAAGGCCTACCCGGACGTCTGCGTGGACAAGTTCCACATCGATATCCTGACCGCCAACTTCGTGCTCCACCCGGACTGGTTCGACGTGGTGGTGGGCAGCAACCTGTTCGGCGACATCCTGTCGGACCTGGGCCCTGCGTGTACCGGCACCATCGGCGTGGCGCCTTCGGCCAACATCAACCCGGAAGGCACGTTCCCGAGCCTGTTCGAGCCGGTCCATGGCAGCGCCCCGGACATCGCGGGTAAAGGTATCGCCAACCCGATCGGCCAGATCTGGTCCGGGGCGATGATGCTCGAGCACCTGGGCCATCATGATGCCGCCCAAGCGATCGTCGATGCCATCGAGGCGGTACTGGCCGAAGGCGACGTGAACGTGCTGACCCGCGACGTCGGCGGCCAGGGTACGACCGAAAGCCTGGGCCGGGCGATCGCCGCGAAGATCAAAAGCTAGCGGGGCGCCGGGGCGCGACGCTCGATCAAGTGCTCGCGCCCCAGGTGATGAATGTCGGTCACGCCGAGCAGCGCCATGTCGCGCTCGACCTCTTCGCGCAACAGCCTCAGCGCATGGCGCACCCCCGCCTCGCCGGCGACGGCGGCGGCGTAGTTCATGGGGCGCCCGATGAACGCGAAGCGGGCTCCCAAGGCGAGCGCCTTGATTACGTCGGTACCGCGGCGAAAGCCGCTATCGATCATTACCGGAATGTGTTCGACCGCCTCGACTACCGCCGGCAGCGCCTCGAGCGCAGCCGGGCTGTAGTCGAGCTGGCGCCCGCCGTGGTTGGAGACGATCACCGCGTCGCCGCCGAGCGCCTCGACCCGCTTCGCATCCGTCGGGTTGAGAATGCCCTTGACGATCAGCTTGCCCGGCCACAGCGCTCGCACTCGCTCCAGATACTCCCACTGCAGGTGACGGCGCCCCGAGAAGTCGCGCGTGACGTTTTTCGACATCACCGCGATACCGCGGGTGGCATAGTTGTTCTCGAAGTGCGGCAGGCCGTGGCGATAGAGTGTGCGCAAAAAGGTACCGAACAGCCAGCGCGGCCGGGTGAGACCGTCGAAGGCCAGGCGCAGGCTCGGGCGCAGCGGCGACGAGAAGCCGCTCTTGCGGTTGTTGTCGCTGTTGGGCGGTACCGCGTAGTCCACGGTGATGACGAGGTGGCGGTAGCCGGCCTTCTCGACCCGCGCCAGCAGCGCCTCGATCTCCTCGAGCGTGCCCGGCAGGTACGCCTGAAACCAGTCGGTCTCCCCCACCTCGAGCACCTCCTCGAGCGGTATCAGCGAGCTTCCGCTCAGGATCATCGGAAGCCCTTCCCCCGCCGCCGCCCGCGCCTGGACGATATCGCCCCGGTAGGCAGAGAGCGCACTGATGCCCATCGGCGCGATGCCGAACGGCGCTTGATAGCGCGTGCCCAGAAGCTCGGTCTCGAGGGCAATGCTGGACACGTCCACCATCGCACGGGGCATCAGCCCGTAAGCATCGAAGGCGCTGCGGTTGGCGGCATGGGTGTAACCCTCTTCCGCGCTGTTGGCGATGTAGCCGAACAGGGGGCGAGGGAGATGCTTTCTCGCTGCGTGCTCGAAGTCCTGCAAATTGTGTATTTTTACCAGTTGCTTCACACCGCTTCCTATTGTGTAGATGCCCATGCGGCTGGATTCACTATATTCGGGGGACGTTGTCCAGCGAGCCCTGCCAACAGATTATCAATCGCCAAATGTACCATCGATGCGCGCGTTTCATGAGTGGCTGAGCCGATATGCGGCGCCAGCACTACCTGAGGCATGTTCAGCAAGGGCGAGTCCAAAGACAAGGGCTCTTGTTCGAAAACGTCGAGCCCTGCCGACCGAATCTCACCGGTTTCGAGGGCGTGAATCAGCGCAGGCTCGTCCACCACCGCGCCCCGGGAAATGTTGATGAAGACGGCTGAAGGCTTCATCATCTTGAAAGCCTGAGCATCGAGCAGATGGCGGCTCTCTGGCGATAACGGCACCGTCACACAAACTATATCCGACTCGGCCAACAACGCCTCGAGCGAGCAGTGCGTGGCCCCGAGCTCTTCCTCCACATGCGGCTTGGGTGATGAACCGCTGTAAAGCACCGGCATATCAAAACCGAGCGCCCCTCGCCGTGCCACGGCCGCCCCGATACGCCCCAGGCCGATAATCCCCAGGGTCTTGCCATGTACGTCGAGGCCAAATTGCGCCTCTACCACGTGGCTTTGCCACTTTCCCTCCCTTACCCATCGATCCAATTCGGCGATTCGTCGACACGCGGTCATGATCAGTGCGAATCCCGTATCCGCAGTAGTTTCGGTGAGTACATCCGGCGTATTGCACAGCGCGATCCCCCTGCGCGTTAGCGCCTCGAGCGGGAAGTTGTCGTACCCGACCGAGATCGTTGCGATCATCTCCAAATGCTCGGACCTGGCAAGCAGCTCTTCATCGACGTCAAGCTTACCCCCGATCAAGGCATGGGCCTTTTGCATCGCTTCCAGAAATGCAGGCATGGTGTGCTGGTCGAGCTCGCCGAAGTAGTCAACGTGATGCTCTCGCTCCAATCGAGCCAACTGCTCGGCATGTAGACGGCGAACCGCCACGATACGCTTTTTCATCGTCACTCTCCAAAGCGCTGGCCCGACAAGCGGGGCTTGTCGGGCCAGTCAACTAGACTGAGGTAGCGTAGTCGGGCATTGAGAAGTTCAGCTCGTCCAATGCCTGACAAAGCTCGTTACATTGATGCTTGGAAAGCTCTACCAACGGTGGACGCAAGCGATTCCAAGTGTCGTCACCCCCATAGTGAGCCGCTGCAGTCTTCAAGGCCGGGATCATGGGAAAGCCTTCGAACACGCGGCGCACTTGCGAAAGTACCTGCTGGTGCGAGTCGGCATCTTCCTTCTGGAAGTGTCGGGCGAGTGCCGCAATCGGCGCTGGATTGACGTTCGCCGTGGCGCTGATACAGCCCGCCCCACCGGCGCGAAGGGTTTGGAGAAGAAAGTGTTCGCTACCCGCGTAGATGTTCATGTCATCGCCGAAAGCATCGATCAGCGAGGCGGTGTTTTCCCACTCTCCAGAGCTATCCTTGAGACCGGCAATCGTAGTCGGATAGCGCTTTTTCAGCCGCTCGACCAGCGCCAACGAGATGGGCACTTGAGAGACCGGCGGAATGTGATACAGATAAACACGTAGGTTAGAAGACCCTGCTCGCTCGATCACCTCGCTGAAGTAGCGAAAGAGCCCTTCCTCGGAGACTCCTTTGTAGTAAAAAGGCGGAAGCATCAATACGTTCGCTCCCCCGCTCTTTACAACGTGCTGGGTCAGTGCAACCGTGTCGCCGATACTGCAGCTTCCCACGCCGGGCATAAGGCGCTCGCCGCTCACGCCCTGCTCGACCAATGCATCCAACAGCCGACACTTCTCCTGCACCGTCAGAGAGTTTGCCTCGGAGTTCGTACCGAATATTGCAAGCCCAACATCCTGATCGATCAACCACTGACAGTGGGCGGCGAAGCGCCGAGCATCCGGGTCGAGGCGCTCATTGAAAGGTGTGATCACAGGTGACCAGACTTGGCCGGTTCGTGTAACAGCATCCATAACGCCTCCTTTTATCATTGCCACTCGTCAACGGCGTAGTTCGCGATGGTCTTTGCATCGAAATCGAACCCTAACCCCGGTGTCTTGGGCAGCAGTAGCCGGCCGTTTTCAGTCTTGAGCTGCGTGTCGATCAAGCGGCGAAAGTTGAGTACTTGATCATCCCCGAAGTGCTCGACGTAGGGGGCATTGGGCGAGGAGGCCACCAGATGGACGTGCAGGTCGTGAAACCAGTGCGGGCATACATCCACACCATAGCTCACTGCCGTAGCGGTGATACGGCGAAATTCCGTAATCCCCCCGCACACTGCGGCGTCGGTTTGCAAAATCATCGCTGCCTGCTTGTCGAGGAGCTCTTTGAAGCGCCAACGCCCTGCTTCTATTTCGCCGGTGGCTACGGGTACGAAAGTGCGCTCAGCCAATCGCTGGTGGTTGTCGATATCGTCCGGGCTGAAAGGCTCTTCGATCCAGTAAGGGTCGTAAGACTCGGCCATGCGCATGAATTCGCAGGCTGAAGGCAAGTCGCGCCAAGCATTGTTGGCGTCCATCATCACCCGCACATCGGGACCTACCGCCTCGCGCACCGCAGCCAAACGTGCCTCTTCCTTGGCCAAGGACTCTCGGCCCACCTTGAGCTTGACCGCTTTGAAGCCATTATCGACGTGAGAGCGCATTTCATTGCCCAGATCCTTAGGCGTCTTGCCCTCCAGGTAATAACCGCCGCTGGCGTAGGCGGGAACACTTTCGGTCTCGTGTGCGCCCAGGAGCTTGTAAAGCGGCAGATTCACGGCGCGAGCGTTATGGTCCCAAAGAGCCGTATCGATGATGCTGATCGCCCGCATCACTGAGCCAGTCCGGCCGTGCAACAATGCTTCCTGATACATCGCCTGCCACAAGCCTTCTACCCGATAAGTATCCTCGCCCAGCAGTACTGGACGCAGAAGCTCTCGCACCGCCTGGGTGACCAGGCCGCCGGCATTGCTGCCACCATAGCAAAACCCGATGCCCTTATGGCCAGAGTCAGAGGTGATTTCCACCAGAGCGTACTCGCGTTTCAACACCAGACGACTGGAGAAACTCGTTGGATTGTCCAGCGGTACACTAACGGTGATGGCCTTTACGTCTTTAATGATACTCATTGAGTCCTCTCTTGTTATTGACCGAAGGATGACGACCGATTTTTGCGGTCTTTTGCAGCATTATCGTGCCTGCTGATGGGATTGTTTTTTGAGGCGCTTGCGCAGCGTGCCGAACAAGGGCGTGGCTTGAAGCACCGAGAACAGCGCTAACAACAACAGCGTAAGAGCAATGGGACTATTGACGAACACCATGGGATTATTGCCACCGATCAGCATGGATTGCTGGTAGCTGGTTTCCATAACCGGTCCCAGGATAAGTCCGACCACCATGGGTGCAGGGGCCATGCCAGCCTTGATCATCCAGTAACCAAACAGACCAAAGCCGAACATCAGTGCCACATCGAAAAAACTGTTGTTGATGGCAAATGAGCCCACCACGCATAAAATGATGATGGCTGTGGCGACGAATCCATCAGGTACCTTGGTCACCCCGACACACATGCGGGTGAACAGAAGCCCCACGGCCAGCAGCGCAAAGTTCGCCAGAATTACCGCCCAGATCAGCGTGTAAGTCACATCACCGTGCTCGGTAAGAAGGTTCGGACCGGGCAGGATTCCGTGAACCATGAGCGCCCCGAGCAGAATCGCGGTAGACGAACTCCCTGGAATCCCCAAGGCAATGGTGGGTATCAAGGCCCCACCGACAACGGCATTATTGGCCGTTTCCGGTGCCGATAGACCCGCGAGATCCCCTTTACCAAAGCGACTTTTATCCTTGGCAAAGCGCTTGGCTTCGTTGTATGCAAACCAGCTGGCGGTATCACCTCCGGTACCAGGAATCAGGCCGGTGAGAATCCCGATGGCCCCCGAACGGCTGATATTGGGCATCAAGCCTTTGATATCCACCCAATGTGGAATGATGCGATCGGTCACCTTACTGGCGACCTTTTTCTTACCCAACCCGGCTTTTTCGATAAGCAGCAGCGCCTGGGGAATCGAGAAAAGTCCGATCAGAGCTACTGTAAAGCTGATGCCGGAAAACAGATTGATTTCACCAAACGTCATTCTGGGGGTGCCGGTGATCAAATCCATACCCACCGTACTCACTAGTAGCCCAAGCCCTCCTGATAGAAGCCCGGATATGACGGAGCCTTGGGAAAGCGAGCCGATGATCGTGATACCCAACACGGCGATCGCAAAAAGCTCCACCGGTCCGAACTTGAGTACAATGACGCCAAGTAACGGTGCCGCCACCAGCAGAGCGATCCCGCTCATCAAGCCGCCACAGAAAGATGAAAAAAGCGATATGCCTAAAGCCTTACCCGCTTTTCCCTGCTGCGAGAGAGGATAGCCATCCAGCACAGTGGCCGCCGCCGAGGGCGTACCTGGTGTGTTGAGCAAGATAGCCGCGATGGAGCCCCCATAAGAGGCGCCTACGTAGAGGGATGCCAACATGCTCAGCCCCGAAGCGGGATCGAGACTAAACGTGATGGGCAATAGAAGCGCCAGCGCCATGGTGGCGGACAGCCCTGGCATGGCACCCACGAACATTCCCATGAGTGTACCACCCAGAATCAGAAGCAGATTCGACCAGGACAGAACGTTCGTGATGCCAGCTAACAGCAAACTTGGGTCCATGACTCACCCCGTGGTTTCAACGTTGTTATAGAACGATTGTTATAAAAAGGTGGGAAGCGCAGGCATGTTCAGGCCAAGAAAGTAAAAAAACACCACGCCGATCGTTCCCAGCAGCGCTGACGTACCTATCAAGGCGTACTTGATGCTGACTTCCCGCACGACCATGAGCGCGGCTGCCATGAACGCGGCTGATGCAATGAAATAACCCACGATGCCGATGCTGTAGGCGTACACCAATGCGAGAAGAAAGATACCGAACGCCTTTATATAACCCTGCGCTGGAGGGGAGGCACCTGAGTCGACGCCGCTACCTTCTGCATTGACCAATTGAGTTCTTTTTCGAGCGGCCCATACTTCCTGAGCGATCAGGGCAACCGCCAATAGGCCTACCGCCGTCGAGAAGATCAGCGGCATCTGAGCCGCCCGCGCGGGGTACGCCAGGTTGTTGATAAAAAAGAACAGTGCAAGCCCCACACCGAACACGCCCAGCGACAGACGACTCCAGTTCATTTCAACACTCCCGTTGTTGTCATGATGTCCGTACGGATCAGACGTCGTCTTCGACCTCGGCCCAGATATCACCGAAGGCTCTTTCCATGTTCTGCATCATTTCCATGTAGTCATTACCGGTAACGATATCGATGTAGAACGCGCGATCTTCGGCCTGCTGCAGAAACTCCTCGTTGGTGGCCAACTCCTCGAAAGCAGCAATGAGCTGGTCGCGTGCTTCATCAGGGATGCCTGCTGGCGCGCTATACCCGCGCGATGAGCCGTTCACCACGTCATAACCGACCTCTTTCAAGGTGGGAACGTCCGGTAGCATCGGCAGGCGCTCTTCGGTAAACACTGCGAGAGGACGCAAGCTATTGGCTTGTAGGTGACCATATACGATGCCGACATTATTGAAGGATGCATCGATCTGACCGCCCATGGCTGCGGTGGCAGAAGGACCGTCACCGGCGAAGGGAACGAGTTCGAAATCCAGACCCGTAGCTCGCTCCACCATGATGGTAGAGAAGTAGTCGTCGCCGCCGACTCCAGAGTTACCGATGGTGATGCGTCCCGGGTTCTCTTCTGCCGCGGCGAATAAATCTTCCACGGTTTCATAAGGGCTGTCTGGATGAACCACGATGATACCCGGATCGGTCACGACATTGGCAATGGGCGTAAGCTCTTCAATGCTATAGGAAATCGAATCATTGATGATGTAATTAGTCATTAACATTGGCGTATTGGTGATACTTACGACTGTGCCATCCTTGGGCGATTGGTGTACCAGGCGAGTCCAGGCAATGGCGCCGGTCGCCCCGGGAATATATTCGTTGACGAAATTGACCCCGAGAATTTCTCTGAGGTGAGGGTGCACCAGTTGTGCGAGTGCATCGCTACCACCACCGGCCTGAAACCCTTGTAATACACGAATTTCATCAGATACCGAGTATTGGGCGCTGGCACTCAATGGGATAACCGTTACTGCGGCAAATAGGGATGTGGAGAGTAGTTTGTACTTCATGATAACCACCTTGTTTGTCGTATTTGTGAGGTCACTCATGCGGTATGCGTTGTACGTTCTGCTTGGCATGCCTGAAAAAATCTAGTTCTTCATTGACAATATTGTCAATAATATTATTAATTAAAAAACCATTCATTGACTAATACGCCGTGAAGAGGGTTTTGCCATGACAAAAAACAACCACGACAACTCCCAGGGAATGCGCAAGGGATTGACGAATTACGGTGATGAAGGCTTTTCGCTATTCTTGCGCAAGGCATTTATCAAGGGGATGGGATATACAGACGATGCCCTTTCCCGCCCGGTCATTGGAATTGCCAATACCTACAGCGGTTACAATGCCTGCCACGGCAACGTTGAGGGCCTAATCGATAGCGTCAAGCGAGGCGTCATGCTGGCTGGCGGACTGCCAGTGGATTTCCCGACCATCTCCTTGCATGAATCGTTTTCTCACCCCACCAGTATGTACTTGCGCAACCTGATGGCACTGGATACCGAAGAGATGATTCGCGCCCAGCCAATGGATGCGGTCGTGCTGATCGGTGGCTGCGACAAGACCGTACCCGCGCAGTTAATGGCCGCCGCTAGTGCCAACGTACCAGCCATTCAATTGGTAACGGGCCCCATGCTCAGCGGCTCTCATCGGGGAACCCGCGTCGGCGCCTGTACGGACTGCCGCCGCTACTGGGCTGCTTACCGGGGCCAGGAAATCGACGATCAGGAAATCAGTGAAGTCAACGACAAGCTGGTACCTACCGTAGGCACCTGTTCGGTGATGGGTACGGCTAGCACCATGGCCTGTGTGGCCGAAGCCATGGGTATGATGTTGCCGGGAAGCGCAACCGCACCGGCGGTATTCGCTGATCGCCATCGCATTGCAGAACAAACCGGCACCGAGGCCGTACGATTGGCCATCGAGCAGATCACTCCGCAAAGCATCATGACCGAGGCCTCCTTTGAAAATGCGCTGCGCGTTTTACTGGCATTGGGCGGCTCGACCAATGGGCTTATTCACCTGACGGCCATCGCCGGGCGTTTGGGACTGGACATCAACCTGGATGAGTTCGATCGCATGAGCCGAGAAACACCCGTACTGGTGAACCTCAAGCCCTCGGGGGAACACTACATGGAGCACCTGCACCAGGCCGGCGGGCTGGCTGCACTGCTTCGAGAGATCAAATCGCTGCTTCACCTCGATGCGATGACGATCAATGGCAAAACGCTGGGTGAGAATCTCGAGGCGAGCCCTCATATTCTCAATCAGCAAGTCGTTCGCAGCGCCGAGAACCCCATTTACGCTCAAGGAGGAATGGCCGTTGTAAAAGGCAACCTCGCGCCAAACGGCGCAATTATCAAGCAATCGGCTGCCTCATCCGAGTTGATGACCCATACCGGGCGCGCGGTCGTTTTTACAGGGTTGGAAGACCTGGCCAAACGCATCGATGACCCAGACCTGGACGTCAATGCAAACGACGTGCTGGTACTGCAGAACATCGGCCCCAAGGGTGCACCAGGTATGCCGGAAGCAGGATATATTCCCATCCCCAAAAAGTTGGCTGCCCAAGGTGTGAAAGACATGGTGCGTATTTCCGATGGGCGCATGAGCGGAACCGCCGCTGGCACCATTGTGCTGCATATCTCACCTGAAGCCGCCGAAATGGGTCCCTTGGCCCTGATAAGAGATGGAGACCTCATAGAACTGAACGTGACCGAGCGCCGTTTGAACCTGCAAGTCGATGAGAACGAACTCGCGACCCGGCGCGAAGCGCTTACCCCGAGGATTGAGCCGAGTAAAGAGAGGGGTTATCGGCGTCTGTTTCTCGAGCAGATACTTCAAGCCGAACAAGGCTGCGATTTCGCATTCTGTCGACCCGAAACCACTGCTAGCGTCCCTCGCGGCCAGTAACTACGCCTGCTCAAGAGTTCTTGCTACCATGGTCGATACTTTCTTTCCGGAAGGTATCGACCATACCGACCAAGATTTCATGGCAGGGATATAAACGACTATCTATGAAAGACAAAAAAGCCACTGCACCGTCTACAACGGTAGGTACCGACCATATTGTCGAAGCTATCGAAGAGGACATCGTGCTGGGTAGATTGAGCCCTAGAGAACGTTTGGTCGAGGAAGACCTTATCGAACGCTTCAATTCTAAGCGCCATGTCGTCCGCCAGGCTCTGTTTCACTTGGAAACCATTGGTTTGGTGGAGCGCATCAAGAATCGTGGCGCGTTCGTCAAGACTTATACTCCGGAGGAAGTAGAGCAGCTCTACGCCATGCGCGAGTTACTCGAAACCGCCGGCGCGCAGTCGATCGCGCTACCGCTCAAGGAAACGATCCTGAAGGACCTCATTGAGATTCAAGAGCAGTATGCCAAGGCAGTTGAACAACAAGACCTGCATCGCGTATTTCTGATGAATATCGCTTTTCATCGCACGCTCTTTTCCGCTACTGGTAACAGCTACCTTTCCGAGTGCATCAACGAGTTCGCTCAGAAGGCGCACTCGATCCGTTTCGTTGCAATGTCCGACCCGGCCAGCCTTCAGCGCGCCTGCGACGAGCACTTCGCGATAATCGATGCCTTGCAAAAACAAAACCGAGAGCAGCTTTGTACTCTTTGCCGGCAGCACCTGCAGCCCTCGAAGGAACGCTACCTCAGTTTGGCGCGCTTTAATGGACGTTAAAAAGAGCGCCACAATGGGCGCTCCTTGAAGCACTCACAGAATATTCGAAAGCATTAACTTTTCAGTTTCACCGTGGTCTGCGCCACCAGTTTGCCTTGGAAGCGCGCCAGCTTGAGCTCGCGCTCGCTTGGCTGGCGGGAGCCGTCGCCGCCGGCGATGGTCGCGGCGCCGTAGGGGTTGCCGCCGCTGACTTCGGAAATGTCGAACTGCTCCTCGATGCCGTAGCCGACGGGCACGATGACCATGCCGTGGTGGGCAAGCGTCGTCCAGGTGGAGGTGATCGTCATCTCCTCGCCACCGCCGGTACCGGTGGAGGTGAACACGCTGGCGACCTTGCCGCGCAGCGTGCCTTTCGCCCACAGTCCGCCGGTCTGGTCGAAGAAGGTGCGCATTTGGCCTGCCATGTTGCCAAAGCGAGTGGGCGTGCCGACGATGATGGCATCATAGTCGGCGAGTTCGCCCGGCGTCGCTTCCGGGGTCGTGAAGTCCTGCTTGCCGCCGGCGTTCTTGTAGGCGTCTTCCGGCATGGTTTCCGGCACGCGCTTGACGCTCACCTCGACGCCCTCGACCTCACCGACCCCTTCCGCCACGGCGGCGGCCAGCGTATCCACGTGGCCGTACATGGAGTAGTACAGCACCAATACCTTTGTCATCGCTCTCTCCTTGGTTGATCTGGGTTAAACAACGGGTACCTTCCAAGCCTAGCCCATCGACGCACGTTGGCACCGTTTTCGTCCCGCGCGGTGCTCGATGCGGCGCCTTGCACTTTCCCGGGTTGCGAACTAATTTTCTAGACGACCGATCGTGCATCAAACCAAGGAGCGGGTAATGACGATTTTCGAAGCACTGCGCAAGGACCATGACATTCAGCGGGATCTTCTTGCCCGGCTGCTGGAGACCCACGGCGACAGCAGCGAGCGCGATACGCTCTATCAACAGGTGCGCGCGGAGCTCAAGTACCACG
Source organism: Halomonas sp. 707D7 (assembly GCF_024158715.1). Taxonomy (GTDB): domain Bacteria; phylum Pseudomonadota; class Gammaproteobacteria; order Pseudomonadales; family Halomonadaceae; genus Vreelandella. The sequence goes on along the minus strand of NZ_JAMZBC010000010.1, from coordinate 18,191 downwards.
CCAACGCCGAAGAGCGCGCGCTGTATATTCCGATGATGGACATCGACCTGACGCAGGAGAAGGCGCGCCACAGCGTGGCCGAGCACCACGAGATCGACGAGCTCATCGAGCTTCTGGACGACACCGACTACAGCGCCAGCAACTGGCTGGTGCATGCCAAGAAGCTCCAGCACCTCGTGACCCACCACCTCGATGAGGAGGAGCAGGAGGTCTTCCAGCTCGCCGGCCGAGGCCTTGCCGAGAAGCAGAAGCAGTCGCTGGCCCACGAGTACCAGGACGAGATGCAGCGCCAGCGCGGCGAGTGATGCCAGCAAGTCTTATGACGACGCCTCTTTCTTCGGGAAGGGGCGTTTTCATGTGCGCATTTATAGCCTCGCCCGTGTTATTTATAGCCAGACGACGCCGCTTTTGAGCCAGATCGAGCCGCGTGATACACCTGCATGTTCCAACAATGAACGACAACAGGGACTTTTTTCATGCTCGGTCAGTGGCTCGACTGGACCCTCGACGATCAAACGCCTGGCACGCGCGAAGGCCGCCTCGAAGGCGGCCGCTATCAACTGCGAGCACCGGGCGTGCTGGAGCTCGTTCCCGACCATATCGGCGAAAACGCCCACGCCTGTATCTTTTCCGCCGCCCTTCACGGCAATGAAACCGCGCCGGTGGAGCTGCTCGGGCAGTGGCTGTGTGCGCTGGAAGCGGGCACACAGCGCCTGGGTGCGCCGGTACTGGTGATTCTGGGCAATATACCCGCCTTGAAGGCGCAGACCCGATTCGTCACGACCAATCTCAACCGATTGTTTTTTCGCGAGTTAGACCGTGACGGCGACGAACCGGACCGGGCGCGGTTGCTGATGGCCGAGGTGGACGCCTTCTTCGCGCGCAACGCCGGGCGCGCCCGCCTGCACTACGATCTGCACACGGCGATTCGCCAGAGCCTCTACCCGCGCTTCGTGGTTGAGCCTTTCAGCGATACCTCCACCGAGGCGCGCCAGTGGGCGTGGCTGGCCGGTGCCGACATGCAGGCGGTGCTGCACCAGCATCAGCACAGCCACACGTTCTCCCACTACAGTCGCCACTACCACGGCGCCCAGGCCTTCACCTTCGAGCTGGGCCGCGTCGCTCCCTTCGGCCATAACGATCTGGCAGCGCTGGCTCCCATGCTCGCGCTGATCGCGACCCTCGGCGCCGGGGAACTTCCCGCGTCGAGCTCGACGGCCCCCCTCGCCTTCTTTCGCGTCGAGCACGAACTCTTGCGCACCTGCGAGGATTTCACGCTGTGCTTTGCCGAAGACGTGGCGAACTTCACTCCCTTCGCGCCGGGCACCAAGCTTGCCAGCGACGCCCAGGCGGGCGACTTCGTGGTGGGCGAGACGCCGCTGCGCGTGGTGTTTCCCAACGCCCGGGTGGAAATAGGCGCGCGGGCCGCGCTGCTGGTGAGCCCGGTGGAGAAATGAGCATCGAGCGGCTTACAATGGCGTTTCATCAACAAAAACAAGCAAGGGGCAGTGTCTGGCATATCGGTTGGAGCATTGATGAGCCAGCACATTTGCATAAGAACGAGCATGTCGGGCATAAGGCCTGATAGAATCGCCCCTTTTTTTCGCGCCAGCCGCCTGTGACGTCCGTGTTTTTCATCGGTTGCCAGTGCGGCAACCTTGCTCTGGAGCCTAGTTATGGCCGCAACGCCTACGCCTCTTGAAGTGCGCAACATCAAAAAGCGCTTCGGGGATACAGAAGTTCTCAAGGGTCTTTCACTAAAAGCGCACAAGGGGGACGTGATCACCCTGATCGGTGCGTCCGGTTCGGGCAAGAGTACCTTCCTGCGCTGCATGAACCTGCTCGAGCAGCCCGACGACGGTGACCTGATCGTCCACGGCGAGCCGGTGCGCTTCAAGGTGACCCGCCACGGCCGCGAGCCAGCGGACCGTCGCCAGGTGGTCAAGATGCGCGCCAAGCTCTCGATGGTGTTCCAGGGCTTCAACCTGTGGGCGCACATGACGCTTCTGGAGAACATCATCGAAGCACCGGTGCACGTGCTGGGCCAGTCGAAGAAGGAGGCCATCGAGCACGCCTACGCGCTGCTCGAGCGGGTGGGCCTGACCGCCCGTGCCAACGCCTATCCAGCGCAGATGTCCGGCGGTCAGCAGCAGCGCGGCGCCATCGCGCGCGCCTTGGCCATGGACCCGGAGGTGATGCTGTTCGACGAGCCTACCTCGGCGCTCGACCCGGAGCTCGTGGGCGATGTGCTCAAGGTGATGCGCGATCTCGCCAATGAAGGACGCACCATGGTGGTGGTGACCCACGAGATGGGCTTCGCGCGAGACGTGTCGAGCAAGGTGATCTACCTGCACCAAGGCCTGATCGAGGAGGCCGGCACGCCAGAGGAGGTGCTGAGAAACCCCACCTCGCCCCGGCTCAAGCAGTTCCTGGCTCCCAAATACTGATTTCGCGAGGCACACCATGCTGGATTTGCAGGGCTACGGCCCACGGCTGATCGAGGGCGCCGGCGTCACGGTGCAGCTGGCGATTCTGTCACTTCTGCTGGCAGTCGTGCTGGGCTTGCTCACCGCCACCGCCAAGATGTCGCGTAGCTGGCTTCTTCATAGAGTCGCCACACTCTATACCACGGTCATTCGCGGCGTGCCGGATCTGGTGCTGATGATGCTGCTGTTCTTCGGCGGCCAGATCGGCGTCAACATGATCAGCGACATGCTCTACGACCACTTCGACATCGACCTCTACATCAACTTCAACGCCTTCGCCGCCGGGGTGCTGACCATCGGTTTCATCTTCGGGGCCTACATGGGCGAGACCTTTCGCGGCGCCTTCATGGCCGTCGACGAAGGCCAGATCGAGGCGGGCAAGGCCTACGGCATGAGCAACGCCCTGCTGTTTCGCCGCGTACGCTTTCCGCAGATGATGCGCCACGCCCTGCCCGGGCTCTCCAACAACTGGATGGTGCTCTTGAAGACCACAGCGCTGGTCTCGGTGATCGGGCTGACCGACATGGTACGCGTGGCCGCCGAGGCGTCGCGCGCCACCCACGAACCCTTCGTTTTCCTGCTGCCGGTAGCGGCGGTGTACCTGTTGATAGCGAGCGTCTCGGAGTGGATCTTCGCGCAGCTGCAAAAACGTTATAACGTCGGCTTCGGGGGACAGTGACCATGGATATCACCACCTGGATGTTCGAGTGGCTTGAAGGCAATGCCATCTTCACGCCCAATACGCTCGGCTACTACTGGGACGGGTTCGTCACCACCACGCAGCTGGTGTTTCTATCCCTGCTGGCGGGGCTCTTGCTGGCAGTGCCGCTGGCCATTCTGCGAAGCTCCCGGCACAAGTGGATCAGCCTGCCGGTGTACGCCTATACCTACGTGTTTCGCGGCACGCCGCTTCTGATCCAGCTCTACATCATCTACTACGGCGTAGTGTTCTTCGACGGCATTCAGGAGACGTTTCTGTGGCCGATCCTGCGCGAGGCGTTCTATCCTGCGCTGATCGCCTTCACCCTCAATACTGCCGCCTATACCACCGAGATCTTCCGGGGTGCGATCAAGGCAACGTCGCAAGGCGAAATCGAGGCGGCCAAGGCCTACGGCATGTCGCCCTCCCTGATGATGCGGCGCATCATCCTGCCGAGCGCCTTTCGCCGTGCGCTGCCCTCCTACGGCAACGAGGTGATCTTCATGCTGCACGCCAGCGCCATCGCGAGTGTCGTGACGCTCACCGATCTGACCGGCGCCGCGCGCTTCGTCTATGCGCGCTTCTACGCCCCGTTCGATGCGTTCTTGTTCGTGGCGGCGATCTACCTTTGCATGACCTTTGCCATCCTGTTCGTGTTCCGCCAGCTCGAAAAGCGCTTGCTGGCGCACTTGAAGCCGCTTTCCCACTAGCCGAGACAGGAACAAGCAGCAGGGCGATCAAACGAACGTTGGTTTAGACGCGCCCTGCTCTTTTCGTCAACGCTTGGGTAGGTTAGTTTAGAGAGGATCACGTACGTGTCCCCGCATACTCAAGGAGAACTTCCAATGAAAAGAATTCTGACGCTTTCCGTTCTGGGCCTGGCCGTGGCCGCCGCCTCCTCCGCTCAAGCGCGGGACTACGACAACGTCCGCATCGGTGTGGACATTCCTTACGAGCCCATGGAGTACCGCAGCGCCGACGGCGAGCTGACCGGCTTCGACATCGATCTGGGCAATGCGCTGTGCGAGGAGATCGGCGTGAGCTGCGAGTGGGTCGAGCAGGAGTGGGACGGCATCATCCCGGGGCTGATGTCACGCAACTACGACGCCATCATGTCCTCGATGACCATCAATGAAGAGCGCCGTCGTCAGGTGCTGTTCTCTGACCCCTACATCACCATGCCCTCGGCCTGGTTCGCGCCGCAAAGCCTCGATATCGACGAAGCCAACGAAGAGACTCTCGACGGCATGACCATCGGTGTCCAGCGCGGCACGCTGCAGGACAACTACGTGACCGACAACTTCGGCAGCGTCGCCGACATCAGCCGCTACGCCACCGCCGACGACATGGTGCTCGACATGGACGCCCAGCGCCTGGACATCGTCTTCCTCGACTTCCCGATCGGCCACTACACGCTGATCGAGGGCAACGACGGCGAGTACAAGGAAGTCGGCGAGCGGATCAGCGAGCCCAAGGAGTACTTCGGCGACGGTTTCGGCATCGCCTTCCGCCAGCGTGACGAGGCGCTCGCCGAGCGCTTCAACGAGGCCCTGGCCACACTCCAGGAGAACGGCACCTACGACGAGATCTACGAGCGCTACTTCGGCGCCGAGTGAGCCTCGAGCGGCAATGCTTTTAGTAACAATGCCACGAACCCCCGGCCTTCGCCGGGGGTTTTCGTTTGGGTTGCGGTATAGTGGGGCGACGCCGGGATGAACTCACGTGCCCGGTGCCAGTCTGATCCAACGCTCAGGTCATGAAAGACAAGGAGGTTTTATGACGAATCCATCGGACGCCCCCGCACGATCGACCGCCGCGCCGGTATCGGCGCCGCGCGCCGACGAGCGCCCCTCGTCCCACTGGACCGCCTGGGGGCAGTGGCTTGCACTGGTCACGATGACCATCGACCATCTGGTGCGCTACGTGCTGCCAAGCGACTGGGACCTGAGCTGGGCAGGCTCTTCGATCGGGCGCATTGCCTTTCCCCTGTTTGCCGCCATGGTGGCCTGGCACGGGCTCTTCAATACGCGAAACCCCCTGCGCTACGCCCGTCGGGTGATGGTCATCGGTATCGCTGCCCAGGTGCCTTACATGATGATGCCGCGGGTAAGCGATGCGTTCGTGCTCAATGTCTGCTTTACCCTGGCAAGTGGCCTGGCCCTGGGAGCGCTGGTACGCCTGGGCTGGCAACACTACCTGCGCCAGACCCTGAACTTTGGCTGGCTGCTGATGGGCACCGCAGGGCTGGTCACCGTCTGGTATCTGCTCGGGTTCTGGGTGGAGTACGGCCATAACGGGCTGTTGTTGATTCCGCTGTTTATGTTTGCCATGCACGCGCTCAGCGAAACTCGAGACGCACTGATCTCAAGGCTCTGGGCGGGCTTGGCCGCGTTTCCGCTTCTTTGGATCGCGGGTCAGATGAACGCCTCGGACATGGCCAAGTCCTTTACCGTCGCCACCTGTTTGGTGGTACTACTTCTGGCAGCCGGCGCCTCCCAGAAGATTCCACCGGTATTCAAGGCCATGCCACGCAAGATGTGGCTTGCCTGGTACCCGGCGCACTTCGCCGTCATTGCGCTCTGGGTCGTGATCAGCGGTCGGTGGGCGATGTAGGTCAGGCAGTCGGGTGGCCACCCTCTCCCGCCCCCCTCTCCATCTCTGACTGATAGCGGCTAAGCCGGGCGCGGCCCGCTGCCTTGGCCTGGTACATCGCCAGGTCCGCCTGCCTGAGCACCTCGGCATGATCACATTCGACAGCGTTGAAGCAGGTATACCCCATGCTCGGCGTCACCTCCACCCATTGGTCGTTCAGGGAATACTGCCCGGTCAGCGCGGCCTTCAGCTCGGTCATCCGTTGGTGGGCCCGCGCTTCGGCCGCCTCGGTCAGGGGCTGGTTGATCAATACCAGCATCACGAACTCGTCTCCGCTGAGCCGAGCGGCCATGTCGTCATCCTTCAGATGACTGCTCAAACGCTCGGCCACTTGTACCAGCAGGGCGTCGCCGGCGGCGTGGCCGAAGGTATCGTTGATCAGCTTGAATCGGTCCATGTCGAGAAACAGCAGTACCCCGGTGCGCTCGTGGCTGGCGGCGTCGTCGCATAGTGCCGTCAACCGCGTCATGAACAGGCGCCGATTGGGGAGATCCGTCAGCGCGTCGTAGTTCGCCTGGCGATGAATGATCGCCTCGTGACGCATGCGCTCGGTGGAATCCTCGATGATGGCGACGCCGCCGATCGCCTGGTTATCGATGTCCTTGACGCTATTGAAGATCGCCCGAAGCGGTGTCCCCGGCAGGTTCTCCTTGAGGTCCAGTACGCCTTCGAAATAGCCTGTGCCATCGCGCAGGGCATCGCGAACCGCCTCAGCGACCCGTGGATCCGCTGACGCCGCCAGCATCGGGTAGTCGATCAACAGGTCCGCCTCGATGCCCAGGATCTTCACGAGCTCGTCGTTGCACTCGGTGATCGTGCCGGCCTTGTCGAAATGAAGCACACCGAACGGGGAGTGATCGAAAATGGAGCGATAGCGGCGTTCGCTTTCCAGAAGCTGCGCCTCTCGGGTGAGGATACCGATCCTCAAGGTGAAGTTGTCGTGAATGATACGGTTCAATTGGGCGCTGGTGGTCATCATCAGCCCCAGGTAGATCACCACCATGGCGCCAAAGGTTCGGGAGACCAAAGTGCCTTCGATCCAGAAAAGCACGGACAGCGGCACGAGCGCCTGGATCACGAAGCCCATGGCGATCCAGCGGTTGGAGGATAGCGTACTGGTACCGCCCCCGGTGACCCCGGCCATGGCAAACGCGACGGCGGCGAGTTGCTCCGGATGGTTGGGTGTGAAAAACAGTACCCCCGCCGCGCCCCAGACGGCGCCTGCCACCAAGGCACACAGGGCGAAGGTGTAGAGCCATCCTTTGTGACGAGGATTGGGATTAGCGTAATGGAATCGATAGGCCAGCCATAGCCGCAGCAGGGAAATGATGCCCAGTATCGCCAGCCACCTCAGCATCAGTCCTGGGTCATTGGCCTCCCAGATCGCCACCAGCATCAAGCTCGCCACCACCAGGCCACTGACGACCGGGACCCAAAGCTTGTTGTAAAGCAGGCCTACCTTCGCCATTTCGAGATCGCTGAGCGTCAGGGCTTTACCGGACACGCTCGCCAGGTGATAGGCCGCGATGGCTTCGGGCTTCCACTTCCAAGGCATAGTCTGCCCCTGTGCGTTTATGAGTTGGTTTTATGGACACACATAAAATTCAGCGAAGTTAGAAGTACGAGTTTTGTAGTACTCGCTTCCATATGCCAGTTTTATAGTATTTATCGACACAAAGCGATTTATCATTAGCCTAAAAAAACCGCCTGCAAGCAGGCGGTCATGAGGAGGGAATCAACTCTCAGAGGCGAAGCTCCAGGAAACCGGCGGCGCCTCGGGGAGCAGGGCCTGGCAGCGGCGCACCTTGTTCAGAAGCTCTTCGTGGGAGTTGGCCAGCACGTTGATGTGGGCAAGCTTGCGCCCGGCGCGCTCCTCCTTGTCGTAGCGGTGCAGGTGCGCCTGGGGAATGGCCAGAAGTTCGGCGCTGTCACCCTCGCGGCCGATCACGTTGACCATGCAGGTCGGCGCGATGGCGTCGGTGGCACCCAGCGGCAGCCCCTGCACCGCGCGCAGGTGGTTCTCGAACTGGCTGGTGACGGCGCCGTCCATCGTCCAGTGGCCGGAGTTGTGGACCCGCGGCGCCATCTCGTTGGCGAGAAGCCCCCCGTCGCGGGTCTGGAACAGCTCCAGCGCCAGCACGCCGACGTAGTCGAGCTCGTCGAGCAGCGCGCGAATGTAGCCGTCCGCCGTCTGCTGGACGCTCTCGTCCAGATCCGGCAGCGGCGCCACGGAGTAGCGCAGAATGCCACCCTCGTGCTGGTTCTCCGCCATCGGGTAGAACACCACTTCGCCGTCGCGCCCGCGCACCGCGATGATCGACACCTCGCGCACGAAGTCGACGAAGGCCTCGACGATCAGACGGGGATGGCCGATCGAAGCCCAGGCATCAGAGGCCTGCTCGGCAGAGGAAAGCACTGCCTGACCCTTGCCGTCGTACCCCTCAGTGACCGACTTGGCGACCACCGGGCAGCCGAGCTCGCGGGCCGCGTCGGCCAGCGCCTCGGCACTTTCGACGACGCGGTAGGCCGGGGTGGGAATACCGAGGCGATCGAACAGCGCCTTCTCCTCCACCCGGTTCTGGCACACCGCGATCGCCCGGCTCGAGGGGTAGACCGGCTTCACCCGCTCGATCTCCTCCACCAGCGCGACCGGCAGGTGCTCGAACTCGTAGGTGACCACGTCGACCTTGTCGAGAAACGCCGCCAGCTGCTGGTTGTTGGGGTCGACGATGACCTCGCCAAGGCCCACGCTCGGGCTGCCCGTGGTATCCAGAAAGGTGAAGCGGTTGCCCAGCGGATAGCCCGCCAGGGCCAGCATCCGGCCGAGCTGGCCGGCCCCCAGTACGCCAATGTTCATCGTCGCCTCCTCAGGCCTTGTCGCTGTCGGGCCGCGGGTCCGGGTTGTCCAGCACCAGCTGGGTCTGCTCGTGGCGAAACGCTTCGATCGCCTCGCGCACCGCGCGGTCCTGAAGCCCGACGATCTGGGCCGCCAGAAGGCCTGCGTTGGTGGCGCCGGCCTTGCCGATGGCCAGCGTTCCCACGGCGATGCCGCCGGGCATCTGGGCGATCGACAGCAGCGAATCGAGTCCCTTGAGCGCCTTGGACTCCACCGGCACGCCAAGTACCGGCAGCGCCGTCTGCGAGGCCACCATGCCCGGCAGGTGTGCCGCGCCCCCGGCGCCGGCGACGATCACCGCAAGCCCGCGCTCGGCCGCGCTCTTGGCGTACTCGAACAGCAGGTCCGGTGTGCGGTGGGCGGAGACCACGCGGGTTTCGTAGGCGACGCCTAATCGCTCGAGCATGTTGACGGCGTGTTCCATGACGGGCCAGTCGGATTTCGACCCCATGATCACGCCCACCTTGGGTGCGCTACCGGACATCTATTCGCTCCTCGGCCAGAGGCCTCAAACCGTTTCCTGACGAAAAAAGCCGCAAGGCTTAGCTGAATTTGAAGGCGCATAGTCTACCAGAGCGCGCCCGGTTAGGGGCTGGCTCGCCGGGACGAAATTTTCCTTCGCCCAGGCATTGAAAAGCGCCTTCGTTAGCGGCATTGTGTAGCTGTCATTTCAGACCCATGGAGTCACATGAGTACGGCATACTCGACTGCTCGCGCAGAAACGCTGGACCCTCCGCGAAGCAGCCCTGACCTCGATGTCAGGGAACTTGAAAAACGTACGCGCCTGATGCGTATCATTGCACGGTTGATCGCCGTATCGGATTTGGGAAGCCGCGAAATCGCCCGTCGGGCAGGCCTTCCCGTCCAGAAGATCAGCGACCTGCTCGCCGGAAGGCTCGAGCACCTGGACATGGACGAACTCAACGTCCTGCGCCGAACACTAGAGCTGGAGGCGCCATAGTCAAAGCGTCTGCCGCCAGAAGATACCAACGCCTCGCCTTCGCGGGGCGTTTTTCATGGCGCTTCCATTCAGAAAGCGCCGCCCAGCACGAGACTCCCCAGCACCATCAGGATCACCACCGCCCAGGCCGGAAGCGCCCATACGCACAGCAGCAGAAACCCTGACAGTGCCAGCGCAAAGTCGAGTGGCGTGAACACCGCGCTGCGCCACACCGGGTCGAACAGCGCCAGCGCCAGAATCCCTACCACCGCCGCATTGACGCCGCCCAAAAACGCCCGGGCGCGCGCCCAGCGGCGCAAGCGATTCCAGAACGGCAGCACGCCGACCAGCAGCAACAAGCCCGGCGCAAAGATCGCCACCAGCGCCAGCCCCGCGCCCACACCCATGTGAAGGCCCGGCCACAGCGCGCCCAGGTAAGCCGCAAAGGTGAACAGCGGCCCGGGCACGGCCTGGGCGGCGCCGTAGCCTGCCATGAAGGCGTTATCATCGATCACGCCCGCCTGCACCGTCTCGGCACTCAATAGCGGCAGCACCACGTGGCCACCGCCGAATACCAAGGCGCCAGCGCGGTAGAAGGCATCGATCAGGGTGAACCCGGCACCAAAGGACGCCAGCAGCGGCAGCACCACCAGTAAAGCGGCGAAGATCCCAAGCGCCAGGCCACTCGCTCGGCGAGAAACGCCGAAGGCCAGAGGCTCTCTCTGCGCAGAAGCGCTATCCTCGCGGCACCACCCGAGCCCTATTACCCCGCCCAGGGCAATGGCGACCACTTGCCCCCATGGCCCGCTCATCAGCGCAGCGACGAACACCGCCACCAGGGCGATGCCCGCCCGCAGGCGATCCGGGCAGAGGCTTTTCGCCATGCCCCACACCGCGTGGGCCACGATCGCCACCGCGACGAGCTTCAGGCTGTCGATCACCCGTTCGGCAAACGGCCCCTCCAGCACGGCGGCGCCAAGGGCGAACAGCACGAGCACGATGGCCGAGGGCAGCGTGAAGGCGAACCACGCCGCCGCCGCCCCCACGGGGCCGGCGCGCAGCAGCCCCAGCGCGAACCCCACCTGGCTGCTCGCCGGCCCCGGCAGGAACTGGCAAAGCACCACCAGCTCCGCGTAGGCGGACTCACTCAGCCACTGCCGGCGCTCGACGAACGCGTGGCGAAAGTAGCCCAGATGCGCGACCGGCCCGCCGAAAGAGGTCAGGCCCAGCCAAAGAAATACCCGAAAGACCTCGCCTGCCCGCCCACGCGCCGCGATCGCCATGCTCTTTGCCTCTTGCGAAAGAAAACCCTCAGCCTAGCGCGCAGAGTTGACGCGCCGATGACAGGCAGGCCATCGAGTCCTGGCGTTTCGCGGGTCAGTCGTCCTGGTCGGTGACGGCGCCGGTGCTGGCGGAACTCACCTGGCGCGCGTACTTGGCAAGCACCCCGCGGGTGTAGCGCGGCGCGGGCTTTCGCCAGGCGCGCTGGCGCCGCGCCATCTCTTCGATACTGACATCGATATCGATGGTATCCGCGTCGGCATCGATGGTGATCACATCACCATTTTCCACCAGCCCGAGCGGCCCGCCTTCGAAGGCTTCCGGAGAGACGTGCCCTACCACGAAACCGTGGCTGCCGCCGGAGAAGCGCCCGTCGGTGATCAGGGCCACGTCGCTGCCCAGGCCTCGGCCCATGATCGCGGAGGTCGGGGTGAGCATCTCGCGCATGCCCGGCCCGCCCTTCGGGCCTTCGTAGCGAATCACCACCACGTCGCCCGCGACCACGGTGCCGTCGTTGATGCGCGCCTGGGCCTCCTCTTCTGAGCCAAACACCCGCGCCGGGCCTGAAAAGCGCGTGCCTTCCTTGCCGGTGATCTTGGCCACCGCCCCTTCAGGGGCCAGGTTCCCGTAGAGAATGCGCAGGTGGCTTTCAGCTTTGACTGGCTGATCGAGCGGCGCGATGATCGACTGATCCATCGGGTAGGGTGCGACCCCCGCCAGGTTCTCGGCCAAGGTCTTTCCGGTCACCGTAAGACACTCGCCGTGCAGAAGGCCTGCATCGAGCAGGATCTTCATCAAGGGCTGGATTCCGCCGATCGCCACCAGCTCGCTCATCATGTAGTGGCCGCTCGGGCGCAGGTCCGCCACCACCGGCACGCGCTTGCCGATTTCGGTGAAATCCGAAAGCGCAAGCTCCACACCGATGGTGCGCGCCATGCCGATCAGGTGCAGCACCGCGTTGGTCGAGCCGCCAAGCGCGATCACGATGGTGATGGCGTTCTCGAAGGCCTGGCGCGTCATGATGTCCGACGGCTTGATGTCGGCTTTCAAGAGCTCGAGCACCGCCTCACCGGCGGCCTTGCAGTCGTCGCGCTTCTCCTGGGAGATCGCGTTCTGCGCCGAGCTTCCCGGCAGGCTCATGCCGAGTGCCTCGATGGCAGAGGCCATGGTGTTGGCGGTGTACATGCCCCCGCAGGAGCCGGGGCCGGGAATCGCGGTCTCCTCGATCTGCTTGAGTTCGATCAGGTCCATGTCGCCGCGGGAGTGCGCGCCCATCGCCTCGAACACCGAGACGATGTCGGTATGGCCCTTGCCCGGCATGATGGTGCCGCCGTAGACGAACACGCTGGGCCGGTCGAGGCGCGCCAGGCCCATCACGCAGCCGGGCATGTTCTTGTCGCAGCCGCCGATCGCGACCAGCCCGTCGAAGCCCTCGCAGCCCGCCACGGTCTCGATGGAGTCCGCGATCACCTCGCGCGATACCAGCGAGTACTTCATGCCCTCGGTACCGTTGGCGATGCCGTCACTGATGGTGATGGTGTTGAACACCACGCCCTTGCCGCCGGCGGCGTTCGCGCCTTCGCGGGCAAGCTCGGCAAGCTCGCCGATGTGGCTGTTGCAGGGCGTCACCATGCTCCAGGTCGAGGCCACGCCCACCTGGGGCTTGGTGAAATCCGCATCGTCGAAGCCCACCGCGCGCAGCATCGCGCGGCTGGCGGCCTTGCCCGGGCCATCGACCACCGGGGCGGAGTGGCGGCGGGTGTGATCGGCGGGTTCCGTCATGGCGTTCTCCTGGGGTTCTGGTCGTTGACCACCAGCTTGGCGGTGCGCCGGCCCGGCTGCAAGGGCGCGACGAGACAAAAGCGCTAAAAGTGATTAAGATCGAGCCCTTGAACCCAGCGGTCGATATCAAGGAGGAGCGATGGACCCCCAGGAGAAACACGAACTTCTACGCAGCGTGGCGGAGCCCTTGTACCGCGCCAAGCTCTGGATGCAGTTGATCGGCGTGATGCTGATCCTCACCGGCGTGCTGACGGCGCTCACCATCATCGGCCTGCTGGTGGCCTGGGTGCCCATCTGGGCCGGGGTGGTGTTGATGCAGGCGGCTGGCGCCTTCAACCGCGCCTACCAGAGCGGCGACGAGCGCGAGCTGCGCTTTGCCCTCACCAAGGTCAAGACCCACTTCACCATCGTCGGCGTCTTGCTCCTGCTCTACCTTGCACTGTTTCTGGGCATGGCCTTTCTCGGCCTGCTGGGCATCGGCAACGTCACGCTCTCCTACTGAGGACGCCGCCCTCGACGCTTCTATCCCGAAGGCCTCTTTATCGAGGCCTTCGCCGTACTGGCCACTCACGGAATCGTTCTCATGAGTCTTTCAGCACCGCCGCTCACCCCGGGTTTCATGGTGATCCACGCCAACCGGCTGGAGGATCTGCGCGCCGTGGCGGTGGAGTGGATGCGCCTGCATCCACTGGGCCCGCTCGAGAACGAGACGATCCTGGTGCAGAGCAACGGTATCGGCCAGTGGCTGAAGCTCGCCCTGGCCGAAACCCCGGACAACGGCGGCGCGGGCATTGCGGCAGCGCTCGACGTTACGCTGCCCGCGCGCTTTTTGTGGCAGGCCTACCGCACCGTGCTTTCCCATGTGAGCCAGGGGCAGGACCCGGTGCCGGAAACCTCGCCCTTCGACAAGTCGCGCCTGGTGTGGCGTCTGCTGCGCCTGCTGCCTACGCTGGTGAAGGATCCGGTCTTCGCGCCGCTGGCACGCTTTCTGGAGCTCGATCGCGATCAGCGCAAGCACTACCAGCTCGCCGAGCGGCTGGCGGATCTGTTCGACCAGTACCAGGTCTACCGGGCGGACTGGCTCGAGGCCTGGGCAAGCGGCAACGACGTTTTGATCGGCGCGCGGGGTGAGCAGCGCGCGCTTGAAGAGCACCAGCGCTGGCAGCCCGCCCTGTGGCGCCGCCTGCGCGACGACGTGGCCAGCACTCAAGGCCCCGGCGGGCTGACCAGCAGCCGGGCGAGCGTCCACCAGCGCTTTCTGGACGCCACCGAGCATCTCGAAGGCCAGGCCTGCCCCCCCAAGGTGCCCCGGCGGCTGATCATCTTCGGTATCTCGTCGTTGCCGCAACAAACGCTCGAAGCGCTGGCGGCACTTTCGCGCTGCTGCCAGATCGTGCTGTGCGTGCACAACCCCTGCCAGTACTACTGGGCGGACATCATCGAGCACAAGGACCTGCTGCGCGCCAGCCGCTACCGCCAGCGCCGCAAGGCAGGCATGCCGGAAGCGCTCGACGTGCTGGGGACCGGTGATGCAGATGGCGCGCTGCACCTGCACGCCCAACCGCTGCTCGCTGCCTGGGGCAAGCAGGGCCGCGACTACCTGCGCCTGATCGACGAGCACGACGACACCGGCGACTACCAATCCCTGTTCGAGCAGCGCGCGCTGCGCATCGACATGTTCGAGCCCTTCTCCCAAGGGAGCGGCACGCTCTTGAGCCAGCTCCAGGACGACATCCGCGAGCTGCGCCCGGTAGGTGAAACCCGCGAGCACTGGCCAACGCCGAGCGATGACGACGCCTCGATCGTCTTTCACATCGCCCACGGCCCCCAGCGCGAGGTCGAGATCCTCCACGACCAGCTTCTGGCCGCCTTCAGCAGTGATCCGAACCTGCGCCCGCGCGACATCATCGTCATGGTGCCGGACATCGACCGCTATGCGCCGCACATCGAGGCGGTGTTCGGTCAGCTCAGTCAGGACGACCCGCGCTTCATTCCGTACACGCTCTCGGACCAGGCGAGCCGCCATCGGCTGCCCTTGATGATCGCGCTGGAAAAACTGCTGCGCCTGCCGGAGCTGCGGCTTTCCACCAGCGACGTGCTGGACCTGCTCGACGTGCCGGCGCTGCGCCAGCGCTTCAACCTCGAGGAGCGCGACCTGCCCACCCTCGCCCGCTGGATGGAAGGCGCCGGCATTCGCTGGGGCCTCAACGCCCGCGCCCGGCAGAACCTGGAACTGCCCGAGGGCCTGGCCCAGAACACCTGGGCCTTCGGCCTGCGCCGGCTGCTGCTGGGTTATAGCGTGGGCGAGGCCGGCGCCTGGCAGGAGATCGAGCCTTTCGATGACATCGGCGGGCTGGAGGCGCGCCTGGCCGGCCCCCTGGCCGCGCTGCTGGAGAAGCTCGAAGCCACCTGGGAGCGCTTCTGCCAGCCGGCGGATGCCGCCACCTGGGTCGCCCGGCTGCGCGAGCTCTTGGAAACCTTCTTTTTCACCGACGACGCCGCCGAGAGCGTCATGCTCACCAAGCTCGAAAGCGCCCTGCAGCAGATGCTCGAAAGCACCCAGGAAGCCGCTCTTGCGAACGCGCTTCCGCTATCGCTGGTGCGCGAGCACTGGCTGTCCCAGATCGACGAGCACTCGCTCTCCCAGCGCTTTCTGGCCGGCGCGGTCAACTTCGCCACCCTCATGCCGATGCGCGCGATTCCCTTCAAGCGCGTCTGCCTGCTGGGCATGAACGATGGCGACTACCCGCGCTCCCAGCCGCCGCTCGACTTCGACCTGATGGGCGGCGACTACCGCCCCGGCGACCGCTCGCGCCGCGAGGACGACCGCTACCTGTTCCTGGAGGCGCTGCTCTCTGCCCGCGACCAGCTGTATGTCAGTTGGGTGGGGCGAAGCCAGATCGACAACGCCCCGCTGCCGCCGTCGGTATTGGTCGGGCAACTGCGCGAACACCTGGACGCCGGCTGGCAGCGCGAAGGCGGCGACCTTCTCGCCCGGCTGACCACGGAGCACCCGCTGCAACCCTTCAGCCAGCGCTACTTCGGCCAGACCGACAAGCTCTTCACCTACGCCCACGAATGGCGCGAGGTGCATGCCGCGACAAACGCGCGTGACGCGGCCCCGCTCTCCCCGCTGGCCGAGGACGAACCGGCCACGCTCGGCCTCGCGCAGCTGGGCAACTTCCTGCGCGAGCCGGTCAAGAGCTTCTTCAATACCCGGTTGGGAGTGTATTTCGAGCAGGAGGCCATCGCCGAGTTCGACGCCGAACCCTTCGCCCTGGATGGCCTTCAGAACTGGCAGCTTCAGGATCAGTTGATTGCCGCCCAGCGCCGCGCGGTCGACAGCGGCGAATCGCGCATCGATGCCCTCGACGCCGCGCTATCGCGCTTCCAGGGCCAGGGCGTGCTCGCCATCGGTGCCTTCGGCGAGCGCATGAAAAACGCCCTCGCCGAGCCGATGGACGCCCTGTTCGAAAAGTACGCAGACGCGCTCGACCAGTGGCCGGTGAGCGTCGGCGCCCCCCAGCCCGTGACGCTCGCCGCCCCCCACGGGCCCCTGCTCGAGGATTGGCTGGGCGAGCTTCGCGAGAACGCGGCGGGCGAGCGCTGCCGGGTGCTGCTGCTCAGTACCAGCCTGATTCGCCAGAGCAAGTACCAGTGGCACCACCTGCTGCGCCACTGGGTGGCCCACCTGGCGGGCAACCTGCACGCCCCCCTAACCACCGAACTGATCTCCAAGGCGGGCCACATAACCCTCGCCCCGCTGCCGGCGGACGTGGCCCGGGCCCACTTGGTCACCCAGCTGGAAGCTTGGCAGCGCGGCCAGCAAGCGCCGCTGCCGCTCTCCCCCGGGGCCGGGTTCGAGTGGCTCAACAAGCAAGGCACGCCCCAAAGCGACGAGACCAGCAGCGCCTACGCCACCGCCGAAGCCGCCTACGAAGGCGGACGCTTCATCGCCGGCGACGTCATGAAAAGCGCCTACCTCGCCCACCAGTGGCCACGCTTTGCGAACCTCTTCCACGCCCGCACGCCCCAGGGCGAAGGCTTCGCGGAGCTGGTGGATAGTCTCTATGCGCCGCTGTTCAAGGCCGTGAAAAAGCCCTGATGGATTGCGGGAGCGGTCGTGTCTCGCGGATGGAACGCACTGTCAAGATCGATCAAGGCTGGATGTTGGCAGTGCGCGAGGCGGTGATGACCTCACCGCCATGATCAGTCCTGCAGCCAAGGTATGCCGTGGGGCGGCCATCGTGGCTCGAATGGTTGGAGCCTTCAACGATGGTCGCGCCGCAGCCGGTTTTATCGCCTACCCGCGCCACGGGTTGGCCCTCTACATGAGAAGGCGAGCCGGAAACGATTTCGGTAGTGCCGTGACCGGGGATGGGACAGCGGTGCAGGTCGCCCTGCCGGGCTACAGGTTTCATCGGCAGATTTCCCATTGGCCATTGCGTTGGATGAAGTAGGGTCTTACTCTGCTTGAAATATCATTCTCTTGAATATGATTAAACCTTATCGGAACCTGGACTCCCTCTGTTGTTAGCCAAGCAACACGGCTATTTGCCCCCAAGTTTAACGTCATTGGCTCCTCAGGGAAGTCGTTCAACTGATAAACATCTGGGTTATCAAAGTACATGTCGTAGCTGAATCGATGGCGCACGTACTCTTCTGGCGTATTCGAGGCAATAGCGAGCTCTTCGGTTCTGATCGCGGCGGCGTTCAGTAAGGCCTCGTTATCGCCTGCCGCAAACAGAGCATGTAGCCGACGGTATTCATGGGTCAGGCTATCGCGAGTAGCGGCGTTGTCTTGCAGCACATCGCCTTCTTCCCAACACCAGGTTGGCATCGACTGTCGGTTGTTAAAAGAGATATTTAACGTTTCATAACGTCCATTGCTGGTAAACTCGATATCGCTTTCCCGAGGCTGCAAGGGAGCCGATGGATCTACCGAGACGACTTCAGGCTTAGCATCTTCCACTCCGGGCCTCATTACCACTTCAAATGCAGTATTGGCCTCGGTGTTTGGATTCTGGCCCGGTTCCCAGTAAAGCAACGACACCTTTATTTGATCTTCGGCCCAATATCCGCCATCTATCCATGTGTTTAACCCAATTGTATTGTTACCGGTCTTGGTATATTCAGTAATTGGCTGGCGGCGATCAAAATTGCTGGCGACCCCGGTAAAGTCCAACATAATGTCCTGTATATAGAGGGATGATGCAAGGTCATTCACGCTCCAACGTACGCCAAACTGATACTCGGTTTCCTGTGCCATGGCGGGCAAGCTGATCAGCGTCGCCAGCAAGAGCCAACGGTGGATAAGGGGTTTCATCATACGGCTGGGTCTCTTGGTGATCTGCAATGCTGGTATTAACTAGTTAGGGCGCTGCTCGAGGCGGTGATGATCTCACCGCCATGATCGGTCCCGCAGACTAGGTATGCCGTGGGGCGGCCATCGTG
>NZ_JAMZBC010000009.1 GCF_024158715.1 Halomonas sp. 707D7 | reverse complement strand
CCCCCGGCCAAGCTCGCCGGGAAGCCCCGTGCCCCAGAGGGCGTCGTTGCCCGGCCCGCTGAACAGCATGGCGCTAAACCCGCCGAGGGCGACGAACCCCATGACGCCGGCGTTGAACTGCCCGGCGTAGCCCCACTGGATGGTGAGGCCCAGGGCCAGGATCGCGTAGCAGGCGGCCTCGACCAGCATGCGCGTGCTGTAGGCCGCGCCCATCAGCGCGTAGACGCCGAGCACCGCCACCAGAAGGGCGGCGAACAGCACCACCTCGCGCAGCGGAAAGCGTCGGGTCACGGTGGTGTCGCGGGGCGTGTAGGAAGCGGTTTTATCGTTCATCAGATCACCTTGCCCTTGAACAGGCCCGTGGGGCGCCAGACCAGAATGGCGACCAGGATGAAAAACGGCACCACAATCTTGTACTCGGTGCCCACGAAGGCGAGATTCGAGGGAAGCTCGAGCCAGGCGGGGAAGCGCTCCTGAAACGGGCGCAGCACCACGTTCCAGTTGAATACCGCAAGCGTCTCGGCAAAGCCCACCACGAAGCCGCCGGCGATCGCCCCGTAGGGGTGGCCCACGCCGCCGACGATGGCAGCGGCGAAGATCGGCAGCAGCAGAAAGAAGCTCAAGTCAGGCTTGAAGGTGACGTCCAGCGACAAGAGCGTTCCCGCAATGGCGGCAAGCCCGCCGGCGATCACCCAGGTCACGGCCACGATGGTGTTGGTGTTGATGCCCGAGGCCTGGGCGAGCTCCGGGTTGTCGGACATCGCGCGCATCGCCTTGCCAAGGCGCGAGCGGTTGAGAAACAGCGCCAGCGCCACGACCGCCACGACCGTGATCACGAACAGATAGAGCTGCGGCTCGGTGACCACGATCGGCGCCCGCGCCCCTTCGAAAGGCAGGCCGAGGCGAAAGATCTCCTTGCGATCACCCACGTAGAGGCTCTGGCCGCCGGTACCGGCGAACAGGCGAATCAAGCCCTGGAGCATCAGGGTGACGCCGAGAGAGCCGATCACCATGACGATCGGCTTGACGCCGAAGGCGCGCAGCGGCTTGTAGAACGCCTTGTCGATACCCACGGCCAGAAGCGCGGTCAGCACCATCGCCAGCGGCAGCATGATCAGCGCGGTCGGCACGCCGATTGCCGCGCCGGCGGCGGGGAACGCCGTGGTGAGCAGCAGCACCATGAAGGCGCCGAAGGTCATCATGTCGGCATGGGCGAAGTGGGCGAAGCGCATGATGCTGAAGATCAGCGTCACGCCGATCGCACCGATGGCGTAGATCGAGCCGGTGACGCTGCCGGCGATCACGACGTTGTTGATGAAAAAGACCAGTTCGTTCACGAATTTCTCCCCCGGGCTAGCCGCCCAGAAAGCTTCTGGCGACGTCCGGGTCGGCGAGCAGCGCCGCGCCCGTATCGGTGAAACGGTTCTGGCCGGCGGCCAGCACGAAGCCCTTGTCGGCGATGGCGAGCGCTTGCTTGGCGTTCTGCTCGACCATCAGGATGCCGACGCCGGCGGCGTTGATCTTCTTCACCCGGTCGAAGATCTCGTTCATGTAGAGCGGCGAGAGCCCGGCAGTGGGCTCGTCGAGCAGCAAGAGCGTCGGCTCGGCCATCAGCGCGCGGCCCATGGCGACCATCTGGCGCTGACCGCCGGAGAGCTCGCCGGCACTCTGGTGGCGCTTCTCCTTGAGCGGCGGGAAGAACTCATACACCTGCTCGAGCATGCGCTTGACGTTGTGCGGCTTCAGGTACGCACCCATCTCCAGGTTCTCCTTCACCGAGAGGCTCGGGAAGACGTTCTTCTCCTGGGGGACGAAGCCCATGCCGCGCTTGACCAGCTGGTTCGGCGCTAGGTTGTGGATCGGCTCGCCATTGAGCAGGATCTCGCCCTGGCTCACGTTCAGAAGGCCGAACACGGCCTTCAGCATGGTGGACTTGCCGGCGCCGTTGGGGCCGACGATGACGCCGACTTCATCGGCGTGAAGCGTCATCTCGACCCCATTCAATATGTTCATGCCGCCGTAGCCGCCGTGCACGTCCCGCGCGCACAAAAGCGGCGTGGCGCCGGGGGGACCGGCCTTGGGTGACGTATCGCTCGTCATGGTATCGGTGTCTCGTGAAATGATCGGTGTTGTTATGGGTGATGCCGCCGCGTCAGGCGGCGTCGCTGCCGAAGTAGGCCTCGATCACCTCGGGATTGCGCTGGATCTCGTCGATGGAGCCCTCGACCATCACACTGCCCTGGGCGAGCACGATCACCGGGTCGCACAACCTGGCGATCATCTCCATGTCGTGCTCGATGACCAGGAAGGTGTAGCCCATCTCGCGATTCAGCCGCTCGATGTTGCCCATCAGATCGCCCAGGAGCGTGCGGTTGACCCCGGCGGCGATCTCGTCGAGCAGTACCACCTTGGCGTCGGTCATCATGGTGCGGCCAAGCTCCAGAAGTTTCTTCTGGCCGCCGGAGAGATTGCCCGCCAGCTCATTACGCACGTGGTGCAGGCCGACGAAGTCGATCACCTCCAGCGCCCGGCGGCGCACCTCGTCTTCCTCGCGGCGCACAAGCCCCGGCTTGAACCAGGTGTCGAACAGGCGCTCGCCGGCCTGGCGTGGCGGCACCATCATCAGGTTCTCGAGCGCACTCATCTGGCCGAACTCGTGAGCGATCTGGAAGGTGCGCAACAGCCCCTTGTGGAAGCGCGCGTCGGCGGGGAGGGCGGTGATCTCCTCGCCGTCGAGCAGGATATGGCCGCTGTCCGGGGTGAGGGCGCCGGCGATCAGGTTGAACAGCGTCGACTTGCCGGCGCCGTTGGGGCCGATCATGCCGGTGATCGAGCCCTTCTCGACCTGGATCGAGCAGTCGTTGATGACCTTGAGCCCGCCAAACGCCTTGTTGACGCGCTGTACTTCGATGATGGGAGTCATGCATTCCTCGTACGAGCAGGGCAGGCGCCCGACCCGGGGTTGGCTATTATTGTTGATCACGCGGCGCCAAGTGGCACGAGCCAAACGTTTGTATGAATTCTTGGCGGGTCGTGCGTCGCGGCGCGATCTGCTTTTCACTGTGCGCCAGAATGCGCGCGCTTTCCAGCCCCCTAGCGTTTAGGCTGCGTTAATCCCGGCACAACGAAAGGCTTTACCGCAGGCCATATACGCGCCGGACACGAAAAAGCCCGCACGAGGCGGGCTTTCGGGTCATCGCGGCGAGCGCTTACTTCTTGGAGGAGCGCTTGCGCTCGTTTTCCTTCAGAAGCTTCTTGCGCAGGCGGATGAAGTTCGGCGTGACCTCGACCAGCTCGTCGGAGTCGAGGAACTCGATCGCCTGTTCCAGGGTGAACTTGACCGGCGGCGTCAGCACGATGTTCTCGTCGTTGCCCGAGGCGCGCATGTTGTCAAGCTTCTTGCCCTTGGTCGGGTTGACCACCAGGTCGTTGGCGCGGCTGTGGATGCCGACCAGCATGCCTTCGTACACCTCGGTGCCGTGGTCGATGATCAGCTTGCCGCGCTCCTGCAGGGTGTAGAGCGCGTAGGCCAGGGCCTTGCCGTCGACCATCGAGACCATGACGCCGTTGCGACGCTCGATGGACGCATCGGGCTTGAGCGGGCCGTAGTGGTCGAAGCGGCTGGTCAGGATGCCGGTGCCGGAGGTCAGGGTCAGGAATTGACCACGGAAGCCGATCAGGCCGCGCGCGGGGATGATGAAGTCCAGGCGAACACGGCCCTTGCCGTCCGGGTTCATGTTGGTCATCTCGCCCTTGCGGTAGCCGAGCTCTTCCATGATCGAGCCCTGGTGCTGCTCTTCACAGTCGATGATGACCTCTTCGTAGGGCTCCTGCTTGACGCCGTCGATCTCCTTGATGATGACCTCGGGACGACCCACGGCCAGCTCGAAGCCTTCGCGACGCATGGTCTCGATCAGCACAGACAGGTGCAGCTCGCCACGTCCGGACACCTTGAACTTCTCCGGCGTCTCGCCCTGTTCGACGCGCAGCGCCACGTTGTGGATCAGCTCCTGGTCCAGGCGATCCTTGATGTTGCGGCTGGTGACGAACTTGCCGTCCTTGCCGGCGAACGGCGAGTCGTTGACCTGGAAGGTCATGGAGACGGTCGGCTCGTCCACGGTCAGCGGCGGCAGCGCCTCGGGGGTGTTGACGTCGCACAGGGTGTCGGAGATCGCCAGATCCTCGATACCGGTGATGCAGACGATGTCGCCGGCGGTAGCTTCATCGGTCTGCACGCGCTCCAGGCCCATGTGGGTCATCACCTGGCCGACCTTGCCCTTGCGGGTCTTGCCTTCCTTGGTGATCACGCTGATCTGCTGGTTGGGCTTGACGCTGCCGCGCTTGATGCGGCCAAGGCCGATGACGCCGACGTAGCTGTTGTAGTCCAGCGCCGAGATCTGCATCTGGAACGGGCCGTCGATCTCGACCGCCGGGGGCTCGACGATGTCGACGATCGCCTGGAACATCGGGTTCATGTTCTCTTCGAGGGCGTCCGGCTCCATGCCGGCGATGCCGTTGAGCGCCGAGCAGTAGATGATCGGGAAGTCGAGCTGCTCATCGGACGCGCCGAGGTTGTCGAACAGATCGAAGATCTGGTCGATGACCCAGTCCGGGCGCGCGCCGGGGCGGTCGATCTTGTTGACCACGACGATCGGCTTCAAGCCCTGGGCGAACGCCTTCTGTGTCACGAAGCGGGTCTGCGGCATCGGGCCGTCGACGGCGTCGACCAGCAAAAGGACCGAGTCGACCATCGACATGACGCGCTCGACCTCGCCGCCGAAGTCGGCGTGCCCGGGGGTGTCGACGATGTTGATGTGGTAGTTCGTGCCCTTGCCATCCTGCCACTGGATCGCGGTGTTCTTGGCCAGGATGGTGATGCCGCGCTCCTTCTCCTGGTCATTGGAGTCCATGATCCGCTCCTGGCCTTCGGCCTTGCGGTCGAGGGTGCCGGACTGGCTGAGCAGCTTGTCGACCAGGGTAGTCTTACCGTGGTCAACGTGGGCGATAATGGCAATGTTACGAAGATTCTCGATCACGACGCGATCCTGCTGGAAAAATAGGGCGGCATTATAGGGTCTGGGGTAGGCCGACTACCAGCGCTGTCTTAAACAAAGGATCAAGTCAATAACCCAAAGGCGGCAGTTTTCGCCGTGATGACGCATCCGGTAAGATAGGCGTTTTCCCAACTGGGGCAAGGACATGACCATCGGTAACCTGATGCGTTTGTTGAGCGATGGCGAGGTCCATTCCGGCGAGGCCCTGGGCGAGGCGCTGGGCGTCTCCCGCGCCGCCGTCTGGAAACAGCTGAAGAAGCTCGACGCCATGGGCGTGGAACTGATCGCCGTGAAAGGACGCGGCTACCGGCTGGCGCATTCGCTCGAGCCCCTGAGCGGGCAGCGCGTGGTCGCGGGGCTGCCCGCCGAGGCGCGCCATCTGCTTGCCCGTCTGTTCGTCGAGGACCAGCTCGACTCGAGCAACGAATTCCTGCGTGGGCGCTTCACCCAGGGCGCCGGTCACGGCGAGGCGTGCCTGGTCGAGCGCCAGAGCGCCGGGCGCGGCCGGCGCGGCCGGGCGTGGAGCACCGCCTGGGGGCAGGGGCTTCTATTGTCGCTTGGCTGGCGCTTCGATGCCGGTGTCGCCTCCCTCGAGGGCTTGAGCCTGGCGGTCGGCGTGGTGGTGGCCCAGGTGCTCGAGCGCCACGGCGCGGCACCAGCGCTCAAGTGGCCCAACGATATCCTGCTGCCGCTTGCGGGCGGCGAGCTCGGCAAGCTCGCCGGTATCCTGATCGAGGTGACCGGCGACGCCGCCGGGCCCTGCGAGGTGGTGATCGGCCTGGGCATGAACCTCACGCTTCCCGAGGAGCTTCGCCGGACGATCGACCAGCCCGTGGCGGCGCTTTTCGATACCTGCCCCGGGCTTTCGCGCAACCAGCTCGCCGCCGACGTGATCGCCGGGCTCTTGACCATGCTGGCGGACTTCGAGGCGAGCGGCTTCGCTACCTGGCGCGACGACTGGAACGCCCGTCACGCCTTTGCCGGCAGCGACGTGCGCATTCTCCAGGGCGCGAAGGAGAGCGAGGCGGTCGCCGGCGACGTCGACGACAGCGGCAACCTGTGGGTCAGCGAGGGCGGCCAGGCGCGGCGCCTGTCCGGCGGTGAGATCAGCGTGCGCAGGCGGACATGATTCTAGATCTGGATATCGGCAACACGCTCTCCAAGTGGCGCCTCAAGGACTCGGTGAGCAGCGAGATACGCTCGCGCGGGGCCGTGTGGACCCGCGAGGAGTGGCGCCCCGGCGCAGACATCCCGGACCTCGACGTGGTCGAGGCGGTACGCATCTCGAGCGTGGCCCGCGCGGCGGTGCTCGACGACACGGTGGCGCTCTTGCGCCGTCAGGTGCGCCATGTGTTCGTGGCCCGATCGCTGCCGGAGTCGCTCGGGGTGATCAACGGTTACGACGAGCCGGGCCGGCTGGGCGTCGATCGCTGGATGGGCGTGCTGGCCGGCTACCAGCTGGCCGGCGGCTGCTGCGCGGTGGACTGCGGCAGCGCCATCACCATCGACTTCGTGCTGCCCGGCGGCACTCACCTGGGCGGGTTCATCATCCCCGGGCTGCGCTTGATGAAGGAGAGTCTCAAGCTCGGCACCCGCAACGTCGCCATCGACCCGGACAGCGAAGCCGATGCGCTGCTGGAGCCCGGGCGGCGCACCGTGGACGCGGTGAATCACGGCATCTACATGGCGGCGGTGAGCGCGATCAACCGTATCTACAGCGAGGTGTGCGATCAGCAGGGCGTGGCGCTGCCGATGCTCTTGACCGGGGGCGATGCGCGGGTGGTCTCGCGCGGGGTGCGGGTGCCCCACGCGGTGTGGCCGGACATGGTCTACGGCGGGCTCGAGGCGATCTGCCCGCTCACTTTCGCCGAGCGCGCGGGTCGCCTGGCGGGCGCGCCGCGCGTGCCTGAACCGGTGTCGCTGGAAAAAATTCGCGCAGCGCTTGCATTCTCGGCGCTGCTTTGACAGAATGCAGCGCGTTCCAAGGCGGTAACGAGCGCTCAGGCGCTGCAAGCCACGATAAATCAAGTAACTATCGAGCTTGACACCGAATTGGAGGCTGGCATAATGTGCCGCCACGGATGGAGAGGTTCCCGAGTGGCCAAAGGGAGCAGACTGTAAATCTGCCGCGAAAGCTTCGAAGGTTCGAATCCTTCCCTCTCCACCAGTTCGACGACAGTACGATGGCAGTAATGCGACAGTGCTGTTCGGAGTTGAAAGCCGCAAGGCGCGTTTTCAGTTGAGCTTGCCGGTTTTTGATTTTCGATAGATCAAGCGGGCGTAGTTCAATGGTAGAACCTCAGCCTTCCAAGCTGATGGTGCGGGTTCGATTCCCGCCGCCCGCTCCAGTCGAACGGTTGTTGTGTTTAGCTCATGTAGCTCAGGGGTAGAGCACACCCTTGGTAAGGGTGAGGTCGACGGTTCAATTCCGTCCATGAGCTCCATATTCAGGAAAAAGCGGGCTTTGCTCGCTTTTTTCGTCTTTGCCGCCACGCCCGAGTGGTGGTGGAAGTGACAGGGTTGTCAAGCGGAGCTTTCTCCGCTACCATGGCGCCCGCTGTAGCGTAGGTGTCATTGCGCACACGACGATACAGGCCAGTAGCTCAATTGGCAGAGCAGCGGTCTCCAAAACCGCAGGTTGGGGGTTCGATTCCCTCCTGGCCTGCCAACCTTCCCCAGGTTGGCATGTCTTTTTTCCAGAATTCCAAGTCGCTCGTTGCACCCTGAGGAGTCTCGTTTTTATGAAGCCTAGTTCCGTAAAACATGGCGCCGAGGTGCAGCAGTCGCGTCATGACGGGCTCAAGTGGGCGGCAGTCGTGGCGCTGCTTGTCGTTGCCGTCGTCGGTAATACCTATTTCGTCGATATCGCGCTTCTCTACCGCGTGCTGGGTGTCGTGGCGCTGTGCGCCGGCGCCGGTCTGATCGCGCTGACCACCACCAAGGGTCGTGCGCTGATGGAGCTTGCGGTGAGCGCCAAGAAAGAGATCCAGCGCGTCGTCTGGCCGACACGTCCCGAGACCATCCAGACCACCGCCATCGTGCTGGTGGCCGTGCTTGTGGTCGGGCTCATGCTGTGGTTGATCGACACTCTTCTTGGCTGGGCAATGTCCGGCGTAATCGGTTAGGAGTTTTCATGTCCAAACGTTGGTATGTCGTCCACGCCTATTCCGGCTTCGAAAAGCACGTGATGCGCTCGCTGATCGAGCGGGTGAAAATGCACGGCATGGAAGACCGCTTCGGCGAGATCCTGGTGCCAACGGAAGAAGTGGTCGAAATGCGCGACGGCAAACGCCGCAAGAGTGAGCGCAAGTTCTACCCCGGCTACGTACTGGTCGAGATGGAGATGGTCGACGAGACCTGGCACCTGGTCAACGAGACGCCCCGCGTGATGGGCTTCATCGGTGGCACCAAGGAGAAGCCGGCGCCGATCACCACCCGCGAGGCCGAAGCCATCCTGCATCGCGTCAAGGACGGCACCGACAAGCCGCGCCCCAAGACCATGTTCGAGCCGGGCCAGTCGGTGCGTGTCATCGACGGGCCGTTCGCCGACTTCAACGGCGTGGTCGAAGAGGTGAACTACGAGAAGAGCCGCCTGCAGGTGAGCGTGCTAATCTTCGGCCGCGCCACCCCGGTCGAGCTCGAGTTCTCCCAGGTCGAGAAAGAGTAAGTCAAGAAAGAGTAAGTCCAGAAGAGCAAGTCGAGAAAGCGCAGCGAGCAGGTTCGCGCCCTCGGCGCCTGACATCGATTTTCATGTGAAGCGGCGCTGCCGCTTCACGTACACCGGGGAGCCGCAAGGCGTTATCACCCAACTGGAGTAAACAGCATGGCCAAGAAAGTACAGGCTTACATCAAGCTGCAGGTCGCTGCAGGTAAAGCCAACCCGAGTCCGCCCGTGGGCCCCGCGCTGGGTCAGCACGGCGTGAACATCATGGAATTCTGCAAGGCGTTCAACGCAGAGACCCAGGACATCGAGCCGGGCCTGCCGACGCCGGTCGTGATCACCGTCTACTCCGACCGCAGCTTCACGTTCGTCACCAAGACGCCGCCTGCTGCCGTGCTGCTGAAGAAAGCGGCTGGCATCAAGTCCGGTTCCGGTGAGCCGAACAAGAAGAAGGTCGGCACCGTGACCCGCGAGCAGCTCGAAGAGATCGCCAAGACCAAAGAGCCGGACATGACGGCGGCGGATCTCGACGCTGCGGTACGCACGATCGCTGGTAGCGCTCGTAGCATGGGCCTAAACGTGGAGGGTCTCTGATCATGGCTAAGCTGACCAAGCGCGCGAAGAACATTCGCGAAAAGGTAGATTCCAACAAGGCGTACTCCCTGGAAGAAGCGGTGGCACTGCTCTCCGAGCTCTCCACCGTGAAGTTCAAGGAGTCCGTCGACATCGCCATCAACCTGGGCGTCGATCCGCGTAAATCCGACCAGGTCGTGCGTGGCGCCACCGTCATGCCCAACGGTACCGGTAAAGACGTGCGCGTTGCCGTCTTCACCCAGGGTGCCAATGCCGATGCCGCCAAAGAAGCCGGCGCCGACATCGTGGGCATGGACGATCTGGCCGAGCAGGTCAAGAAAGGCCAGATGGACTTCGACGTGGTCATCGCCTCTCCGGACGCGATGCGCGTGGTCGGCCAGCTGGGTCAGATCCTCGGCCCGCGCGGTCTGATGCCGAACCCGAAAGTCGGCACCGTGACGCCGGACGTCGCCACCGCGGTCAAGAACGCCAAGGCCGGTCAGGTACGTTTCCGTACCGACAAGAACGGTATCATCCACACTACCCTCGGCAAGGTCGATTTCGACGCTTCTGCCGTTGCCGGTAACCTGGAAGCGCTGGTCGCCGACCTGAAGAAGCTCAAGCCGAGCTCTTCAAAGGGCATCTACTTCAAGAAGATGACCCTGTCCACCACCATGGGCCCGGGTCTGACCATCGACCACTCCGCTTTCGTCTAAGTCGAATCGGTGGTTGGCGCATGGCGCCACAGGCAGTAGGGTAGATTCAAGAGCAAGAACTTTGCGGTCCTCCACGCTTGCGTGGAGCACCGTCAAAGACCGCAGGTGCCGCGTTCGTCACGAAAGCGGCTTAATCGCGAAAGCGCCTGCGCAGATGGTGTGGCCGCCAGTTGGTTGATGCTTTTTAAGCAGGGCTTGTCTGGTGAGCACCATCCCCAAGGCTTTCGGGGAGCAGTCAGCCTCGAAAGAGATGGTAACCACCGGGCCCTTCGGGTCCGGCACGAAGGAGTGATCACTGTGCCACTAGCACTTGAAGGCAAGAAAGCGATTGTTGCCGAGGTGAGTGAAGCGGCCAAGGGCGCACTCTCCGTCGTAGTTGCCGATTCTCGCGGTGTCACGGTCGGTAAAATGACCGACCTGCGCAAGCAAGCGCGCGAGAATGGCGTCCAGCTGCGTGTTGTTCGCAACACCCTGGCACGCCGCGCCCTCGAGGGCACTCAATGGGAGTGCCTGAACGAGAGCTTCGTTGGTCCGACTCTGTTGGCTTTCTCTTCCGAGCATCCGGGCGCTGCCGCTCGTCTGTTCAAGGATTTCGCCAAGACCGAGCAGAACTTCGAAGTGAAGGCACTGGCCTACGAAGGCGAGCTGATTCCGGCTGCAGACATCGACCGTCTGGCAAGTCTGCCGACTTACGACGAGGCAATCGCCAAGTTGATGTCGGTCATGAAAGAAGCCTCCGCTGGCAAGCTGGTTCGTACCCTGGCCGCCCTGCGCGACCAGAAGCAGGAAGAAGCCGCTTAAGGCCTTTCTGCACGCCGCCTAGGCAAACGAACCGAGCAATGAATCCTGAGTCGCTAAGACTCCCGCAAAGTTAGGAATGAAACAATGGCACTGTCCAAAGACGATATCATCAATGCTGTAGCCGACATGTCCGTAATGGAAGTTGTCGAGCTGATCGAGGCGATGGAAGAGAAGTTCGGCGTATCTGCAGCGGCAGCCGTCATGGCTGGCCCGGCGGGCGGTGGCGAAGCCTCTGCCGAAGAGCAGACCGAATTCGACCTGGTTCTGGCGTCTGCCGGTGACAAGAAAGTCAACGTCATCAAGGCCGTTCGCGAGATCACCGGTCTTGGCCTGAAAGAAGCCAAGGGTGCCGTCGACGGCGCACCGGCCACCATCAAGGAAGCGATGTCCAAGGACGACGCTGAAGCGGCCAAGAAGAAGCTGGAAGAAGCAGGCGCAACCGTCGAGCTCAAGTAATCCTTGTGCCGGTGGCCTTACGCGCAGCGTAAGCTTCCACGGCTGGCGGCGGGCTTTCCCGCTGCCGGCCTTTTTCTGTTGTAGCTGGTATCGCCAGGCGAGACGTGCTATGCAGAAAGGCTGCCCACAAGGCAGCGACACAGTAAGACCGGTGTTTGGTATCGCACAGTGGTCGACGACCATTGATAGCACAGCGATAGCACTGTTATCTATCGAGATTTTTGACGGCGAGCTACCAGTCCTGGAGCTTGCTGTCTGCGTCTGAGACGCCCGCGGGGCAGATGACCACGCATCGGCCACCCATGGTGAACAAGCTGGGGAATACAGATGGCTTACTCATATACTGAGAAAAAACGCATCCGCAAGGATTTCGGCAAACTGCCCCAAGTAATGGATGTGCCTTACCTGCTGGCTATCCAGCTTGATTCCTACTACGACTTTCTCCAGCAGGACCGTTCGCCCGACGAGCGTCACGAAGTCGGCCTGCACGCGGCGTTCAAGTCGGTGTTCCCGATCGAGAGCTTTTCCGGCAACGCCGCCCTCGAGTACGTGAGCTATCGCTTCGGCACGCCGGCGTTCGACGTGAAGGAGTGCCAGCTGCGCGGCGTGACCTATTCGGCACCGCTGCGCGTGAAGGTTCGCTTGATCATCTACGATCGCGACTCGTCGAACAAGGCCATCAAGGACATCAAGGAGCAGGAAGTCTACATGGGGGAAATCCCCCTGATGACCGAGAACGGTACCTTCGTGATCAACGGTACCGAGCGGGTAATCGTCTCCCAGCTCCACCGCTCGCCCGGTGTGTTCTTCGATCATGACAAGGGCAAGAGCCACTCGTCCGGCAAGCTCTTGTACTCTGCTCGCGTGATTCCTTACCGTGGCTCCTGGCTCGACTTCGAGTTCGACCCGAAGGACAACGTGTTCGTGCGTATCGACCGTCGCCGCAAGCTGCCGGCGTCCGTGCTGATGCGTGCGCTCGGCATGAGCGCCGAGGAGATCCTCGACGAGTTCTTCGACACCAGCGTGTTCCACATCGAGAAGTCCGGCTTCTCCGTGGAGCTCGTGCCGTCGCGCCTGCGCGGTGACACCGCCACCTTCGACATCAAGGATGGCAGCGGCGAGATCATCGTCGAGGAAGGCCGCCGGATCACCCAGAAGCACATCCGCCAGCTCGAAAAGGCCGGTCTCGAGCGTCTGGAAGTGCCGATGGAGTACCTCTACGGCAAGACCCTGGCCAAGGATCAGATCGACGCCAAGACCGGCGAGCTGATCGTGGCCTGCAACACCGAGATCACCCCGGAAGTGCTCGAGCGCATGGCCGAAGGCGGCATCACGCGCATCGAGACGCTCTACACCAACGATCTCGACTGCGGTTCGTTCATCTCCGACACCTTGAAGCTCGACACCACCGGGTCGCAGCTCGAGGCGCTCGTCGAGATCTACCGCATGATGCGCCCCGGCGAGCCGCCCACCAAGGAAGCCGCCGAAACGCTGTTCCACAACCTGTTCTTCACCGAAGATCGCTACGATCTCTCCGGTGTCGGCCGGATGAAGTTCAACCGTCGCCTGCGTCGTGAATCCGACACCGGCTCCGGCGTGCTCGACCGCAAGGACATCCTCGATGTGCTGCGCGAGCTGATCAACATCCGTAACGGCTTCGGCGACGTCGACGACATCGACCACCTGGGCAACCGTCGTATCCGCTGCGTCGGCGAGATGGCGGAAAACCAGTTCCGCGTGGGCCTCGTGCGCGTCGAGCGCGCGGTGAAAGAGCGTCTGTCCATGGCCGAGAGCGAAGGCCTGATGCCCCAGGACCTGATCAACGCCAAGCCGGTCGCGGCGGCGGTGAAGGAGTTCTTCGGCTCGAGCCAGCTCTCCCAGTTCATGGACCAGAACAACCCGCTGTCGGAAGTCACGCACAAGCGTCGTGTCTCCGCGCTCGGCCCGGGCGGTCTGACCCGCGAGCGCGCCGGCTTCGAGGTGCGCGACGTTCACGCCACGCACTACGGTCGCCTGTGCCCGATCGAGACGCCGGAAGGTCCGAACATCGGTCTGATCAACTCGCTGGCGACCTACAGCCACACCAACAGCTACGGCTTCCTCGAGACGCCGTACCGCAAGGTGAACGCGGGTCAAGTCACCGACGACATCGTCCATCTCTCGGCGATCGAGGAGGGCGACTTCGTCATCGCCCAGGCCTCGGCGGCGGTCAACGAAGCCAACCAGCTCACCGATGACCTGGTCCAGGTACGCCACCGTGGCGAGACCACCTTCATGCGCCCCGAGCAGGTGACGCTGATGGACGTCTCCCCGCGTCAGGTCGTCTCCGTGGCCGCGGCCCTGATCCCGTTCCTCGAGCACGATGACGCCAACCGCGCATTGATGGGCGCGAACATGCAGCGTCAGGCCGTTCCCACCCTGCGCGCCGACAAACCGCTCGTGGGTACCGGCATGGAGCGCTTCGTGGCGCGCGACTCCGGCGTGTGCGCCGTGGCACGGCGCGGCGGCGTGATCGACTCCGTCGACGCGCGGCGCGTGGTGGTCCGAGTCAACGAAGACGAGATCATCGGCGGTGAAGCCGGGGTCGACATCTACAACCTGACCAAGTACACCCGTTCGAACCAGAACACCTGCATGAACCAGCGCCCGATCGTGCGCCCCGGCGACAACGTTGCGCGCGGCGACATCCTCGCCGACGGTCCGTCCGTCGACATGGGAGATCTGGCACTCGGCCAGAACATGCGCATCGCGTTCATGCCCTGGAACGGCTACAACTTCGAGGACTCCATCCTGCTCTCCGAGCGCGTGGTCCAGGAAGACCGTTTCACCACGATCCACATCCAGGAGCTGACCTGCGTGTCGCGCGACACCAAGCTCGGCCCGGAAGAGATCACCTCGGACATCCCCAACGTCGGCGAATCGGCGCTGGGCAAGCTGGACGAGGCGGGTGTCGTCTACATCGGTGCCGAAGTCGGCCCCGGCGACATCCTGGTCGGCAAGGTCACGCCGAAGGGTGAAACCCAGCTGACGCCGGAAGAAAAACTGCTGCGTGCGATCTTCGGCGAGAAGGCCAGTGACGTGAAGGACACCTCCCTGCGTGCCCCGACCGGCATGAAGGGTACCGTCATCGACGTGCAGGTCTTCACCCGCGACGGCGTCGAGAAGGACTCCCGCGCACTCTCCATCGAGCAGATGCAGCTCGACGAGGTGCGCAAGGATCTCCAGGAGACCTACCGCATCGCCGAAGACGCGACCTTCGAGCGCCTCAAGCGCACCCTCGACGGTCAGGCGGTCAACGGTGGCCCGCAGCTCAAGAAGGGCGACGTGCTGAGCGAGTCCTACCTGGAGGAGCTGCCGCGTCAGCAGTGGTTCAAGCTGCGCATGCAGGACGAGTCGTTCAACGAACTCCTCGCTCAGGCCGACGAGCAGCTCGAGAACCGTCGCAAGGAGATGGACGAGCGTTTCGAAGACAAGAAGCGCAAGCTCACCCAGGGCGACGACCTCGCACCGGGCGTGCTCAAGATCGTCAAGGTCTACATGGCGGTCAAGCGTCGCATCCAGCCGGGTGACAAGATGGCCGGTCGTCACGGTAACAAGGGTGTTATCTCGGCGATCATGCCGATCGAGGACATGCCGTTCGACGAGAAGGGCGAACCGGTCGACGTGGTGCTCAACCCGCTGGGCGTACCGTCGCGCATGAACGTGGGCCAGATCCTGGAAACACACCTGGGCATGGCGGCTCGCGGTCTGGGCGTGAAGATCGACGCCATGCTGCGCGATGCCCGCGACCAGCAGGTCGCCGAGATTCGCGACTTCCTGGGCCAGGTGTACAACACTCCGGGCACGCGCCTCGAGGACATCGACTCGCTGTCCGATGACGAAGTCATTGCGCTGGCGAAGAACCTCAAGGGTGGCGTACCGATGGCCACGCCGGTGTTCGACGGTGCCAAGGAGCACGAGATCAAGCACCTGTTGAAGCTCGCGGACATCCCCGAGTCCGGCCAGATGAAGCTCTACGATGGCCGTACCGGTGACGCCTTCGATCGTCCGGTGACCGTGGGCTACATGTACATGCTGAAGCTCAACCACCTGGTCGATGACAAGATGCACGCACGCTCCACCGGCTCGTACTCGCTGGTCACCCAGCAGCCGCTGGGCGGCAAGGCGCAGTTCGGTGGTCAGCGCTTCGGTGAAATGGAAGTGTGGGCGCTCGAGGCTTACGGCGCGGCGTACACGCTACAAGAGATGCTCACCGTCAAGTCGGACGACGTCGAAGGCCGCACCAAGATGTACAAGAACATCGTGGATGGCGACCACACCATGCAGGCAGGCATGCCGGAATCCTTCAACGTGCTCGTGAAGGAAATCCGCTCGCTGGGCATCGATATCGAGTTAGAGAGCTAGGAGCCGTCCAATGAAAGATTTGGTGAAAGTACTCAAATCGCAGTCTCAGTCCGAAGAGTTCGACGCGATCAAGATCACGCTTGCGTCGCCGGACATGATTCGCTCCTGGTCGTTCGGCGAGGTGAAGAAGCCCGAGACCATCAACTACCGGACCTTCAAGCCGGAGCGTGATGGCCTGTTCTGCGCCAAGATCTTCGGCCCGGTCAAGGACTACGAGTGCCTGTGCGGCAAGTACAAGCGCATGAAGCACCGCGGCATCATCTGCGAGAAGTGTGGCGTCGAAGTCACCAAGGCCGCCGTGCGCCGCGAGCGCATGGGCCACATCGAGCTTGCGAGCCCGGTTGCCCACATCTGGTTTCTGAAGTCGCTGCCCTCGCGTATCGGCATGTTCCTGGACATGACCCTGCGTGATATCGAGCGCGTGCTCTACTTCGAATCGTTTGTGGTGATCGATCCGGGCATGACCACCCTCGAGCGTGGTCAGCTTCTCAACGACGAGCAGTACTTCGAGGCGCTCGAAGAGTTCGGCGACGACTTCGACGCCCGCATGGGTGCCGAAGCCGTGCAGGAGCTTCTCAAGGACATCGATCTGGAGGAGGAGATCAACACGCTGCGCGAAGAGATTCCGCAGACCAACTCCGAAACCAAGATCAAGAAGCTCTCCAAGCGCCTGAAGCTGCTCGAGGCCTTCTACCACTCCGGCAACGCGCCGGCGTGGATGGTCATGGAAGTGCTGCCGGTGCTGCCGCCGGATCTGCGCCCGCTGGTACCGCTCGATGGCGGCCGCTTCGCGACGTCGGATCTGAACGACCTGTACCGCCGCGTGATCAACCGCAACAACCGTCTCAAGCGCCTGCTCGATCTGAACGCGCCGGACATCATCGTGCGCAACGAAAAGCGCATGCTGCAGGAAGCGGTCGATGCGCTGCTGGACAACGGCCGTCGCGGTCGGGCCATCACCGGTTCCAACAAGCGCCCGCTGAAGTCGCTCGCCGACATGATCAAGGGCAAGCAGGGGCGTTTTCGTCAGAACCTTCTGGGCAAGCGCGTCGACTACTCCGGTCGTTCGGTCATCACCGTCGGCCCGACCCTGCGCCTGCACCAGTGCGGTCTGCCGAAGAAGATGGCGCTGGAGCTGTTCAAGCCGTTCATCTACTCGAAGCTCCAGTCGCTGGGCCACGCGTCCACGATCAAGGCCGCCAAGAAGATGGTCGAGCGCGAACTTCCCGAGGTGTGGGACATCCTCGCCGACGTCATCCGCGAGCATCCGGTGCTTCTGAACCGTGCGCCCACGCTGCACCGTCTGGGTATCCAGGCGTTCGAGCCGCTTCTGATCGAAGGCAAGGCGATCCAGCTGCACCCGCTGGTGTGTGCCGCCTACAACGCCGACTTCGACGGTGACCAGATGGCGGTCCACGTACCGCTGACCCTGGAAGCCCAGCTCGAAGCCCGCGCGCTGATGATGGCCACCAACAACGTGCTGTCGCCGGCCAACGGCGAGCCGATCATCGTGCCGTCCCAGGACGTGGTGCTGGGTCTTTACTACATGACCCGCGAGAAGATCAACGCCAAGGGCGAAGGCATGGTGTTCTCGGACCTCAACGAGGTCGAGCGCGCCTTCGGCACCCAGAGCGTCTCACTGCACGCCCGCATCAAGGTGCGTCTGGACGAGGTGGTGATCGATGAGGAGAGCGGTGAGCGCAGCGACAAGCGCTCCATCTTTGATACCACCGTCGGTCGTGCCCTGCTGTTCCGCATCCTGCCGGAAGGCGTGCCCTTCGAGCTCATCGACAAGCCGATGAAGAAGAAGGCGATCTCCGGGCTGATCAACGAGGTGTACCGCCGCTCCGGGCTCAAGCCCACGGTGATCTTCGCCGACCAGCTGATGTACACCGGTTTCCGCCTGGCGACCTGGTCCGGCGCCTCCATCGGCGTCAACGACTTCGTCATCCCGGAAGCCAAGACCGAGATCGTCGAGGCGGCGGAAGCCGAGGTCAAGGAGATCGAGGACCAGTTCTCCTCGGGTCTCGTGACCGCGGGCGAGAAGTACAACAAGGTCATCGATATCTGGTCCAAGGCCAACGACAAGGTGGCCAAGGCGATGATGACCGGCATCTCGAAAGAGACCGTGGTGGATCGCGACGGCAACGAGGTCGAACAGGACTCGTTCAACAGCGTCTTCATCATGGCCGACTCCGGTGCCCGTGGCTCTGCTGCCCAGATTCGTCAGCTCGCCGGTATGCGTGGCCTGATGGCCAAGCCCGATGGCTCGATCATCGAGACGCCGATCGTCGCCAACTTCCGTGAAGGTCTGAACGTACTCCAGTACTTCATCTCGACCCACGGCGCGCGTAAGGGTCTGGCGGATACGGCACTGAAGACGGCGAACTCCGGTTACCTGACCCGTCGTCTGGTCGACGTGGCCCAGGATCTGGTGATCACCGAGGTCGATTGCGGCACCGAGAACGGTCTGACGCTGCACCCGATCATCGAGGGTGGCGACATCATCGTACCGCTGTCCCAGCGCGTGCTCGGTCGCGTGGTCGCCCAGGATGTCGTCGACCCGAGCACCGAGGAAGTGCTGATCGCGCGCAACACGCTGCTCGACGAGAAGTGGTGTGCCGATCTCGACACCATGGGCGTGGACGAGATCATCGTGCGTTCGACGATCACCTGTGACACCGCGCACGGCGTCTGCTCCTCCTGCTACGGTCGCGATCTGGCCCGTGGTCATCAGGTCAACATCGGCGAGTCCGTCGGCGTCATCGCCGCGCAGTCCATCGGTGAGCCGGGTACCCAGCTGACCATGCGGACGTTCCACATCGGCGGCGCGGCCTCGCGTTCGTCCGCGGTGGACAGCGTCCAGGTCAAGCACGGTGGCAAGGTGCGCCTGCACAACATCAAGCACGTCGAGCGCAGTGACGGCAAGCTGGTCGTGGTCTCTCGCTCCAGCGCCCTGGCGGTCGCCGACGAGCACGGCCGCGAGCGCGAGTACTACAAGCTGCCTTACGGTGCCGAGCTTTCGGTACGCGACGGCGACGTCGTCGATGCCGGCGCCACCGTGGCCAAGTGGGACCCGCACACCCACCCGATCATCGCCGAAGTGGAAGGCAAGGCGCAGTTCATCGACCTCGACGAGGGTGTCACCATGCACCGCTCCGTCGACGAGATGACCGGTCTCTCCTCCATCGAGGTGATCGAGTCCGCGGCGCGCCCGATGGCCGGCCGCGACAAGCGCCCGATGGTCATGCTGCAGGACGCCGCCGGCGAGTACGTCTCGGTTTCCGGCTCCAACACGCCGGTGCAGTACCTGCTGCCGGGCAACTCGATCATCTCCGTGGACGATGGCTCGACCATCGGCGTGGGTGAGGTCGTCGCCCGTATCCCGGTCGAGGCATCCGGCAACAAGGACATCACGGGGGGTCTGCCCCGCGTGGCGGACCTGTTCGAGGCGCGCAAGCCGAAGGAGTCGTCGATTCTCGCCGAGATCAGCGGTGTGGTGAGCTTCGGCAAGGAGACCAAGGGCAAGCGTCGTCTGACGATCACTCCGGAATCCGGCGATCCCTTCGAGGCGCTGATTCCCAAGTGGCGCCAGATCGCCGTGTTCGAAGGCGAGAGCGTCGAGAAGGGCGAGGTCATCTCCGATGGCCCGAGCAACCCGCACGACATCCTGCGTCTTCTGGGTGTCGCGGAGCTGGCCAAGTACATCACCGCCGAAGTGCAGGACGTCTACCGTCTGCAGGGCGTAGGCATCAACGACAAGCACATCGAAGTGATCGTGCGTCAGATGCTGCGCAAGGTCGAGATCACCGACTCCGGTGATTCCGACTTCATCACCGGCGACCAGGCGGAGCTCGTGCGCGTGCTCGAGCAGAACGAACGCCTGGAGAAGGAAGGCAAGTTCCCGGCCAAGTACCAGCGTCTGCTGCTGGGTATCACCAAGGCGAGCCTGGCGACCGAGTCGTTCATCTCCGCGGCCTC
Source organism: Halomonas sp. 707D7 (assembly GCF_024158715.1). GTDB lineage: Bacteria > Pseudomonadota > Gammaproteobacteria > Pseudomonadales > Halomonadaceae > Vreelandella. The sequence continues at coordinate 22,828 of NZ_JAMZBC010000009.1, read as the reverse complement.
GTTCCAGGAAACGACCCGCGTGCTGACCGAAGCGGCGGTCACCGGCAAGCGCGACTACCTGCGCGGCCTGAAGGAAAACGTGGTGGTAGGACGTCTGATTCCGGCAGGTACCGGTCTGACCCACCACGCCGAGCGTCGTCGCAAGCGCGAAGACGTCGAGCGCCTGTTCACCCCCTCGGCGACCGAGGTGGAGCAGGAACTGGGCGCCCAGCTCACCGCCCTGGATACCGACGACGAGCTGTAAGCGTCGGGCCCAGGCGGGGCAGGCGCCCCACCGTCTGGCTTCGGGCACGGTCTTGCCGGCGAAAACGCCGGCAAGACTTGACGTCGCCCGGGACCAGCCATTAGAATGCGCAGCCTTTAACAGTGGGGTGGGTGCGCCCGCAACCACGAGAAGGCCAAGGCAACCATTGGAGTCAGCTAAACACCATGGCAACGATCAATCAGCTAGTGCGCAAGCCGCGCAAGCGCCCCGTCACCAAGAGTGACGTGCCCGCGCTGCAAGCTTGCCCGCAAAAACGCGGCGTTTGCACCCGCGTCTACACCACCACCCCGAAGAAGCCGAACTCGGCCCTGCGTAAGGTTTGCCGTGTGCGCCTGACCAACGGGTTCGAAGTCTCTTCCTACATCGGTGGTGAAGGTCACAACCTGCAGGAACACTCCGTTGTTCTGATCCGCGGCGGTCGCGTAAAGGACTTGCCCGGTGTGCGTTATCACACCGTTCGCGGCGCGCTCGACACCTCCGGTGTCCAGAACCGTAAACAGGGTCGTTCCAAGTACGGTACCAAGAAGCCGAAGTCCTAAGACTTCCGCTCTCTTTCACACGAAATTTGCTGGTCTGATAAGAGTAAGGTCGGGCAACGCTGCAAGGCGCTGATAAGTCCCGGGTTTACCTGAAGGATCCTTAATCGAGGGCTTATCATGCCTAGAAGAAGAGTTGTAGCCAAACGCGAAATCCTGCCGGATCCGAAGTTCGGAAGTGAGCGCCTGGCGAAGTTCATGAACCACCTGATGGTCAGCGGCAAGAAGTCCGTAGCTGAGCGCATCGTGTACGGTGCGTTGGACAAGGTTGCCGAGCGTAGTAAAGAAGAGCCGCTGGAAATCTTCGACAAGGCGCTGGAAACCATCCAGCCGATGGTCGAAGTGAAGTCGCGCCGCGTCGGTGGTGCGACCTATCAGGTGCCGGTTGAAGTTCGTCCGTCTCGCCGTCAGGCACTGGCCATGCGTTGGCTGGTGGATGCTGCGCGTCGTCGCGGTGAAAAAACGATGGTTCAACGCCTGGCTGGCGAAATGCTGGACGCCGCCGAAGGCAAGGGCTCTGCAGTTAAGAAGCGTGAAGACGTGCACCGTATGGCGGAAGCCAACAAGGCCTTCTCTCACTATCGTTTCTAAACTCGGCGCTGCTGAGTGTGGGCTTTCTTCAGCCCGCTGCGCGCGCCCAGGGCGCTTGACGCAGCCCGCCGCCGCTATCTTCGTGATGGCGGCGGTGGCATGAAGAAAGTCGCAGGATTGGAAAGCATCGCCAACTAACGGGAGTTTCACCGTGGCACGCAAGACTCCACTAAAGCGTTATCGCAACATCGGTATCGTCGCCCACGTCGACGCGGGTAAAACCACGACGACCGAACGCGTTCTGTTCTACACCGGCCTGTCCCACAAGGTAGGCGAAGTGCATGACGGCGCGGCGACCATGGACTGGATGGAGCAGGAGCAGGAGCGTGGTATCACCATCACGTCCGCTGCGACCACCTGTTTCTGGCAGGGCATGGCCAAGCAGTTCGACGAGCACCGCATCAACATCATCGACACCCCCGGGCACGTCGACTTCACCATCGAAGTCGAGCGTTCGCTGCGTGTTCTCGATGGCGCGGTCGTTGTACTGTGCGGTTCCTCCGGCGTTCAGCCGCAGACCGAGACCGTATGGCGTCAGGCCAACAAGTACGAAGTACCGCGCATGGTCTTCGTCAACAAGATGGACCGTACCGGTGCCGATTTCTTCATGGTCGTCGACCAGCTGAAGGATCGCCTGGGCGCCAACGCCGTGCCGATCCAGATCAACTGGGGTACGGAAGAGGACTTCAAGGGCGTCGTCGACCTGATCGAGATGAAAGCGATCCTGTGGGACGAAGAGAGCCTGGGCATGAACTTCGAGCTCGTCGACATTCCGGCCGAGCTGCAGGAGACTGCCGAGAAGTACCGCGAAGAGATGGTCGAGTGCGCGGCCGAAGCCTCCGAAGAGCTGATGGACAAGTACCTCGAAGAGGGCGATCTGTCTACCGAAGAGATCAAGGCCGGTCTGCGCGCGCGCACCCTCGCCAACGAAGTCGTGCTGGTCACCTGTGGTTCTGCGTTCAAGAACAAGGGTGTACAGGCGGTTCTGGATGGCGTCATCGAGTACATGCCGTCTCCGACCGAAGTCAAGGCGATCGAAGGTGAGCTGGACGACAAGGACGGCACCATCGCGACCCGTGAAGCGGACGACAGTGCTCCTTTCGCCGCGCTCGCGTTCAAGATCGCGACCGACCCCTTCGTCGGCACACTGACGTTCATCCGCGTCTACTCGGGCGTTCTGAAATCTGGCGATGGCGTGTACAACTCCGTCAAGCAGAAGAAAGAGCGCGTTGGCCGTATCGTTCAGATGCACGCCAACTCCCGCGAAGAGATCAAGGAAGTTCTGGCCGGCGACATCGCCGCCTGTATCGGCCTGAAGGACGTCACCACCGGTGATACCCTGTGCGACATCGACAACAAGATCGTTCTCGAGCGCATGGAATTCCCGGAACCGGTCATCTCCGTTGCCGTCGAGCCGAAATCCAAGGCCGACCAGGAGAAGATGGGCGTTGCACTGGGCAAGCTGGCTCAGGAAGACCCCTCCTTCCAGGTCAAGACCGACGAAGAGACCGGCCAGACCATCATTTCCGGCATGGGCGAGCTTCACCTGGACATCATCGTCGACCGCATGCGTCGCGAGTTCAAGGTCGAGGCCAACATCGGCAAGCCCCAGGTGGCCTACCGTGAAACCATTCGCGGCAGCGTCGAGCAGGAAGGCAAGTTCGTACGCCAGTCCGGTGGTCGTGGTCAGTTCGGTCACGTATGGCTGCGTATCGAGCCGTTGACCGCCGAAGAGAAGGGTGAAGGCGAAGAAGAGATCTTCTTCAAGTTCAACTCCGAAATCGTGGGCGGCGTGGTTCCGAAGGAATACGTGCCGGCGGTCGAGAAGGGTGCTTTCGAGCAGCTGAAAAACGGTGTCATCGCGGGCTTCCCGATGATCGACGTCAAAGTGACGCTGTACGATGGTTCCTACCACGACGTGGACTCCAACGAGACCGCGTTCAAGATCGCTTCTTCCATGGCAGTGAAGGAAGGTGCCCGGAAGGCCAAGGCCGTGCTGCTGGAGCCGGTGATGAAGGTCGAGGTCGTGACTCCCGAGGAATTCATGGGTGACGTCATGGGCGACCTGAACCGTCGTCGCGGCTTGGTGCAGGGCATGGATGACTCCTCTGCTGGTAAAGTCATCCGTGCAACGGTGCCGCTGGGTGAGATGTTCGGTTACGCAACCGATCTGCGCTCTCAGACCCAGGGCCGTGCGAGCTACTCCATGGAGTTCGCGAAGTACGATGAGGCGCCCAACAGCGTCGTTGAAGCCGTCATCAACCAAAACGGTTAACCGTTAGCTAACGTAAAGAGGTTATAGCAGTGGCTAAGGAAAAATTCGAACGTTCCAAACCGCACGTCAACGTCGGCACCATCGGTCACGTCGACCACGGTAAAACGACCCTGACTGCGGCCCTGACCCGCGTGTCTGCTGAAGTTTTCGGCGGCGACTGGCGTGAATTCGATACCATCGACAACGCTCCGGAAGAGCGCGAGCGTGGTATCACCATCGCGACGTCCCACGTCGAGTACCAGTCCGAAGAGCGTCACTACGCGCACGTCGACTGCCCGGGACACGCTGACTACGTCAAGAACATGATCACCGGTGCTGCCCAGATGGACGGCGCGATCCTGGTATGTTCTGCCGCCGACGGCCCCATGCCGCAGACTCGCGAGCACATCCTGCTGTCTCGCCAGGTTGGCGTTCCGTTCATCGTCGTGTTCCTGAACAAGGCCGACATGGTCGACGACGAAGAGCTGCTCGAGCTGGTCGAGATGGAAGTTCGTGAACTTCTGTCCGAGTACGACTTCCCGGGTGATGACACTCCGATCATCACCGGTTCTGCCCTGATGGCGCTGAACGGCGAAGACGAGAACGGCATGGGCACCACCGCCGTTGCCAACCTGATCAAGGCGCTGGACGAGTACATCCCGGAGCCGGAGCGTGCTATCGACCAGCCGTTCCTGATGCCGATCGAAGACGTATTCTCCATCTCCGGCCGTGGTACCGTTGTTACCGGTCGTGTAGAGCGCGGTATCGTCAAGTCTGGCGAAGAAGTCGAGATCGTGGGCATCCGCGACACCACCAAGACCATCGTCACCGGTGTCGAAATGTTCCGTAAGCTGCTCGACGAAGGTCGTGCAGGCGAGAACGTCGGCGCGCTGCTGCGTGGTACCAAGCGTGATGACGTCGAGCGTGGTCAGGTTCTGGCCAAGCCGGGCACCATCAAGCCGCACACCACCTTCGAAGCCGAAGTATACGTACTGTCCAAAGAAGAAGGCGGTCGTCACACTCCGTTCTTCAAGGGCTACCGTCCGCAGTTCTACTTCCGTACCACTGACGTGACCGGTACCTGTGAACTGCCGGAAGGCGTTGAAATGGTTATGCCGGGCGACAACATCAAGATGGTTGTCACCCTGATCGCCCCGATCGCCATGGACGACGGTCTGCGCTTCGCGATTCGCGAAGGCGGCCGTACCGTTGGTGCTGGCGTCGTAGCCAAGATCGTCGAGTAATCGAATTACTTGATCGATGAAAGGGGGCTCGCAAGAGCCCCCTTTTCTGCGCACCAATAGCAATTGTTTGACACGTGCTATTGGCGTGCCTATAATGCGCATCCTTTGAATGCGTGGGTAGACGGCTCGCGCCGTCGACATCCATTGGAGTTTAGGGCAAATGCAGAACCAGAAGATTCGCATTCGGTTGAAAGCGTTCGACCATCGCCTGATCGATCAGTCCACAGCGGAAATCGTTGAAACCGCTAAGCGTACTGGTGCTCAGGTTCGTGGGCCGATTCCGCTGCCGACCAACCGCGAGCGCTACACCATTCTGATTTCTCCGCACGTCAACAAGGACGCGCGCGATCAGTATGAGATTCGTACGCACAAGCGCGTGCTCGACATCGTCGAGCCGACCGAGAAAACGGTCGATGCACTGATGAAGCTCGATCTCGCCGCCGGCGTCGACGTGCAAATCAAGCTCGACTAACCACACTAGACACTTGCGGCCCAGCGTTCACCACTTTTGCATGTGAACAGCAGCCGCCGCGTCGTGAGACGCCACACAATGTGCTAGTGGAATGCTCTGGAAAGGGCAGCCATAGCGGGTGATAGCCCCGTACACTATAGGAGACTGAGTATGACTATCGGTTTAGTCGGTAAAAAGGCCGGGATGACCCGTGTCTTTACCGAAGATGGCGCATCCGTGCCCGTGACCGTTATTGAAGTGGATCCTAACCGTGTAACGCGCGTTAAAACCGTCGAGTCCGACGGCTACGCGGCGGTTCAGGTCACCACTGGCTCTCGCAAGGCCAAGCACCTCACCAAAGCGCAAGCGGGTCAGTTTGCCAAGGCGGGTGTCGAGGCCGGTCGTTCACTGATGGAATTCCGTCTTGCAGAAGGCGAGGAAGCTCCTGAAGTGGGTGGCGAACTCACCGTATCCCTCTTCGAAGCTGGTCAGATGATCGACGTGACCGGTACCTCCAAGGGTAAAGGCTTCCAGGGCGCAGTTAAGCGCTGGAACTTCCGTACCCAAGATAACAGCCATGGTAACTCCCTGTCGCATCGCGCGCCGGGTTCTATCGGCATGTGTCAGACCCCGGGTCGCGTATTCAAAGGCAAGAAAATGGCCGGTCAGATGGGCAACGTCCGCTGCACCGTTCAGAGCCTCGAGATCGTCCGTGTCGATGCCGAGCGTAACCTGCTGCTGATCAAAGGTGCTGTTCCGGGTGCAACCGGTAGCGACGTCATCGTTCGCAGCGCCGTGAAAGCTGGCTGAAGGGGATAATTACCAATGAATCTGAATCTTGCTGCAGGCACGGGTACCGTTGAAGTAGCCGACGCCACTTTTGGCAAAGAATTCAACGAAGCGCTGGTTCACCAGGTGGTCACCGCCTATCTGGCGGGTGCCCGTCAGGGAACTCGTGCTCAGAAGAACCGTTCGGACGTACGTGGCGGTGGCAAGAAGCCGTGGCGTCAGAAGGGTACCGGTCGCGCACGTGCCGGCACCATCCGCTCTCCGCTGTGGCGCAGCGGCGGCGTGACCTTCGCGGCTCGCCCGCAGGATCATTCCCAGAAGGTCAACCGCAAGATGTACCGCGCGGCGATGCGTTCCATCCTGTCCGAGCTCGTTCGCCAGGAACGTCTGGTAGCGGTCGAGGAGTTCAGCGTTGACGCGCCGAAGACCAAGCAGGTCGCTGCCAAGCTGAAAGAGCTCAACCTTGAGAAAGTGTTGATCGTCACCGAAGAAGTCGACGAGACGCTCTATCTGGCCGCACGCAACCTTCCCCACGTCAACGTGGTGGACGTCGCGGCAGCTGATCCGGTGAGCCTGGTTGCCTATGACAAGGTCCTGGTCACCGTCTCCGCCCTGCGTAAATTCGAGGAGAAGCTGGCATGAACCAGGAACGCGTATTCAAGGTTCTGCTTGGACCGCACGTGACCGAAAAGGCAGCGTCTGCCGCCGAGCGCAACCAGTACGTCTTCAAGGTGGCAAGTGACGCTACCAAGCCCGAGATCAAGAAAGCCGTCGAAGCACTGTTCGGCAAGAAGGTCGGCAGCGTTCAGACACTGAACGTCAAGGGCAAGACCAAGCGTACTGCTCATGGCGTTGGTCTGCGCAAGGGTTACCGCAAGGCGTATGTGACCCTGGCTGCGGGTGAAACGCTCGAAGACTTCTCTGGCGCCGAATAAGGGCAGGAGTACGGATAATGGCAATCGTCAAGACCAAACCCACATCCGCCGGTCGTCGCCACGTCGTCAAGATCGTTGGTGAGGAACTGTACAAGGGCCGCCCTTACGCGCCGCTCTTGGAGAAGCAGTCCAAGTCCGGTGGCCGTAACAACTACGGTCGCATCACCACCCGCCACGTGGGCGGTGGTCACCGTCAGCACTACCGTCTGATCGACTTCAAGCGCATCAAGGATGGCATTCCGGCCACCGTCGAGCGCCTCGAGCACGATCCGAATCGCAGCGCCCACATCGCGCTGCTGAAGTACGCCGATGGCGAGCGTCGTTACATCATCGCACCGAAAGGTGTCAGCGCGGGTGACGTGCTGGAATCCGGTGTCAACGCGCCCATCAAGAAAGGCAATGCCTTGCCGCTGCGCAACATCCCGCTCGGTTCGACCATCCATGCGATCGAACTCAAGCCGGGCAAGGGCGCGCAGATTGCTCGCAGTGCCGGTACTAGCGCTCAGCTGGTCGCCCGTGAAGGCAACTACGCCACCCTGCGTCTTCGCTCCGGCGAAATGCGCAAGATCCTGGCCGAATGCCGTGCGACCCTGGGTGAAGTGAGCAACTCCGAGCACAGCCTGCGTCAACTTGGCAAGGCCGGTGCGAAACGCTGGAGAGGCGTGCGCCCGACTGTTCGCGGTGTCGCGATGAACCCCGTCGATCACCCGCACGGTGGTGGTGAAGGCCGCACCAGCGGTGGCCGTCACCCGGTATCCCCGTGGGGCATGCCGACCAAGGGTTACAAGACGCGTAAGAACAAGCGCACCGACAAGCTGATCGTCCGTCGTCGCAACAAGACGCGCTGATCTAAATTGCCAAGACATTAAGAGGTAACGGCTGTGCCACGTTCACTTAAGAAAGGTCCCTTCATTGACCTTCATCTTTTGAAGAAGGTTGAGGCTGCAGTGGAGAAGAACGACCGTAAACCGATCAAGACCTGGTCGCGTCGTTCGATGATCCTGCCCAACATGGTAGGTCTCACCATCGCAGTCCATAACGGACGCCAGCATGTCCCGGTGCACGTCTCCGAGGAAATGGTGGGTCATAAACTGGGCGAATTCGCTGCTACTCGCACCTATCGCGGGCATGCGGCGGACAAGAAAGCCAAACGGTAAGCCAGAGAGGATTAGAGATGGAAGTCACAGCTAAGCTGCGTGGCGCTCGTTTATCCGCCCAGAAGGCCCGTTTGGTGGCTGACCAGGTGCGCGGTAAACCGGTCGCCGAAGCTATTGATCTGCTGACCTTCTCCCCGAAGAAGGCTGCCAAGCTGGTCAAGAAAGTGCTTCAGTCCGCCATCGCGAATGCGGAAGAAAATAACGGCATGGACATCGACGAGCTGCGTGTCTCGACCATCTGCGTCGATGAGGGCATGACGCTCAAGCGTATCAAGCCGCGCGCCAAGGGCCGTGCGGATCGTATCTTGAAGCGCACCTGCCACATCACCGTCAAGGTAGCCGAGAAGTAGGAGTCGACCAGATGGGTCAGAAAGTCAATCCAACGGGCATTCGACTGGGCATCGTCAAAGACCATGCTTCTGTCTGGTATGCCGAGCGCGGCGCTTACGCCGACAAGCTCAACAACGATCTCGAAGTGCGCAGCTTCCTGGACGAGCGTTTGAAGAACGCCTCCGTGAGCCGCATCCACATCGAGCGTCCGGCGAACAACGCCCGCATCACCATTCACACTGCTCGTCCGGGCATCGTGATTGGCAAGAAAGGTGAAGATGTCGACCGTCTGCGTCGCGATCTCTCCGACATGATGGGCGTTCCGGTTCATGTGAACATCGAAGAAGTTCGCAAGCCCGAGCTGGACGCCAAGCTGGTCGCCGCCAACGTGGCCGGTCAGCTTGAACGTCGCGTCATGTTCCGTCGTGCGATGAAGCGCGCGGTACAGAACGCCATGCGTCTTGGCGCTGGCGGCATCAAGATTCAGCTCTCAGGTCGTCTGGGTGGCGCCGAAATCGCGCGTACCGAATGGTACCGTGAAGGTCGCGTACCGCTTCACACCCTGCGTGCTGATATCGACTATGCCACCTTCGAAGCTCACACCACCTACGGTGTCATCGGCATCAAAGTGTGGATCTTCAAGGGCGAAATCCTCGGCGGTATCGAGGAAGTACGTGCCAAGGCTAAGCAACAGCAGCCTGCCGGCAACGCGCCCAAGAAAAAAGGTTCCAGGTAAGGGGAGAGCGAGTCGATGTTACAGCCCAAGCGTATGAAATTCCGCAAGATGCAGAAAGGCCGCAACCGTGGCCTGGCGCATCGCGGAAGCAAGATCAGCTTCGGTGAGTATGGCCTGAAAGCTACCGGTCGCGGCCGCATCACTGCGCGCCAGATCGAAGCCGGCCGTCGTGCGATCACGCGTCACGTCAAGCGTGGCGGCAAGATCTGGATCCGCGTATTCCCGGACAAGCCGATCTCCAAGAAGCCACTCGAAGTTCGTATGGGTAAAGGTAAGGGTTCCGTTGAGTACTGGGTAGCCCAGATCCAACCGGGTCGGGTCCTGTACGAGATTGAAGGTGTATCCGAAGAGCTCGCTCGCGAAGCATTCGAGCTGGCGGCCCAGAAGATGCCCTTGTCCACCACCTTTGCTAAACGGACGGTGATGTGATGAAAGCGCAAGAAATTCGTGAAAAGTCCGCAGGAGAGCTCCAAGAGCAGCTCCTCGAGCTCCTCCGCGAGCAGTTTAACCTGCGCATGCAGAAGGCCTCTGGCCAACTGAGCCAGACTCATCTGCTCAAGCAGGTCCGCCGGGATATCGCCCGCGTAAAGACTGTGCTCAACGAGAAGGCAGGTGATTGAGATGGCCGAAGAGAAAAAGACACGTACCCTCACTGGCAAGGTAGTGAGCGACAAGATGGAGAAATCCATCGTTGTCATGATCGAGCGTCGTGAGCGTCACCCGATCTACGGAAAATACGTTAAGCGCTCCACCAAGCTGCACGCCCATGATGAGGCGAACCAGGCAAAGGCAGGCGATACGGTTTCCATTCAGGAGTGCCGTCCGCTTTCCAAGAAGAAAGCTTGGACGCTGGTCGAGGTGGTCGAGCAGGCCAAGGGTTAACCCTGCGGTCTTTCAACCAGTGCAGTCAGGTTAGGTTTGGAGAAAACCGATGATTCAGACTCAGACAATGCTGGATGTCGCCGACAACAGCGGAGCGCGCCGGGTGCAGTGCATCAAGGTGCTGGGCGGTTCACACCGCCGCTACGCTCGCGTGGGTGACGTCATCAAGGTAACGGTGAAAGAAGCCATCCCGCGGGGCAAGGTCAAGAAAGGCCAGGTCCTCAAGGCGGTGGTCGTTCGCACCCGTAGCGGTGTCCGTCGCAGCGACGGGTCACTCATCCGTTTCGATGGAAATGCGGCGGTCTTGTTGAACAACACCAACGAGCAGCCGATCGGCACCCGTATTTTCGGACCGGTCACTCGTGAACTGCGTAACGAGCGGTTCATGAAGATCATTTCCTTAGCGCCTGAAGTGCTGTAAGGAGCGAGGCGGATATGCAAAAGATCAAACGTGACGATGAAGTCATCGTCATCGCCGGGAAGGACAAGGGCAAGCGCGGCACCGTCAAGCGGGTTCTCGAAAACCGCTTCGTGGTGTCCGGTGTGAACATGATCAAGCGTCACACCAAGCCTAATCCCATGGCGGGAAATCAGGGCGGTATCGTCGAGCGTGAGGCTCCGATTCACGCGTCCAACGTAGCCATCTTCAATTCGGAGACCGGTAAGGCGGATCGCGTCGGCTTCCAGGTGAAGGAAGACGGTACCAAGGTACGTATCTACAAGTCGACGCAGACGCAGATCGACGCCTAACGCGAGTCGGGTAGCAAAATGGCGAACTTGAAAGAACGTTATCAAAACGAGGTGGTGGCTCAGCTCAAAGAGCAGTTCAGCTACGCCAACGTAATGCAGGTACCCCGCATCACGAAAGTGACGCTCAACATGGGTATCGGTGAAGCGGTCAGCGACAAGAAGCTGATCGACAATGCCATCGGCGACCTGGAGAAACTCTCCGGTCAGAAACCGCTGGTGACCAAGGCACGCAAGTCCATCGCGGGCTTCAAGGTGCGCGAAGGCTGGCCGATCGGTATCAAGGTGACTCTGCGTGCCGAGCGCATGTGGGACTTCCTGGACCGTCTGGTGAACATCGCGATTCCTCGCGTGCGTGACTTCCGTGGTCTCAACCCGAAGTCCTTCGACGGTCGTGGCAACTACTCCATGGGTGTGCGTGAGCAGATCATCTTCCCGGAGATCGAGTATGATAAGATCGATCGCGTTCGGGGACTTGACGTCACCATCACCACTACCGCCAACACCGACGAGGAAGGTCGTGCGCTGCTGACGGCACTGAACTTCCCGTTCAAGAAATAAGGGTGGGATCATGGCTAAGAAAAGCATGGTAGAACGTGAGCTCAAGCGTACCCAGCTGGTCGAGAAGTACGCGGCCAAGCGCGCTGAGCTCAAGAAGATCATCTCGGACGTGAACACGTCCGAGGAAGAGCGCTTCGAGGCGACGCTGAAGCTGCAGCAACTGCCGCGCGACTCCAGCCCGGTTCGTCAGCGTAACCGCTGCCGCATCACTGGCCGTCCGCACGGTTTTTACAACAAGTTCGGTCTCGGCCGTAACAAGCTGCGTGAAGCCGCCATGCGTGGCGACGTCCCTGGTCTGAAGAAGTCCAGCTGGTAACGTCACGTAGAATCATCAGGAGCGCACATTAAATGAGCATGCAAGATACTCTGGCGGATATGTTCACTCGTCTCCGCAATGCGCAGATGGCCACTAAAGAGACGGCAACCATGCCGTCTTCCAAGCTGAAAGTGGAAGTGGCCCGCGTGCTGAAGGAAGAAGGTTACATCACCGACTTCTCGGTTGCCGAAGGCGTGAAGCCCGAACTGACCGTGACCCTCAAGTACTTCGAGGGCAAGCCGGTCATCGAGCACATTCAGCGGGTTTCCAAGCCGTCTCTGCGTCAGTACAAGGGCAAGGACAACCTGCCCAAGGTCGCCGACGGTCTGGGCATCGCGATTGTCACCACCTCCAATGGTGTCATGACCGATCGTGCCGCGCGCCAGGCTGGCGTCGGTGGCGAAGTCATCTGCACCGTATTCTAGGAGGCTGGAATGTCCCGCATAGCGAAATATCCGGTTAAAGTGCCTGCCGGCGTTGACGTCAAGATCAACGGCGACCAGCTGACCGCCAAAGGCGGCCAGGGCACACTGTCGATGCCCATTCACCAGGACGTGGTGATTGGACAGGAAGACGGCCAGCTGACCTTCGCCCCGAGCGAAAACGCCAAGAGCTGGGCCATGGCCGGTACGACCCGCGCCCTGGTTCAGAACCTGGTGACGGGCGTCTCCGAGGGTTTCACGAAGACTCTCGAAATTGTCGGCGTCGGCTACCGCGCGCAAGCGAAAGGCCAGACGCTCAACCTTTCACTGGGCTTCTCGCACCCGGTCGACTATGAACTGCCCAAGGGTGTAACGGCGGAAACGCCGAAGAACACCGTGATCGTGCTGAAGAGCGCGGACAAGCAGATGCTCGGCCAGTGCGCCGCGGAAATCCGCGCCTTCCGTCCGCCTGAGCCGTACAAAGGCAAGGGTGTCCGGTACGCCGACGAGCAGGTGCGTCGCAAAGAAGCCAAGAAGAAGTAAGGCAGGGTTATGAACGCGAAGAAAGAATCTCGTCTCCGTCGTGCCCGCCGCGCTCGCGCCAAGATCCGCGAGCTGGGCGTGTATCGCCTGTGCGTCAACCGTACCCCGCGTCACATCTATGCGCAGATTATCTCGCCGGATGGTGGCAAGGTGCTGGCCAGCGCTTCCACGCTGGACAAGGCACTGCGCGAGGGTGCGACCGGTAACTCCGACGCGGCCTCCAAGGTCGGCGCTCTGATTGCCGAACGCGCTAAAGAAGCAGGCATCACCCAGGTGGCCTTCGATCGTGCTGGCTTTAAATATCACGGTCGCGTCAAGGCTCTGGCCGACGCCGCTCGTGAAGGCGGCCTGGAATTCTAAAGGGTTTTACGATGGCGAAGAACGAACAGCAAAACGGTGATCTGCAAGAGAAGCTCGTGCAGGTCAACCGCGTCGCCAAGGTGGTCAAGGGTGGTCGTATTTTCGGCTTCACCGCGCTGACCGTCGTGGGCGATGGTAAAGGTCGTGTCGGTTTCGGTCGTGGCAAGGCGCGTGAAGTGCCGGTCGCGATCCAGAAGGCGATGGACCAGGCGCGTCGCAACATGGTCAAGGTAAACCTCGCAGGCCAGACGCTGCAGTACCCGGTCAAGGCCCGTCACGGCGCCTCCAAGGTGTACATGCAGCCGGCTTCCGAAGGTACCGGCATCATCGCCGGTGGCGCCATGCGCTCCGTACTGGAGCTCGCCGGTGTCCACGACGTACTGGCCAAATGCTACGGTTCCACCAACCCGGTAAACGTGGTACGAGCGACCGTCAAGGGTCTCTCCTCCATGCAGTCACCGGACGACGTGGCCGCCAAGCGCGGTCTGTCTGTCGAAGCGATTACGGGGTAAGACACCATGGCAGCTATGATCAAGGTTACCCAGATCCGCAGCACCATCGGCGTTTTGCCCAAGCACAAGGCCACCATGAAAGGTCTGGGCCTGCGTCGCATCGGTCACACGGTTGAACTGGAAGACACCCCGGCCGTACGCGGCATGATCCACAAGGTAACCTACCTTGTGCGCGTTGAGGGAGAGTAATCCATGAAGCTCAATACCTTAAGCCCGGCTCCGGGTGCAAAACACGCTGAGAAGCGTGTGGGTCGTGGTATCGGTTCCGGTCTGGGCAAGACCGGTGGCCGTGGCCACAAGGGTCAGAAGTCTCGCAGTGGCGGCAGCGTCAAGCCCGGTTTCGAAGGCGGCCAGATGCCGCTGCAGCGTCGTCTGCCGAAATTCGGCTTCACGTCGGCCAAGTCGCTGGTATCTGAAGAAGTACGCCTGGCCGAGCTTGCCAAGGTCGAAGGTGACGAAGTCACCCTCGAGACCCTGAAGCAAGCCAACGTGCTGAAGGATTCTACGCAATTCGCGAAGATCATCCTGTCCGGCGAACTGAACAAGGCGGTTACCGTTCGCGGTCTCAAGGTCACCAAAGGTGCCCGTGACGCGATCGCAGCCGCTGGCGGCAAGGTAGAGGACTAAATGGCGAAGTCAGGAAACATGCCGGCGACGGGCAGCGGTCTGAGTGAACTGTGGGCGCGTCTGCGCTTCGTGCTCCTCGCCATCGTGGTGTACCGAATCGGTGCCCACATTCCCGTACCCGGTATCAATCCTGACCAGCTTGCTGCCTTGTTTCGGGAGCAGCAGGGCACCATCCTGGGCATGTTCAACATGTTCTCGGGTGGTGCGCTGGAGCGCATGAGTGTTCTCGCCCTGGGGATCATGCCCTATATCTCGGCGTCGATCATCATGCAGCTCATGACTGCGGTCTCTCCTCATCTTGAACAGCTCAAGAAAGAGGGTGAGGCCGGCCGCCGAAAGATCAGCCAGTACACCCGCTACGGCACGGTGATACTGGCGCTTGTCCAGGCCACCGGCATGTCCGTGGGTCTGGCGAGCCAAGGCATCGCTTACAGCGCTGACTTCAGCTTCTACTTCACCGCCGTGGTGACGTTCGTTTCCGGCGCGGTGTTTATGATGTGGCTAGGTGAGCAGATCACCGAGAAAGGTATCGGCAACGGTATTTCGCTGCTGATCTTTGCCGGTATCGTCGCCGGGCTACCCAGCGCCGTGGGTCAGGCTTTCGAGCTTGCCCGCAACGAAGGGGCCTGGAATGTTCTTCCGCTGTTAGCGCTGTCGGTACTCGGCATCGCCACCGTGGCGTTCGTGGTGTTCATCGAGCGCGGCCAGCGCCGCCTGAAGGTGAACTATCCGCGTCGCCAGGTCGGCAACAAGATGTATGCAGGCCAAAGCAGCTATCTCCCCTTGAAGGTGAACATGGCCGGTGTCATTCCGGCGATCTTCGCCTCCAGCATCCTGCTCTTTCCGGCATCGGTCGGTCAGTGGGTGGGTGCCGGTGAAGGGATGGAGTGGCTGCAGCGTGCGTCGCAAGCGCTTGGCCCCGGCCAGCCGCTCTACATCTTGCTTTTCGCGGCGGCAGTGGTATTCTTCTGCTTCTTTTACACAGCGCTGGTCTTCAACCCCAAGGATGTGGCTGACAATCTGAAAAAGTCAGGCGCCTTCCTGCCGGGCATTCGCCCCGGCGAGCAGACCGCTCGCTATATCGACAAGGTGATGACTCGTCTGACCTTGTTCGGTGCCTTGTATATCACTGCGGTTTCCCTGATGCCCCAGTTCCTCATCGTTGCCTGGAACGTGCCGTTCTTCTTTGGCGGTACGTCGCTTCTGATCGTGGTGGTGGTCATCATGGACTTCATGGCTCAGGTGCAGTCGCATCTCATGTCGCATCAATATGACTCGGTGATGAAGAAGTCCAACCTGAAAGGCTACGGTAGCGGCGGCATTATGCGCTAAGCGCTGCCTCCGGGGGTCTCGGCCCCCGGACGTGCCGAGAGCCGTTTTTGGAGAAAGAACGATGAAAGTTCGAGCTTCCGTGAAGAAGATGTGCCGTAACTGCAAGATCATTCGTCGCAACGGCGCCGTTCGCGTCATCTGCGTCGAGCCGCGGCACAAGCAGCGTCAGGGCTAAACACCTCGCTGCAATCAAGCGGGCGCCGGCATACCCCTTGCCTTCGGGCAACCAAAGGGGTATGCTGTTGCGCCTTTTAAAGATGAACAAACGAGCAAGCCGCTCAAATTTCGGAGTAAGCTGATGGCCCGTATTGCAGGCGTCAATATCCCGGACAACAAGCATGCGGCGATCTCGCTGACCTATATCTTCGGGATCGGCCGTACCCGCGCTGCGCACATCTGTGCCGCCGCCGGCATCGAGCCGACTGCCAAGATCCAGGACCTGTCTGCTGAAGAAGTCGACACCCTGCGTTCTGAAGTTGGCAAGTACACCGTAGAAGGTGACCTTCGTCGTGATGTCACGCTTAACATCAAGCGTCTCATGGACCTGGGTTGCTACCGTGGTCTGCGTCATCGTCGTAGTCTTCCGCTGCGTGGTCAGCGGACCAAGACTAACGCGCGTACCCGTAAGGGCCCGCGTAAGCCGATCCGCAAATAACACGCAGGCTCTTTCATAGAGCCTTGGCGTAAAGACAGGAATAGACATCAACATGGCTAACCCGCGCAGTAACCGTAAAAAGGTTAAAAAGCAGGTAGTGGACGCCGTTGCGCACATCCACGCCTCTTTTAACAACACGATCGTGACGATCACAGACCGCCAGGGCAACGCGCTTTCTTGGGCGACCGCCGGTGGTTCGGGTTTTCGTGGTTCTCGCAAGAGTACCCCGTTCGCAGCGCAAGTCGCGAGTGAACGTGCAGCTACCGCTGCAGCCGAGTATGGTGTGAAAAACGTAGACGTGCTGGTCAAGGGCCCCGGTCCCGGCCGTGAATCCGCCGTGCGTGCACTCAACGCTGCCGGCTTCCGCGTGCAAAGCATCACAGACGCGACGCCCATTCCTCACAATGGTTGCCGTCCGCCTAAGAAACGCCGCGTTTAAGGAGACAGATTCATGGCTCGTTATATTGGACCGAAGTGCAAACTGTCTCGTCGTGAAGGCACCGACCTCTTCCTGAAGAGCGGTGTCACTCCCTTCGAGAAAAAGTGTAAATCCGAGCAGATCCCGGGTGTACACGGCCAGCGTCGTCAGCGTCTTTCCGACTACGGCTTGCAGCTTCGCGAGAAGCAAAAGG
The DNA here is from genome assembly GCF_024158715.1 of Halomonas sp. 707D7. Classification (GTDB taxonomy): domain Bacteria; phylum Pseudomonadota; class Gammaproteobacteria; order Pseudomonadales; family Halomonadaceae; genus Vreelandella. The sequence goes on along the minus strand of NZ_JAMZBC010000009.1, from coordinate 5,951 downwards.
TACGTCGTATCTACGGCGTCCTTGAAAAGCAGTTCCGCAACTACTACAAGGAAGCCGCTCGCCTGAAAGGCGCGACCGGTGAAGTCCTTCTGCAGTTGCTCGAATCCCGACTGGACAACGTCGTCTACCGGATGGGCTTCGGCTCGACGCGCTCCGAAGCGCGCCAGCTGGTCAGCCACAAGGCGATCTCCGTCAACGGTAAAACCGTCAACGTACCTTCCTTCAAGGTTCGTCCGGGTGACGTGATTGCCGTTCGTGAGAAGGCGAAGAACCAGGCACGTATCCAGAACGCGTTGACCATCTCGGCCAACCGTGGCGACGTCGCTTGGATCGACATCGACGCCAAGAAGATGGAAGGCACTTTCAAGGCTCTGCCTGAACGCGGTGACCTGACTGCCGACATCAACGAAAACCTGATCGTCGAGCTGTACTCCAAGTAAGCGAGTTGCCTGGCAACTCTGCTTCTTGAAGCCTGGGCGAGGCGTTTCACGCCTCGCCCGGGTGCTCATGAGTACACGCTCTAGAGTACTCAGTATCCGTTTGGCAGCCTGAAAGGTGTTCATATGCAGCGTTCAGTGACAGAGTTTCTTCGCCCGCGCGATATCAAGGTCGAAGAAATCAGCGCACATCATGCCAAGATCGTCCTCGAACCGTTCGAGCGCGGTTTTGGTCACACCCTGGGGAATGCTCTGCGTCGCATTCTGCTTTCGTCCATGCCCGGCGCCGCCGTGGTCGAGGCCGAAATCAGTGGAGTCGAGCACGAGTACAGTGCCCTCGAAGGGGTGCAGGAAGATGTCATCGAGATCCTCCTGAACTTGAAAGATGTCGCGATCAAGATGCACAGCCGCGATGAGGCGGTGCTCTCGCTGAACAAGCAGGGCCCGGCCGTCGTCACCGCTGGCGACATTGCGCTTGATCATAGCGTCGAAATCGTCAACCCGGACCACGTCATTGCACACGTCAATGAAGGGGCCGAGCTGAAGATTCAGCTGAAAGTGGCGCTGGGTCGTGGCTACGAACCGGCTGACGCTCGTGGCTCCGACGAAGAGACCCGCGCGATCGGTCGCCTGCAGCTGGATGCCACCTTCAGCCCTGTTCGCCGTGTTTCCTACTCGGTCGAAGCCGCGCGTGTCGAGCAGCGTACCGACCTCGACAAGCTGATCATCGACCTGGAAACCGACGGTACTCTGGATCCGGAAGAGGCAATCCGCCGCAGTGCGACCATCCTGCAAGAGCAGCTGGCCGCCTTCGTCGACCTGGAAGCTGACAAAGAGCAGGAAGTCGAAGAGGAAGAGGATCACATCGATCCGATCCTGTTGCGCCCCGTAGACGATCTCGAGTTGACCGTACGCAGCGCGAACTGCCTGAAAGCCGAGAATATCTACTACATCGGTGATTTGATCCAGCGCACGGAAGTGGAGCTGCTCAAAACCCCGAACCTCGGCAAGAAGTCCCTGAACGAAATCAAGGATGTTCTGGCAGCGCGCGGTCTTTCCCTCGGCATGCGGCTGGAAAATTGGCCACCCGCGAGCCTGAAGGACGACAAGGCCTCCGCGTAAGCGTCGTCTCGAGTCCCAGTTTGGTAAGGAATCACAACCATGCGTCATCGTAAGAGTGGTCGTCATCTGAATCGTACCAGCTCGCACCGTCAGGCGATGTTCAAGAACATGTCTGTCTCGCTGGTCGAGCACGAAGTCATCAAGACAACCCTGCCCAAGGCCAAGGAGCTGCGTCGCGTCATCGAGCCGCTGATCACCCTGGCCAAGCAGGACAGCGTCGCCAACCGCCGTCTGGCGTTTGCGCGCACGCGCTCCAAGGAAGCCGTTGGCAAGCTCTTCAACGAGCTGGGCCCGCGTTACTCCGAGCGTCCGGGTGGCTACATCCGTATTCTCAAGTGCGGTTTCCGCCCCGGCGACAACGCCCCCATGGCGTACGTCGAGCTGGTCGACCGCCCGGTCGCCGATCAAGCGGCCTCCGACGAGTAAGCGGCTTCGCGGTACAATGAAAACCGACCCTCCGGGGTCGGTTTTTTTATGTCCCCACTTCTATCGCCGCGGCATTGCCTCGTAGAATACGTGGTCGAGGCACGTCGACGTGCTAACCTGAGCGTTTGGGGCGAGGGCGGGCGCCAAGGCCGCAGGATCAACCGAGTCAAGCAAGGGGCGAATGATGGCAACGAGGGGAGTGAGGGCGAGCACCGCCGCGCGGTGGTGGCTCGTGTGGACGCTGATGCTGGCGTGCCTAGTGTTCGCCACCGTGGCGCAGGCCAACAATCCGCGCTATGCGGGGATCGTGGTGGATCTCGAGAATGGCGAGGTGCTCTATTCGGAGAACGCCGACTTACAGCGCTACCCCGCGTCGCTCACCAAGATAATGACGCTGTACCTGGCCTTCGAGGCGCTCGACCAGGGCCAGCTGAGCCTCAACCAGCCGCTGGCCGTCTCCGCCCAGGCCTCTGCCATGCCGGCCACCAAGCTGTGGCTCTCCGCTGGCAGCACGATCCCGCTGGACACCGCCATCCGCGCGCTGGTCGTGCGCTCGGCCAACGATGTCGCCGTGGTGGTGGCCGAGGCGCTCGGCGGCAGCGAGTCGCGCTTTGCCAGCATGATGACCGCCAAGGCCCGCGAGCTCGGCATGAACAGCACGACCTTTCGCAACGCCTCGGGCCTGCCGGACGATGGCCAGACGACCACCGCCCGCGACATGCTGATCCTCGCCACCCGGGTCATGCAGGACTTCCCTCAGTACTACCACTACTTCGGCCTGCAGGAGTTCAGCTACAACGGTACCCGCCACACCAGCCACAACCGCCTGGTGCGTGACTACCCCGGCGCCGACGGCCTCAAGACCGGCTTCATTCGCGCCTCCGGGTTCAACGTGGCGACCACCGCGGTCCACGATGGCCGGCGGATGATGGCCGTGGTGATGGGGGGCTTCAGCTCCTCCTCCCGCGATGCCCACATGGCGGACCTGCTCGATCGCAGCTTCGCCCGGGCGCGGCTGCGCGACAACACCAGCTGGATGGCCGATACCAACTTCTCCCGCGAGTTCATGGCCTTCGACGGTCCGTCGCGGCCGCTGACCTCGCCGCCGCCCAGCACGCCACTATCGCCGATCCTCGCCAACGTCGACACTTCCACGCTCTCCCCGGCGGCCACCCGGCCCGCGACCCCGAGCGTGGCCCAGGCGGTGGCGTCCACGGCTGCGCCTTCGTCCGCCACGCCAGCGCCCGACCCGCTACAAGAACTGATCAACCAGCAGACCCAGGCCACCCAGGCCCCGGCACCCATTGCGCCCTCCACCTATACCGGCGGCGACTGGGGCATCCAGGTGGGCGCCTTCAGCCAGGCAAGCCATGCCGAGCAGCTCGCCCGCCAGGCGGCCAACCGCCTGCCCAATGGCGTCGGTGGACGCGTCACGGTAGACCAGCTCGGCGGCCAGACGCCGGTGTTCCGTGCCCGCGTGGTGGCCCTCGACGAAGCGCGTGCCATCCAGGCCTGCCAGACCCTCCACGCCCAGGGCATGGATTGCATGGTCGTCAACGCAAGCCTCTAGTCTCGCACACGGCCACGAACGCCAGGGCCCCGCTGATGTGATGTCAGCGGGGCCCTGGCGTTCGTGATGGGGCTGGCCCGGGTCGCACGTTCGTTGCCCAGGCTGTGGCTTCATCAGGCGAAAGCGTAGACGTCCATCGCCAAAACGCCCTCCTCGACGCTGTGATGCAGCTTGCGGCCTTCGCCGCCGGCGCCCATGGCCACCAGCAGCGGCTGGAAATGTTCCGGCGTGGGGTGGTTGCGGCGTGCCTGAGGCGCCTTTTCCCACTCGATCAGCGCCTGGCGGTCGCCGTGCTCGAACTGCGTGCTGACCCAGTCGGCGAACTCGTCGACCCACGCGGGGATCCGGCTGCCCACCGGCATCGTCTCGTACAGGTTGTGGGTCAAACTGCCCGAGCCCACGATCAGGATGCCCTCGTCACGCAGCGGCGCGAGCTTCTCGCCGAAGGCCACCAGCTCTTCGTTGGACCAGCGAATCGGCAGCGATACCGACACGACCGGAACGTCCGCCTTGGGGAACATCAGCGACAGCGGCACCCAGGCGCCGTGGTCGAAGCCGCGCTCGACCAGGTCGGCCTCCAGCAGCGACGCCAGCCGCCTGGCCAGTGCGGGCTCCCCCGGGGCCGGGTAGCGGCACTCGAAGAGTTCGCGCGGGAAGTTGCCGAAGTCGTGGATGGTGTCCGGCCAGGCATCATTGCTGACCTTGAGCTTCACGCTTTCCCAGTGGGCGGAAACGACCACCACCGCCTTCGGGGTGAGGGTCTGGCCGAGCTCGCGCAGAAAGCGATGAGCGGGCGTCGGGTTCAAGGCGAGCATGGGAGAGCCGTGGGAAATAAACAGACTGGGTAGCATGGTCGATCTCCTCGTGCGGCCCCCGGCGTACCGGGGGCGTAGAATGGTATCAGTGAGTGCGGCCGGTCAGGCTGAAGCTGCCGCCGCCGAGGCCGGCCTGTACCAGCAGTGCCACGGCCCAGAACACCGGGAACTCCCAGCCGCCGCCGGGGTTGGAGAACACCCAGCCGTTGCCCAGGTGGACCGAGGCTGCGCCCAGCAGCAGCGGAATCATCAAAAGGCTCACCCAGCGGGTATAGATACCCAGGATCAATGCCAGGCCGCCGCCGAGTTCGCCGGCGATGGTCAGGTAGGCCAGAAAGCCGGGCAGACCGAGGGACTCGAAGTAGGCGACAGTGCCGGGCAGGGTGAACACGAGCACTTTCATCAGGCCGTGGGCCAGCGCCATCACGCCCAGCGAGACGCGCAGCAAGGTCGTGGCATGGGAGTGGAAAAGAGGGTTGGACGTCGGGGTTTGCATGCTGTTCATCAGGTTTCTCCAGTGGGCGGTCAGGGGTGGCCGATGGAGATACTTTATGTCAGCGAACGATGAAGATAATCTGCGGTTTGATCACTTCACTGTTGCGCCATGCGCGACAATCCCATGGCCTCCTCCCAGCACGGCGGCTCGCCCCAGGTGGCGCGCAGCAGCTCGATGAACCCCTCCACCTTCGCCGGCAGGTAGCGCCTGGCGATATAGAGCGCGTTGATGTCCAGCATCGTCGGCGGCTGGTCGAGAAGGATCGGCACCAGCCGGCCCGCCAGGATGCTCTCGGTGACCAGAAAGCTCGGCTGCTGCGCGATGCCCAGCCCCGCCTCCGCCATGTGGGTCAGCACGTCGCCGTTGTTGCTCTCCAGCGGCCCCCGGGGCATCACGCTGGTACCGTCGCCCAGCGTCCACTCGCCGCTGGTCTGGCCGCTGCGATAGCGCAGGCAGCGGTGATCGGCCAGTGCCTTCGGGGTGGCGGGGGTGCCGTAGCGCTCGAGATAGCCGGGCGAGGCGCAAAACAGCATGCGACAGCGGGTGATGCGCCGCGCCACCAGAGTGGAGTCGGCCAGCTGGCCGATGCGGATCGCCACGTCGTAGCCCTCCTCGACGAGATCCACCCGGCGGTCGTTGAGATCCAGACGCACCTGGAGCTTCGGGTGCTCGACCATGAAGCGGGCCACCAGCGGCGCCAGATAGCGCACGCCAAAGCTCATCGGCGCGTTGATGCGCATGTCGCCCTGGATCTGCTGGGTGGTGCTGCTGACGTCGCTTGCCGCCTCGTCCAGGGCGGCCAGGATGGCCTGGGCGTGGGCCAGGTAGCGCTCGCCTTCGGTGGTCAGATGGATACGCCGCGTGGTGCGCTGCAAAAGGCGCACGCCGAGGGTCTCCTCCAGCGCCATCACCTGGCGCGACAGACGCGTGCGCGAACTATCCAGCGCCTCGGCGGCGCGGGTATAGCTGCCAAGCTCCGCCACCTTGACGAAGGCGGCGATATGCTCGATCTGGTGCTTCACCGCCGAAGCGCCTGCGCCGCGCGGCGCGGGTCCGGCGTGCCGCAGATGGCGGAAATCACCGCC
>NZ_JAMZBC010000008.1 GCF_024158715.1 Halomonas sp. 707D7 | reverse complement strand
GCGCTGGTTGTCGCTGTCCAGCGCCGTCAGGGCGATGTCGAACTGCTCGAGCAGGTGCGCCGTCTTGCCGCCGGGGGCAGCGCAGGCATCCAGCACGTGGGCGCCGGGGCGCGGGGCCAGCACCGGGCCGAGCAGCGTCGCGCAGAGCTGGGCCGCCTCGTCCTGCACGCTGACCAGGCCGTCGTCGAAGCCCGGCAGGGCGCTGACGTCGCAGGGCGTCTCTAGGGTGATGCCGTCCGGGGCGTGGGCACACAGGCGCGCCTCGAGGCCGAGATCCATCAGTTTGGCCAGGTACGCCTCGCGATCGCCCAAGCGCTGGTTGACCCGCAGCGTCATCGGCCCGGGCTGGTTGTTGGCCTCCACCACGTCGGACCACTGTTCGGGCCAGGCCTTGCGCAGCGCGTCCAGAAGCCACTGCGGGTGCGAAAGCCGGGCGCTTTCGTCGCGATCCACCTCGGCTTCGAGCTCGGCGTGCTCGCGCTGCAGCCGGCGCAGGCAGCCGTTGAGCACTCGCGTTGCCCACTCCTTCTTGAGCAGCCGCGCCGCGCCAGCGGTCTCGCCCACCGCCGCGTGGGGCGGAATGCGCATGTAGAGCAGCTGATAGATGCCGACCAGCAGCAGCGCGTGAACGTCGCGGTCGCGCTTCTTGAACGGCTGCTTGAGCAGGCGCGCGGCGAGCGCCTCGAGGCGCGGCAGGCGCCGGCAGGTGCCGAAGCAGAGCTCCTTGAGCAGGCCGCGATCGCGGGCGATCACGCTGTGCTCGTCAAGGCCTGCAAGCGAACCCTGCTCGTTCAGCACCGGCACCAGCGCGCGGGCCGCGGCGGCGCGCACTTCCTGGCCGCTGCCTTCCTGGGGACGACGCGCACTCATGACGCTTCTCCTTCGCTCGTACGACCCAGCCGACTGCCGGGCACCAGCCCCGCATGGCGCGAGTTGAGCAGGGCGCTGACCGGCAGGACCTTGCCGCCGGGCAACTGAGCCTGGCTCACGCGCAGCACCTCGTCGCCGCGCTCGCCGCAGGCGATGCGCAGCGCCCCGTCGCCGTGTTCGAGCAGCGTGCCCGGCGCGGCGCCGGGCTGCCCGGTCGCTTCGGCGCTTGCCATGTGCAGGCGCAGGCGGTCGTCGCCCAGGGCGCACCAGGCCACAGGCCAAGGGTTGAAGGCGCGGATGCGTCGCGCCAGCGTCTCGGCGCCCTGGCGAAAGTCGAGCTCCGCTTCGGCCTTGCTGAGCTTGGCCGCGTAGGTCACGCCGGCCTCGGGCTGGGGAGTAGCCGTCACCGTGCCGGCGGCGAAGGCGTCGAGCACCTCGATCAGTGCCCGGGGCCCTTCTTCGGCCAGCTGGTCGTGCAGCGCGCCGCCGGTGGTGTGCTCGGTGATCGGCGTTGGCCGTTCGAGCAGCATGTCGCCGGTGTCGAGTCCCGCATCCATCTGCATGATGGTCACCCCGGAGGCGGCGTCGCCGGCCTCGATGGCGCGCTGGATGGGTGCCGCGCCGCGCCAGCGCGGCAAGAGCGAGGCGTGGACGTTGATGCAGCCAAGGCGCGGTATGTCGAGCACCGCCTGGGGCAGCAGGAGCCCGTAGGCGACCACCACCATGATGTCCGCCTCGAACTCGGCAAGCGCCGCCTGGGCGGCGGGCTCCTTCAGGCTTGGCGGCTGGTGGACCGTGAGGCCGTGCTCGAGCGCCAGCTGCTTGACCGGGCTCGGGGTGAGCTTGCGCCCGCGCCCGGCGGGGCGGTCGGGCTGGGTGTAGACGCCCACCACCTGGTGGCGGCTTTCCAGCAGGGCGGCGAGGTGGGACCGGGCGAACTCAGGGGTGCCTGCAAAGACGACGCGCAGTGACGACATGTGACTACCTGTTCGAAGGACGTTTGAGTAAGGGAGGCGTAGCGCAAAAAGCCGCCCGAAGGCGGCTTGTCGATCGCTCAGGCGTCCTGCATCAGCTTGTGGCGCTTTTGCATCTTCTTCTGGATGCGCTCGCGCTTCAGGGGCGAGAGGTAGTCGACGAACAGCACCCCCTCGAGGTGGTCGTACTCGTGCTGGATGCAGTGGGCGAGAAGGCCTTCGGCCTCGAGCTCGAAGGCTTCGCCGTGGCGATCCAGCGCCTCGAGCTTGACCTTCAGAAAGCGCGGCACCTCGGCGTACTGCTCGGGAATCGACAGGCAGCCTTCCGACAGAGGCGCCTTCTCCTCGCCGATGGGCGTGTAGCGCGGGTTGATCATCACCAGAGGCTCGTTGCCGTTTTCCGAGACGTCCATCACCACCACGCGGCGGTGAGCGTCGATCTGGGTGGCGGCAAGGCCGATGCCGCGGGCGTCGTACATGGTCTCCAGCATGTCGTCGACGAGCTGGCGGATGTCGTCGTCGACGGTCTCTACCGGTTGCGCCTTGGTCCGCAGGCGTTCATCGGGAAATTCGAGAATGGGACGTTTGGCCATGGCGTTGCAATCACCGTTATCAAAGCGTGGATTCTGAAAGTCTGGGTGGCGGCCGGCGTACGCGCCGGGATCGCGTGCCGGCCTAAGTTGGGTTGGCGCGGCGATGTGCTTTACTATAGGTCATTATACCACGCCGACGGCACTTCTGGGCATGCGCGCAGCGGGCCTGGCGCCGCTTTCAAGGTTTTCGGGGAGATCCTATGGCCGTCAAGAAGTCCCTGCGTCATGGCGCGCTCGCGGCGCTGCTGGGGGTTATGCTTTCGGGCAGCCTCGCCCAGGCCTGGGAGCGCGTGCGCGACGACGCCCCCGAGCGCTACGTGGTGGTGCGCGGTGACACCCTGTGGGACATCGCGGCACGCTTTCTCGACGCCCCCTGGCAGTGGCCCACGTTATGGCGGGACAACCCGCAGATCGACAATCCGCACCTCATCTACCCCGGCGACGTCCTGGTGCTGGGCGACTGCGCCGGTACCCCGTGCCTGGCGCTCGAGCGTGGGCGCCCGGTGGTGAAGCTCTCGCCCCAGGTGCGGCGCATCCCGACCCGCGAGGCGATCGCGCCGCTGCCTCGCGAGGTGGTCGCGGCGTTTCTGCGCGAGCATCGCTTCCTGGCCCAGGGCGAGGCGCTCGACGAGCTCGGCTACGTGGTGGGCGGCGAGAACCAACGCTTGATCAGCGGCGCCGGCGACACGCTCTACGTGCGCGGCGGACTTCCCGAAGAGACGCCGCTGGGCTTCTACCGTCCGGGGGAGGTGTATCTGGGCACCGACGGCACGCCGCTCGGTCGCGAGCTGGTCTACGTCGGCGAGGGGCGGCGTCTCGATCAGCAGGGCGACATCGCCCGGGTCGAGGTGCTGCGCGCCCAGCAGGAGGTGCGCAACGACGACATCCTGCTGCCGCTGGAGGTCGCCTTCGACGAGGATTTCCAGCCTCGCGCGCCTCAGTCGGCGGTGGCCGGTCACATCATCGCCGCCCCCGGCGGGGTTCGCTTCATCGGCCGGCTGCAGGTGGTCGCGCTCGATCTCGGTACCGAGGATGGTCTGCAGCCCGGCCACGTGCTCGAGGTGAACCAGCTAGGCGAGGTGGTCAGCGACCCGCGCACCGGCGAGCGCCTGCAACTGCCCGGCACCCAGGGCGGCATGGTCATGGTGTTCAAGCCCTACAGCACCGTGAGCTATGCCCTGGTGATGCGGGTGTCCAACGTGCTGGCGGTCGGCGACGAGGTGCGCTCGCCGTCTCGCTAGCATCACCGCGAGGCATCATCGACGCTAGGCAGGGAGGGGAAAATGGACGAGAACGCATGGCTCGCCGTGGAGGCGCTTCCCGGCATGGGCGCTCACCGCATCGCTGCCCTCGCCAGTCGCCGCCTCGACTGGCCGCTGGGATGGCTCGCGGCCCTTCCTGGCCCTGCGGCCAGCGCCTTGCGGCTGTGGCTTGATCACCCGGCAACGAGCCCGCTGCAAGCGCGTATCGACGCCACCCGACGCTGGCGCGAAGGGGGCGCTGATCGTCACGTGCTGCATCCAGGCCACCCCGCCTGGCCCGCGCTTCTCGACGAGCTGCCAGACCCGCCGCCGGTGCTCTGGGCGCTGGGGGATCTGGCGGCCCTTCAAGGCCCGAGCCTGGCGGTGGACGGCACCCGCCGACCGACCGCCGAAGGCGCCGGCAACGCCCGGGGGCTTGCCGCCGAGCTTTCCCGACGCGGCTGGTGCGTGGTCAGTGGCATGGCGCTCGGCGTGGACGCTCTCGCCCAGACGGCGGCGCTCGACGAAGGCGGTGCCACGGTGGCGGTACTCGGCTGTGGGGTGGACGTGATCTACCCGGCCCGCCATCGCACCCTCTACGAGCGCCTCGCCCGCACTCCGCGGGCGCTGATCCTTGCCGAGCATCCGCCGGGCACCCAGGCGCACCCGGCCTTCTTTCCGCGCCGCAACCGTATCGTCACCGGGCTCTCGCTCGGTACCCTGGTGATCGAGGCGACGGAGAAGAGCGGCACCCTGGTCAGCGCGCGGCTGGCGCTGGAGCAGGGGCGCGAGCTGTTCGCCGTGCCGGGCTCGATCCACAACGTTCAGGCCACGGGCTGTCTGTCGCTGCTCAAGAGCGGCGCCACCCTGGTGCGCCACGTCGACGACATCGTCGCGGAGCTTGGTCACTGGGCGCCGGCGTTTCTGCCCACGGCGGCCTCGGCATCGTCGCCGGCGGTGCCTGACGCCGAGCCCGGTGGCGCTGAGCCGGGTCTTCTCGGTGCGCTCACCTCGATCCCCACGCCGATCGACCTGCTGGTCCAGAACACCGGTTGGAGCGTGGCGGAGTGTCAGCGCGAGCTTCTCATGCTCGAGCTCGACGGCGCCGTCGCCCAGCAGGCGGGCGGCTGGGTGCGGCGGCGCTGAGCCGTGATAAAATGATCCACATGGCGCGCGTTTCGCGCCGACGCCAAGGAGGCCTCGATGACGGCGACGACAGAACTTCAGCACGTGGTACGCGCTCTTCACGCAGGCCGCGTGGTGGGCTGCCCCACCGAAGCGGTGTGGGGGTTGAGCTGCGACCCGGACAACGAACAGGCGCTGACCCAGCTGATGCGCCTGAAGGAGCGCGACCCGGCCAAGGGGGTAATCCTGGTGGCCGCCAGCATGCAGCAGTTCGGCCCGTGGCTTTCGGGGCTGGCGCTCGAGCTGCACGCCCGGCTCGCCACCAGCTGGCCCGGGCCCAACACTTGGCTGGTGCCGGACAACGGCCGCAGCCACGCCCTGGTGCGCGGTGCCCATCGCAGCGTGGCGCTGCGGGTCACCGACCACCCGCACATGGCCGCCCTTTGCGAGGCCTTCGGCGGGCCGCTGGTCTCCACCTCCGCCAACCGTTCGAGCGAGCCGCCGGCCATGAGCGCCGATGAGGTCCAGCGCCTCTTCGGCGACGACCTGGGCGCCATCGCCCCCGGCGAGCTTGGCGGCCAGGCGCGGCCCAGCACCATTCGCGACCTGCTCACCGGCAAGGTGCTGCGCGCCTGACATGGCCACCTTCCTGCGCGACGCCATGACGGCGCGCCTGGGCCGGGCGCGCGTCGAGCGCCACCCCGGCCCCTTTCCGAAAGACGAGTTGGTGCGCAACCTGCACGGCGACTTCACGCCGATGATGTGCGGCGGCATCAGCGCGCTGCTGCTGCAGATGCTTCACCCGCTGGCACTCGCCGGCGTCTGGGACCACTCCCACTTCCGCCACGACATGGTGGGGCGCCTGCGGCGCACCAGCGACTTCATCGCCACCACCAGCTTCGGCACCTTCGACGAGGCCGAGGCGGCGATCGAACGGGTGCGCCGGGTGCATGCCCGGGTGCGCGGCAAGACCGCCAACGGCGAGCCCTACGCCGCTGACGACCCGGCGCTTCTCACCTGGGTACACGTGGCGGAGATGAGCCGCTTCATGGCCGCGCACCTGCGCTATCGCAACCCGGGGCTTTCGCGGGCCGAGCAGGACCGCTACTTCTTCGAGACCGCCTGCATCGCCGAGGCTCTCGGCGCCCGCGACGTGCCGGACAGCGCAGCGGCCATCGACGCCTATCTCGAAGCGCAGCGGCCCCGGCTGGTGTGTGATACGCGCACCCGCGAGGTGGTCGCGCTGCTGCTGGCGGCGCCGCCGCGCCATCTCCTGCTGCGCCCGGCCGGCGCTTTGTTCATGCGCGCCGGCATCGACCTGTTGCCCGAGTGGGCGGCGGCGCAGCTGGATCTTGCCATGACGATGCCGACGCGTCGGCTGGTGCGCGCCGGTATCAAGAGCGCGATGCCGATGATCAGTCGCGCGGTGCGAAGCGGCGCCTATCGCCGCGCGCTCGCCCGCTATCAGGCGCCGTCCTGAGTCGGCCCTTCACGCCTTTCGCTTTACCCCTTACCATCAGTGTCTACCCTCAAGGCAACGTTTTGGAGAGACAGTGGCCCACGAGCACCTGAACGACGTCAAGACCTACCTGCTGGATCTGCAGGATCGCCTGTGCGAGGCGCTGGCCAAAGCCGATGGCCGCGCCACCTTCCGCGAGGACAGCTGGCAGCGCGAGGAGGGCGGCGGCGGGCGCTCCCGAGTGATCGAGAACGGCGCGCTGTTCGAGAAGGGCGGGGTCAACTTCTCCCACGTCTTCGGCCAGACGCTGCCACCGTCCGCCACCGCCTCGCGCCCGGAACTCGCCGGGCGCAGCTTTCACGCGGTCGGGGTTTCCTGGGTGCTGCACCCGACGAACCCGCACGTGCCGACCAGCCACGGCAACGTGCGCTTCTTCATCGCCGAGAAGGAGGGCGAGGCGCCGGTGTGGTGGTTCGGCGGCGGCTTCGACCTGACCCCGTTCTACCCTGTGTTCGAGGATGCGGTGCACTGGCACCGGGTGGCCCGCGACGCCTGCGCGCCCTTCGGCGATGACGTCTACCCGCGCTACAAGGCGTGGTGCGACGACTACTTCTACCTCAAGCACCGCGACGAGACCCGGGGCGTGGGCGGGCTGTTCTTCGACGACCTGAACGAGGCGGGCTTCGAATCCTCCTTCGCCTTCCAGCGCGCCGTGGGCGACAGCTTCCTCGACGCCTACCTGCCGATCGTCGAGCGCCGGCGCGACACTCCCTGGAATGACCGCGAACGCGACTTCCAGCTCTACCGGCGCGGGCGCTACGTCGAGTTCAACCTGGTGTGGGACCGGGGCACCCTGTTCGGGCTGCAGAGCGGCGGGCGCACCGAGTCGATCTTGATGTCGATGCCGCCGCTGGCCCGCTGGGAGTACGCCTACACCCCGGGCGCCGGAAGCCCCGAGGCGCGCCTCGACGAGTATCTGGTCGCGCGGGACTGGCTGGGCGAGGCGAAGCGGCTGGGGGTGGCGCCATGAGCGATCGTTACTGCGTGCTGGGCAACCCCGTCGAGCACTCGAAGTCCCCCTTGATTCACCAGCGCTTCGGCGAGCAGACCGGCCAGGAGATCGTCTACACCGCCGAGCTCGCCCCGCTCGACGGCTTCGTCGCCACCTGGCGGGCCTTCTGCGAAAGCGGCGGGCGGGGCGCCAACGTCACCGTACCCTTCAAGGAGCAGGCCTTCGCGCTGTGCGACACGCTGAGCGAGCGGGCGCGCCGGGCCGGTGCGGTCAATACGCTGATCAATGGCCAGAACGGCCGCGTCTACGGTGACAATACCGACGGGGTGGGGTTACTGCGCGACCTGGATGCCCATCACATCCCGTTGAGCGGGGCACGCATCCTGGTGCTGGGCGCCGGCGGCGCGGTGCGCGGTGTGCTCGCGCCGCTTTTGGAAAGAGGTCCTCGCGAGGTGGTGATCATCAACCGCACCGGCGCCAAGGCCGCCGCACTGGCGCGTGACTTCGCCGACTTGGGCGCGGTCGTCGGCGGGGGGTATGACGTCTTGGAGGAGCCGTTCGATCTGGTCATCAACGGCACCAGTGCAAGCCTTGCCGGCGAGCTTCCGCCGCTGCCGGAGGCGCTGTTCACCGCCGGCGGCTTCGCCTACGACATGATGTACGCGGCCGAGCCCACGGTGTTTCTGCGCTGGGCGCAAAATCACGGCGCCACCCCGGTGGATGGCCTGGGGATGCTGGTGGAGCAGGCGGCGGAGGCGTTCTTCCTGTGGCGAAGCGTGCGTCCGGACACCGGGCCGGTGCGCGCGCTGTTGAGACGCGCGCTCACCGGCTAGGAGGGGTCAGGGGCGCGGGCAGTTCGGCGTGCGGCCCTGGCTTCTGGCCTGCTCATAGGTGGCCATCGCCTGGTCCATGCCGGCCTGCAGGCCGTCGATGCGCTGATCCTGGCTCGGGTGGGTCGACATCCACGCCGGCGGCGCTCCGCCGGTGGAGGCGGCCTGCATGTTCTGCCACAGCGTGACGCTTTCGCGCGGGTCGAAGCCGGCCTGGGCCATCAGGTTCTGGCCGATGGTGTCCGCCTCGCTTTCGTGGCGACGCGAGAAGGGCAGCGCGATGCCGTACTGCGCGCCCATGCCGAGTACGCCCATCAGCTGCTGGCCGCCGGGCGACTGCATGCCCGAGGCGCTGGAGATCACCGAAAGCCCCAGGGAGGTCGCGCTCTGGGTGGAGGCGCGTTCGTTGGCGTGGTTGGCCAGCACATGGCCGATCTCGTGGCCGATCACCGAGGCGAGCTGGTCCTGGTTGGTGGCGATGTCCAGCATGCCGGTATTCACCCCCATGTAGCCGCCGGGCAGGGCGAAGGCGTTGGGCTGGTCGGACTTGAACACCCGCACCTGCCAGTCCTGGTTGCGCTGGCGCTCCGGCAACACGTCGACGATGGCATCGGTGATGCACTGCACGTAGCGCAGGCTCGCCTGGTCGCCCATCGGCACGTCCTGCTGGTACTGGGCAAAGGCCTGCTGGCCCATCTGGTTGAGCTCGGCGTCCGAGAGCAGCAGAAGCTGCGAGCGCCCGGTGGGCGAGGTGGCACACGCCGCGAGCGAGGCGCACAGGGCGGTAACGGCGAAGGGGCGAAGCCAGCGCATGATCGGTTCCTTATCGGCAAAAGCCGTGTTCGAGATGACGGTTCAGTGTCGGTATTTTTAGCATAACCCAACGAGAGGGCAAGGATGGACGCCGAATTAACCCAACGACTCACCCAGCTGCTCGACCACGTCGAGCACTGGCTTCCCCCGGCGCCCACGCCGGTGGACTGGAACACCCATACCGCCGCGCTGTGGCAGCGCCATCCGCTCGGCGGTCACCTGGTGCCGGTACCGGTGCGCGATACCACCACGCTCCACGACCTGCTCGGCATCGAGCGCCAGAAGAAGGCGCTGGTCGACAACACCCGGGCGTTTTTGAAGGGGCTGCCCGCCAACCACGCGCTGCTGTGGGGCTCGCGCGGCAGCGGCAAATCGTCGGTGGTGCGTGCCTTGATCAATACCCTGGGCCACGAGGGCCTGCGGCTGATCCAGGTGGACCGCCACGACCTGGCAAGCCTCCCCCGGCTGGTCGAGACGCTTCGCCACGCACCCCAGCGCTTCGTGGTCTACTGCGACGATCTCTCCTTCGAGGGCAGCGACGACGCCTACAAGGCGCTCAAGAGCGTGCTCGACGGCACGCTCACCGGCCCGCCGGAGAACGTCTTGATCTACGCCACCTCGAACCGTCGCCATCTGCTGCCGGAGTCGATGGCGGACAACGAAGGCTCCAGGCTGGTCGGCGAGGAGCTGCATCACGGCGACGCCGTGGAGGAGAAGATCTCGCTGTCGGACCGCTTCGGGCTGTGGCTCGGCTTTCACCCCTTCAACCAGGCCACCTATCTCGAGGTTTGCGAGCACTGGGTCACGAGCCTGGGCGGGGAGGGCGCCTGGGAGGAGGCCGCCCGGGAGGAGGCGATTCGCTTCGCCACGCTTCGCGGCGGGCGCAGCGGGCGTACCGCCTGGCAGTTCGCCGCCCAGTGGGTCGGGCGGCGTGGCCTTTAACGTACCGGCGTGAGCTGACCGTCCTCGCCGACGTTGAGGCGCAGGGTGGGCGTGAGCAAGCCGGCGGGCAGCGTCATGCCGAGCCCGCGCAGATCTCCCGGGGTGATCGCCAGTTCGCTGCCGGCGGGCAGCGAGCCGTTCGAGGCCAGCTGCCGGGCCAGGTCGACCATCGGGCTCAGACGCTGCGGGTCGGTGGCCAGCACGTCGAAGGAGACCGGCAGGCGCAGGTTGGCGCCATCCCCCGGCGTGAGCGAGACGTCTTCGCTGTAGCGCCCGGAAACCGGGTCGACGCCGGGCATGTCCAGCGTCCAGTTGAAGCCGGCCATGTTCACCGCCGGCATGCCCGCCGGAAGCCCCAGTCCCAGCGCCATGGTGGCCTGCACCGGCAGGCTCCCCGCGCCCAGGCTCGAGGCGATCAGGCTGGTCAGGTCGGTGGTGTCGAGCCCCGCATTCAGGTTGTAGGGGCCGATGCGCACGTTCTCGACCCCCAGCGAGGTCACCGCCAAGCGAAAGGCGAACAGCCCGGTCTGGGGCAGGGCCAGACAGCCCGACAGAAGACTTGCCATGGCAAGCAGCGTCAACCAGCGCCAGCGGCGCGCAAGAGTCAGCATGAACGTCCCTCCAATCGGGGCGAAAGATGATGCCAAAGGTCAAAACGCGGCTATTTGAGAGAGGAGCGGACGCGTTGTCAACTGCTTTGAGCATCGCGCGGCTCAGATATCGACGCGCGCCTGCCAGACCAGGCTTTCGGTCGGGCCCTGCGCCAGGTCGGCGCAGGTATCGACGCGCAGGATCGAACGGGCCTGGCAGTGCACGGTGGCCTGGTAGGGCGGAGTATGGAGCTTCCAGCGCATGACGCGTTCGCGCTCGTCGCCATGGTCGTCGATCAAGGTCGGCGCCGTCAGGGCGTTGGCCTGTTCCAGGTGTTCGAGCAGCGCCACTTCGGCACACTGCTGGGCGGGAGAGAGCGAGGAGTTGCCGCGGTAGCCGGGCAGGTAGCGCTGGCCGGATGCCTCGCTTTGCAAAAACGCGAGCGCTTGTTCCGGCGCGATGCGCCCGTACTTGCGTACCGGCGAGAGCACGATAAGACTCGCCGCCAGGCGGCAGCCGCCCAGGTGGCTGCTCTCCCACACGTCGAAGGGGAGCTCATGCTCGGCAACGGCCTGAGCCAGTGCCTTGAAGGTCTGGTAGCCGTACTTGGCGCAGCACTTGTCTTTCTTGGCATGCGTGCAGCAAAGGATCAGGTCGTGAGCGAGTCTCGGCTCTTCCCAAAGGGCCAGCGAGCTTCCCGTTTGCCAAGCGGCGAGAAACTCGCCAAGCGCCTCTCTTGCCACGGTGAAACGACGCCGCTCGGGCATCAGGAATATTCGATGCCGGGTGGCCTCCATGCCAGGCTGCTGGATCAGGTTCACCCGCCGCCCCGCCGCTGCGATGGCATCCAGCGTGACGCCGATTTCCGAGGGCATGTCGCTTGCGTGGCGAAGATTTCGCTGCCACTTCGCCCGGGGCCAACTGACTAGCAGGTGCCGTTCGACGTGGGCGGCACTGCCCGGCAGCGGATCGTTCTGCTCGCGGCTCAGCTGGGCGCAAAAGACAGGGGGCATGTGCATCTCACGTGGCGCTCGAAAGCGCGGAGGAAACGGTGGCGCGAGGGCGTTCGAAACGGCGCGGCAGGCAGACCGGGCGCCCGCTTTCGGGGTCCAGCATCACCTGGGCATCGAGTTCGAAGACCCGCTGCAGGGTATCGGCGGTAAAGACCTCGGCGGGGGCGCCGTCGGCCACGATTCGTCCCTCGCGCAGCATCACCAGATGATCGGCGTAGGCCGCCGCCAGATTGAGGTCGTGCAGCACCAGCAGCAGCGTACGGCCGCGTTCGTGGGCCAGGCGCGAGAGCAGCTCCATGAGCTCTACCTGCACCTTCAAATCGAGAAAGGTGGTGGGCTCGTCGAGCAGGATCAAGTCGGTCTGCTGGGCCAGCACCATGGCGATCCAGCAGCGCTGGCGCTGCCCGCCGGACAGGGCATCCACCGGGCGGTCGGCGAACTCGCTCACCCGGGTGTAGTCCATCGCCTCGCGGATGGCCTGGGCATCGCGTCGGGCGTCCTTGTGCCACCACCTTTGATGGGGAAAGCGGCCCATGCCCACCAGTTGTTCGACGGTCAGCCCCTCCGGGGCCGCAGGCCCCTGAGGAAGAAGGCCCAGCCGCCGGGCCACGTCCCGAGTGGCGCACCGGTGGATGTCCTTGCCATCCAGGTGAACGTGGCCCGCCTTGGGCGCGAGGGTGCGGGCCAGGGTCTTGAGCAGCGTCGACTTGCCGCTGCCATTGGGGCCGAGCAGCACCGTGAGCTTGCCTTCGGCCACAGCGATGTCGACGCCGTCGAGCACCGTGCGGGTTTCATAGCCCGCGCTCAGTGCCTCACCCACGAGGCGAGGGGATCGAGAGTTCGTGTCGGACATCGACGCGCCTGCCAGGAATCAAACACGCACCGTAGGATAAAACGTTCTCATTTACAATGTCTTCTCGTCGTCGGAACGCGGGTGATCGGTCCGAGATGTCGAACGCGGCGTTGCACGGTAATGGACCTTAGACTGACGCACATGCATAATATAATCATTATCATTTGTTTATGATAATCGATCTTTATCAGGGGTCGCTCGTGAATTTTTTAAGAGGATAAGAAGAAGATGCGCTGTCAACATCATCGCGCGCGCTGGCAAACCGCCACTCTGGTCGGCCTGATGGCCGCTTCCCAGGCCCAGGCTCAGGAGCAGTCGAGGTCGGCGGTCAACGCCGGCCGCGAGCAGGTCGAGCAGCCCGTGGTCGTCACTGCCTCGAGGACCAGCGCCACCAAGGAGGACTCGCCCCAGACGGTACGCGTCATCACCTCTGAGGAGATCGAGCAGCAGCTCCAGCTCACCAGCGACTCCTCGCAGATACTCAGCAACTTGCTGCCGTCCTACTCCCCCAGCCGCCAGAAGATGAGCGGCAGTGGCGAGACCCTGCGCGGGCGCAGACCGCTCATCCTGATCGACGGCATTCCGCAGTCCAACCCGCTGCGCCCGACCGGTCGCGAAGCGCACACCATCGATTTCTCCATGGTCGAGCAGATCGAGGTGATCCAGGGTGCCAACGCCACCAATGGCATCGGCGCCGAAGGGGGCGTCATCAACCTGGTGACCCGGCGCCCCGAACCTGGCTCCTTCAACCAGCATGTCGAAGCCCAGGTCACCACGCCGACCCGCGAGCTGGACGGCGACACACTCAGCTATCGCACCACCTATGGCGTCAGCGGCAACAGCGGCGATGTGGACTACCTGTTCTCGGCGAGCCTCGAGGACCAGGGCCTGTTCCTGGACGGCAACGGCGATGCGGTCGGCGTGGACAATACCCAGGGCGATCTCATGGATGCCCGCTCCTTCGATATCCTCGGCAAGCTCGCCTACTGGTTCGATGACGACCAGCGCCTGCAATTCACCCTCAATCACTACGACATCGAAGGTCATAATGGTTACCTGAGCGTCACCGGCGATCGCGACAATGGCGTGGTGACGACCTCCCGACGCGGCACGCCGGAAGGCCGCGCTCCCTACAACCGGGTATGGACGACCGGCCTGAGCTACGACCACTACGACCTGGCCGGCATGCACCTGAGCGCTCAGGTGTACTATCAGGACTACAAGGCGCTGTTCGGCGCCGACAACTCGGCCACGTTCCAGGACCCGGCGTTCGCACCGGTCGGCACCTTTTACGACCAGACCCTGGCGACGACCTCGAAGTACGGTACCAAGGTGTCCCTGAGCCGTGACGACCTGCTCGACGATCGGCTGAAGCTGACCGGCGGCTTCGACACCTTGTTCGATGATACCGAGCAGTACCTGTACCAGACCGATCGCACCTACGTGCCGCCGGCGAGTTACACCGACCTTTCGCCCTTCCTGCAGGCGGAGTTCGCGCCGCTGGATTCGCTGCTCTTGTCAGCGGGAGTGCGCTACGAGTACGCCAAGCTCGATATCGACGATTACCAGACGCTCTATACCCGCAACGCGGTGGACGTGGAAGGGGGCTCGCCGAGCTTCAACGAGACGCTCTACAATCTGGGGGCGGTGTGGAAGCCCGTCGAGCACTGGAGCCTGTTCGCCAACTACTCGGAAGGCTTCACGATTCCGGACGTGGGCCGGGCGCTTCGCAGCATCCAGCGGCCCGGGCAGTCCGTGGACAGTATCGAGAACCTGCGCCCCATCGTCACCGACAATGTCGAGACCGGCGTTCGCTACGACGATGGGCGCCTCGCGGCGGAGCTGAACTACTACATCTCCTCGTCGGACTTCGGCAGCCGACTCGTCGAGCGCGACGACGCCTTCTTCATGGCACGGCAGGAAACCGAGATCAAGGGGCTGGAGGCAGCAATCGGCTACCGCTTCACCGACCAGCACGCCGGACGGCTCTCGTACTCACGCATGCGCGGGCGCTACGACAGCAACGACGACGGCCACCTGGACGCCTCGCTTTCCGGCATCGACGTCGCCCCTGATCGCGTGGTGGCGAGCGTCTCCTCCGACTGGACCGATAACCTCTCGACCTTCGTGCAGGCCAACTACGCCATGGACATGAGCTTCGACGAGCCCGAGCGCGAGTTCGACGGCTACCTGCTGATGGACGCCGCCGTCGGCTATCGCCTGCCCGTGGGTCAGATGGACGTGGGTATCTCCAACCTGCTCGACGAACAGTACGTCACCTACTACTCGCAGAGCGCGCTGGTGAACGACGAGCGCTACTTCGCCGGGCGCGGACGCACCCTGACGCTGGGCTACCGCCTGGACTTCTAGCGGGTCGGGCGCGCTCGAAACAGCAGATAGACGAAAAACGGTGCCCCGATGCCCGCCACGAAAATGCCGGCGGGCAGATCCTTGGGCAGGAAGGCGACTCGGCCAAGAAGGTCGGCGTGAAGCACGATCATCGCCCCGACCAGTGCCGACGACGGCACGAGTCGCGCCGCACTGCGCCCCACCAGCCTTGCTGCCAGGTGGGGCGCGATCAATCCGACGAACGACAGCCCGCCGGCAAAGGCGACCGCCGCGCCGGCCAGCGCCACACTGCATCCCAGCAGCACCAGCCGGCTCCTCAATACCGCCACGCCGAGTCCGGTGGCCACGCCATCGCCCAGTGCCAGCGCGTCCATGTGCCGGGCAAGCCCCAGGCTCACGGGCAGCACTGCGGCAAGCCAGAGCGTCATCTGTCCCACCGCCGGCCACTGCGTGGCGTAGAGGCTTCCGGTCAGCCATACGTAGGCCGTCATGGCGGCGGTATCGTCGCTGAGCACGATCACCAGTGTGGTGCCGGCACTTGCCGCCGCCGCGAAGCCGATGCCCACCAGCACCAGGCGGATGGGGGAGAGCCCGTTGCGCCAGGCCAAAGCGAACACGACGAGCGCCGATGCCAGCGCCCCCGACAGGGCGGCGAGGGGCAGCCAGGCCACACTCAGCGTCGAACCCGCCAGCGCCAGAAAGGCGACCGCCGCGAAGGCGGCGCCACTGGTGACGCCGATCACGTCCGGAGAGGCAAGGGGGTTGCGCACCAGCGCTTGCAGCAGCGCGCCCGCCACGGCCAGCGCCGCGCCCACCGTCACGGCGAGAGCGATACGCGGCAGGCGCAGTTCCCAGACGATGAAGGCGATATCGCTGTCGGCCGGGGCGAGCAGGGCGCGCCACACCGCCCCGGGCGAGGTCGCAAAGCTCCCCAGGCACAGCGAGAGCGCCACGCTTGCCACCAGGGCGAGCACCAGCAGCGTGAACCGCCCGGCGATCATCCGTTCACCTTGCGTCGGGCGAGGTAGATGAAGAACGGCGTACCGATCAGCGCGGTCATCACGCCGACGGGAATTTCCTGGGGCGGCATGACGAAGCGCGCCGCTACGTCCGCCACAAGCAGAAGTACGGCCCCGAGCAGCGCACAGCCGGGCAGTAGCCAGCGATGATCGACGCCGAACACCGCGCGCGCCATGTGCGGCACGATCAGTCCCACGAAGCCGATCATGCCCGCCAGCGCCACGGCGCTTGCCGCCAGCACGACCACCACCAGCCCCAGCGCCAGCTTGACCCAGGCGACGCTGAGTCCGAGCCCTGCCACGGCCTCGTCCCCCAGCAGCAGGGCATTGGCATGACGCACCAGCGCCATGCAGCCGATGGCGGCGCCGAGGTACAGCGGCAGCAGCGGAGTGACCAGCGACATTTCTCGCCCGGAGACCGATCCCGCCAGCCAATAGAGCACGCTCTCGAAGCTTTGCTGGTCGATGACCAGAAGTCCCTGGCTCAAGGAGACGAACAGCGCCGTGACCGCCACCCCGGCGAGCACCACCCGCAGCGAAGCGGTCTGGCCCTGAGTGCCGCCACACAGAAGCACCACCAGCGCCGCCGCCACGCAGGCGCCCGTCAGTGCCGCGCCCACGAGATGGGCCGGGGTGGTGGCGGGCAACAGCGCGACGGCCACGACCACGAAGAACATGGCACCGGCGTTGATGCCGAGAATGCCCGGCGAGGCCAGCGGGTTGCGAGTCAGGGTCTGCATCAGGGCGCCGGCGACGGCCAGGCTTGCGCCGACCAGCGCGGCGATGCTCGCCCGGGGCAGGCGCTCGGTGATCACTACCAGGTGGGCGATTCGCGTCGGGTCGTGATCGAAAAGCGCGGTGTACAGGGTGGCGAGGGGCATTCGTGTCGTCCCGAGCCACAGGCTCATCACGAAGGCCGCCACCAGCAGCGCCGTGCCCAGCACGATCCCCATCGTCCGGGTGAACGTGCCGGTCAGCATGCCTCTCGCCCCTCGTCGATGGGCGCGTCGCTCTCGGCACCGGTCGGGCAGGCGCTTGAGGGCGCGGTGTCCGGCAGGGCGGGGCCATGATCCGTCAACGCGTAGTGGCGATACACGTCGTCCAGCATCGCGTTGGCTGCGAGGATGCCGCCACCCATCATCCAGGCGATCGGGTCGACCTCGAAGACGCGCCCGCCTTGGGCCGCGTCGAGGCGCTGCCACAGCGGGTGAGAGGTCCAGGCGCGGTAGTTGTTCATGATGACGTCATCGGGCTCGAGCAGCACGAAAAGCACGTCGGCGTTCAGCACGGGAATGCTCTCCTTGCTGGTGAGCTTCATCCCCCAGCCATGGGTGCGCAGGGCCTCGGGCTGCTCGAAGCCCAGCTCGTCGAGGATCGAACCTGCAAAGCCGCCGGTGTAGATCCGCACGTGATCGCTCTTGAACCGCACCACCGCCACGCGCTGGGGCCAGGCGTCGCCGAGGCCGAGCGCCACCTGGCGGCGAAAGTCGTCGACCCGCGCCTGCCACTGGTCGAGCAGGTGCTCGGCCTGGGCCTCCCGGTGGGTGGCGCTCGCCACGCGACGCAAGGTGGTCTTGAAGTCATAGACGGTCTCGACGACGCTGCTCGGCGCGATGACGTCGAGCAGCGGCTCGATACGCTCGTGGCGAAAGCGCGATGCGACGATGGCATCCGGCGCCAGCCAGGCGATCTTTTCCAGGTTGGGCTGGGTTTCCAGCCCCACGTGCTCGACCCCGGCCAGTGCCTCGCGCAGGTAAGGGTACATCGGCGGCTCGAGCCAGGAGTCCACCACGCCGACCGGGGTGACGCCAAGGGCGACGGCGCTGTCCGTCGCTCCCTGGTAGAGGGTGACGATGCGCGGGGACGGATGATCGGCAAGGGCAGGACCAACGAGCAGTGACAGCAGAAGGGCGGCGAACCATGACGCTCGCTCGACGGTCGAGCGCGTTCGGCGCCCGGACATCATGCAGCGGTCGACGCTCGGGAGCTCGATGCCCAGGAGCATAGCCGGCAGCCTCCAGCCGAAGTCGAAAAGAGCGCGATGATGGCATGACGCTCCATTAAGTGCAAATCGTTATCACTCGTATTGAGGGCAAAAAAATGCCCGGTGACGTTGCACCGGGCGTTTCATCGATGAGGCCGCTCGCTTGAGCGCCTCCTAGCGGCGCTTCTGGCGCGCCTCCTTGGTGCGGTTGAGCTCGCGCTTTTTCGCCTTCTCCTTGTCGCTGGCGCCCGCCATGTTATCGAACGGGTTGTCGCCGGAGCGGAACTCGAAGCGCATCGGCGTGCCGCGCACCTTGAGCACCTTGCGGAAGGTGTTGGTCAGGTAGCGCCGGTAGGCTTCCGGCAGGGAGCTTGTCTGGTTGCCGTGGACCACGATGATCGGCGGGTTGCTGCCGCCCTGGTGGGCCATGCGCAGCTTGATGCGTCGACCGTTGACCATGGGCGGCGGATGCTGGCTCACCGCATCCTGCAAGAGCGTGGTCAGGCGATTGGTCGACCAGTGGGCGTTGGCGGCCTCGAACGCGCGCTCGATGGAGGGGTAGAGATCGCCCACGGCGGTACCGTGCAGCGCCGAGATGAAGTGCAGCTCGGCGTAGTCGGCAAAGCCCAGGCGGCGCTTGATCTCGGCGCGCATCTTCTCCTTGGCCTCGGTCTCGAGCCCGTCCCACTTGTTGACCGCCAGCACCAGCGCGCGGCCGGTGGTCAGCACGTAGTCGAGCAGGTGCAGGTCCTGCTCGACGAGCCCGCTTCGCGCATCCAGCACCATGATCGCGACGTGGCACTCCTTGATCGCGTCCAGCGTCTTGATGATCGAGAACTTCTCCGCCACCTCGCGTACGTTCTTGCGCCGGCGCACGCCGGCGGTGTCGATCAGCACGAAGGGCTTGCCGCGCCGCTCGAAGGGGATCTCGATGGCGTCGCGGGTGGTGCCCGCCTCGTCGAACACCACCACGCGGTCCTCGCCGAGCAGGCGGTTGACCAGCGTCGACTTGCCGACGTTGGGGCGGCCGATCACGCCGATGCGAATGCCCTTGGAGCCGGTATCCGCCGGAATGTCGGCGTCGCGCTCGGGGAAGGGCTCGAGCACGAGGTCGATCAGCTGCGAGACGTTGCGCCCGTGGGCGGCGGCGATCGGCCAGGGGTCGCCCAGGCCGAGCCCCCAGAAGTCGCCCATGGCCGAGTGCTCTTCCAGACCGTCGGTCTTGTTGACCACCAGCCAGGTCTTCTTCTGGTTGACGCGCAGGTGATTGGCGATCGCCTCGTCGGCGACGTTGAGCCCGGCGCGGGCGTCGACCAGAAACAGCACGATGTCGGCCTCGTCGATGGCGGCCAGCGACTGCTCCGCCATGGCCGCGTCGATGCCTTCCTCGTCGCCGCTGATACCGCCGGTATCGATGACCGTGTAGGCCTTGTTACCGAGCAGTCCGTTGCCGTACTTGCGATCGCGGGTCAGGCCGGGAAAGTCGGCGACCAGCGCGTCTCGCGAGCGCGTCAGACGGTTGAACAGGGTCGATTTACCTACATTGGGTCGACCCACTAGAGCAATGACGGGTGTCATGGAGAAATTTCCAACGTTTGCAGCCGGCCGTTGTTGGCCTGTACGTGAAGGGTTCTGCCTTCGCTGACCGGGCGCAGGCTGATGCCGGACTTGTGGATCCGGGTGCGGCCGACGATCTGGCCCTCGCGGGCGTCGATCAGGTGCAGGTAGCCCTCGAAGTCACCGACCGCCAGGCGTCCGTCGGCAAAGGCCGGCGCGGTCAGCCAGCGATCCTCGAGGTCGTCGTTGCGCCAGAGTTCCTGGCCGCTTGCGGCGTCCAGCGCCACCACCTGGCTGTCGTCGGTGACCACGAACAGCGTGTTGCCGACCAGTACCGGGGTGTGCCGGCTGGAGAGGCTGGTTTCCCACAGCACGCCGCCCTGGGTCGCTTCCAGCGCGACCACGCGGCCGTTGTAGCTGGTCACGAACAGGCGGCCGTCCGGGCTCAGCACCGGCTGGCCGGCGAGGTCGACGAGGCGCTCGACTTCGCTGCGACCGCGCGGGGTGGCGATCTGCTGCTCCCACAGCGGCTGGCCGCTGCGGTTGTCGAGGGTGGCGAGGCGGCCGTTGGCCAGGCCAACGAAGGTGACCGGGTCGATCACCATGGGCGTGCCGCTGCCGCGCAGGGTCAAGGCCGGCTGGGAACTGGTGTAGACCCAGCGCTCGGCGCCGCTGGCGCGATCGAGCGCCGTCACCTGACCGTCGATGCTCTGCACGATCAGAAGCTGCTGGTTCGCCTGCGGGGCGGCCAGCACTTCGCTGGAGACCCGTGCACGCCAGTCGATGCTGCCGTCACGCTGGTCGATGGCGATCACTTCGCCGTTGCGCGTGCCGAGATAGAGCTTGCCGGCGATGGCGTTCAGGGCGCTGGAGAGCGGCGTGTCGAGGTCGATGCGCCACTGGCGGTTGCCGTTTTGCGCGTTGAACGCCATCACCACGCCCTGGGCATCGGCGGCGAACACGTTGTTGCCTTCCCGGGCGGGCTCGATGGGGTAGCGGGCGCGGCCCAGGCCGTCGCCGACGCCTTCCCGCCAGACGCTGTCGATGGAGGTGGTCGCCTCGAAGCTCTTGAGCTCCTTGGGCGTGTAGGCGGGCTCGCCCTTGCTGGCGCAGCCGGCGAGCAGCGCCAGCGCGGCGGCACCCAGAGTGACGCGCAGCCAGGCCTTGGCGAAGGTCGGTTTTGAAGCCGGTTTCAAGGACGTGGAGTAGGATAAACGGTTCGTCATCAGGAGGTCGCCTCCTCGGCGCCAAGGTCGTCTAACTTCAGCTGCAGGCCATAAAGCGACTGGCTCTGCTCGTCGGCGGCCAGCGCCTCTTGCCACGCCTGCCGGGCGTTGTCGGTGTCGCCGAGGGCGGCATAGGCATCGCCGCGCACGTCCAGGCGCTGGGCGGCGAGCGCATCGACGAAGGGCTCGTCGAGAAGCTCGAGGGCGCGTTCGGGGTTGCCGTCGGCGATCTCCACCCGGGCCAGGCGCAGCCAGGCCAGGCTCTTGATGTAGTCGCGCTTGGAGTCGGTGGCGCGCTCGAGGGCCTCGCGGGCACCGTCCAGGTCCTCCTGGCCCACGGCCAGGCGCGCCTGCATCAGAAGCGCCAGGTCGGCGTAGAGCGTGCCGCCGTGATCGTCGCCGAGCTCATCGACCAGGCTCCTGGCGGTGTCGTACTGCTCGGCGTCGAGTGTCGGCGCCGCGCTCAGGTTGATCAGCTGCTGGTAGCGAACCGACGCCGCCGCGGACTGGCCTTCCCGGTAGTCCTGCCAGGCGTGCCAGCCGAACACGCCCGCCGCGGCGATCACCACGCCTGCGATCAGCGAGGTGCCGTTTTCCTTCCACCAGCGCTTGATCACGTCAAGCTGCTCTTCTTCGCTTCTCAGATCCGCCACGGGCGGGCCTCCTTGTACGGGCACCGGCGCAAGGCCGGTGCGTCTTGGTCAATACCGCAGGCGTCGCCTGGGGAGTTATCGGGCCAGCAGCTCGGGCAAGATCGTGGCGAGCTCGCGCTGATCGATCTGGCGCTGTTCGCGGTCGTCGCGCAGAAA
Source organism: Halomonas sp. 707D7 (assembly GCF_024158715.1). Classification (GTDB taxonomy): domain Bacteria; phylum Pseudomonadota; class Gammaproteobacteria; order Pseudomonadales; family Halomonadaceae; genus Vreelandella. The sequence goes on along the minus strand of NZ_JAMZBC010000008.1, from coordinate 23,775 downwards.
CTTCACCGTGACCGAGTCGTTGGCGATTTCGTCCTCGCCGAGCAGCAGGGCGATGCGCGCCGAGCTCTTGTCCGCCTTCTTCATGCGGCTCTTGAAGCTGCCGCCGCCGCAGTGCAGCGTGAGGGCAAGCTCGGGCAGCTCGCCGCGCAGCCGTTCGGCCAGGGTCAGCGCCTCGGTGGTGACACTGTCGTCCAGCGCCAGCAGGTAGACGTCGCTGCCGCCGAGCGCATCGTCAGGGACGAGCTCGAGGGTCTCGAGCAGAAGGATCAGCCGCTCGATGCCCATGGCGAAGCCCACCGCCGGGGTAGGCTTGCCGCCGAGCTGCTCGACTAGGCCATCGTAGCGCCCGCCGGCACACACCGTGCCCTGGCTGCCCAGCGCCGTGGTGGTCCACTCGAACACCGTGCGCGAGTAGTAGTCGAGCCCGCGAACGAGGCGCGGATTGATCACGTACTGGATGCCGGCGGCCTCGAGCATGCGCTGGAGCGCCTCGAAGTGCTCGCGGGACTCGGCGTCCAGGTGCTCCAGAAGCTGCGGCGCGGCGTCGAGCATCGCGGCCATGTCCGGGTTCTTGGAATCCAGGATGCGCAGCGGGTTGCTCTCGAGCCGGCGCAGCGAATCCTCGTCGAGCAGCGCCCGATGCTCGTTGAAGTACGCCACCAGCGTCTCGCGGTAGGCGGCGCGCGCCTCGAGCGAGCCCAGTGAATTGAGCTCGAGGGTGACGTGTCCGGAAAGCCCCAGCTCCTGCCACAGCCTGGCCGACAGCAGGATCACCTCGGCATCGATGTCCGGGCCGTCGAAACCGTAGGCCTCCACGCCCACTTGGTGGAACTGGCGGTAGCGACCCTTCTGCGGGCGCTCGTGGCGAAACATCGGGCCCTGGTACCAGAGCCGTTGGGTCTGGTTGTAGAGCAGGCCGTGCTCCATGGCGGCGCGCAGGCAGCTCGCCGTGCCTTCCGGGCGCAGGGTGAGGCTGTCGCCGTTACGGTCCTCGAAGGTGTACATCTCCTTCTCGACGATATCGGTCACTTCCCCGATCGAGCGGGCGAACAGCGCCGTCTGCTCGACGATGGGCATGCGAATCTCGTCGAAGCCGTAGCGCTGCATGAGCGTGCGAACCTTGGCTTCAAAAAATTGCCAGCGAGGGCTATCGCTGGGCAACAGGTCGTTCATTCCGCGGATCGCTTGGATCTTCTTGGCACCGGACTTGCTCAATGCGAACTCCTTATCGGTCCGGGCGGACTCGCTCGCCGCCCATCGTCCACGCCGTCATACGCTCTTGGTGATGAGGGCGTCTTGTTGCTGTTGCTTGAGGCGAATCTTCTCGCGAATCAATGCCTCGAGGTCGTCGACCAGGTGTTCGTTGCGCAGCTTGCTCGCGGGCTTGCCGTCGATGTAGACCAGGTTCGCCGGCGACCCGCCGGTCAGGCCGATGTCGGTCTCCTTGGCCTCGCCCGGGCCGTTGACCACGCAGCCGATCACCGAGACGTCCAGCGGCGTCATGACGTCCTCGAGGCGCTCCTCGAGCTGGTTCATGGTGCTGATGACATCGAAGTTCTGGCGCGAGCAGCTCGGGCAGGCGATGAAGTTGATGCCCTTGGCGCGCAGCTTCAGGCTCTTGAGCATGTCGAAACCGACCTTGATCTCCTCGACCGGGTCGGCGGCGAGCGACACGCGAATGGTGTCGCCGATGCCATCCATCAACAGCATCCCGAGGCCGATCGAGGACTTCACCGTGCCCGAGCGCAGCCCGCCGGCCTCGGTGATGCCCAAGTGCAGCGGCTGCTCGATGCGGGTGGCGAGATCGCGGTAGGCGGCGACCGCCATGAACACGTCCGAGGCCTTGACGCTGACCTTGAACTCCTGGAAATCCAACCGATCGAGGTAGTCGATGTGGCGCATGGCGGACTCGACCAGCGCCGCCGGCGTCGGCTCGCCGTACTTCTTCTGCAGGTCCTTCTCGAGCGAGCCCGCGTTGACGCCGATGCGGATCGGGATGCCGTGGTCACGGGCGGCGCTGACCACCGCCTTGACGCGGTCCTCGCGGCCGATGTTGCCCGGGTTGATGCGCAGGCAGTCGACACCGAGTTCGGCCACGCGCAGGGCGATCTTGTAGTCGAAGTGGATGTCCGCCACCAGCGGCACGTCGACACGCGCCTTGATGCGGCCGAAGGCCTCGGCGGCGTCCATGTCCGGCACCGAGACGCGCACGATGTCGGCCCCGGCCTTTTCCAACTGCTGGATCTGGCCGACGGTGGCGTCCACGTCCAGCGTGTTGGTGTTGGTCATGCTCTGCACGGCGATGGGGGCATCGCCGCCGACCGCGACCTTGCCGACGTGGATCTGACGGGAGGCGCGGCGTTTGATTGGAGAAGGGGCGTGCATAAGACGGGTCACTCTCCTAGAGTAAAGCGGGCGACGTTGTTGGCACCGGCGCGCTGGGCGAGGTCGATGGTTTCGCCCTGGTAGATCAGCGCCACGCCGGTGGCGTTGCCGATGGTGAGTCGAAAGGGCGGTTCGCCCTCGACGGTGGCCGTGGTGCCCGGGGTCTGCAGACCCACGAACACGCGCTGGTTGGTGGCGTCGAAGATTTCGGTCCAGGACTGCTCGTTGAAGGTGATCTCGAGCGTGTTGGCGTCGGCGGCGCTTGCCTCGGAGGCCTCGGCGCTCAGCGCGGCGATGGTCGTGGCGGCTTCGATGGCGGCTTGTGACGGCGCGACGGGGGCGGGTTCGCTCGCGGCGACGTCAGCGGCACTTTGCTGGGCGGCGTCGCTGGGCGCGGGGGCGCTCACCGGCGTATCCGGCAGCGCCGGGGCGGCGTCGTTCTCGGCGCCGGCCAGCTGGCTGCGCTCTTCTTCCGTCGGGGCCGCGCCCATGCTCGGCGGCTCGCTGCCGCCGCGACTTTGCCACCACATCACCGTCACGCCGATCAGCCCGACGATCACCAGTAGCGTCACCAGCTTGAACAGCCACGCGCCGACTCGCGACGGGGGGCGGGCGACCGAGACCGGGGCGATCTTGCGCTCGGTGTCGGCGGCAGCGAAGCGCGACGTGTAGGCCTCGAGCACGAGGCGCTCGTCCATACCCAAATACTTGGCGTAGGCGCGCAGGTAGCCGCGGCGGTAGGCGGCCACGGGAATCTCGTCGTAGTGATCGCGCTCCAGCCCCTCGACCACCGCCGGGCGCAGGTTCAGCGCGCGGGCGGCATCGGTGAGCGGCACGTTCAGGCGCTCGCGCTGCTGGTGCAGTAGCTCGCCCGGGGAGGCGTTGGTCGCAGTGGTCATCGTCTCGTCTAGATGTATGTCGCTCATGGCTGAGCATCCTTCAATAAATTAGGTGATCAAGGCGCTTGCGTATCCAGGGTTTCACGCCGGTACTCGGCGGCGGCACGTTCGTCGCCGCGGGCGCTGGCGACGGTGGCCGCGAGCGCGAGTGCCTGCGGGTCGGGGCCGGCAAGCTCCAGGTAACTTTGAAGCGGTGCCCAGGCACGCTCGAAATTGCCCTGAGAAACTTCCAATTCGGCTAACATCAAATACCCGCGCGGGCTTCGCGGGTCGATACTCTGGGCGCGCGCGAAACGCTCGCGGGCGCGCTCGACGTCGTTCAGGGCCAGGTAGCACTGGCCAAGATTGGTGAACAGCTGGGCACGATTGGCGTACTGGGCATCCTGGGAGGCGATCTCCAGCTGTTCGCAGGCCTCGCGGTAGCGGGCCTGATCATACAAGAAGGCGGCGTAGTTGTTGCGCGCGCGGGTAAACGAAGGGGCCGCGTTCACGGCCTGCTGAAAGTAGCGCGCGGCGAGCTGGTTCTCGCCCTGCTGCTGGTAGACCAGCGCCAGTCCCTGCAGTACCTCGGCGTGGCGAGGGTCGATCTCCAGCGCCCGGTCGAGGGCGTTGAGCGCACGGGGCAGGTTGCCGCGCTCGAGGTAGGCCACGCCCAGCTGGCTATAGGCGTCGGCGGCGTCCTGGCCGGTTTCACGCGAGGTAGGGGCCGAGGTAGCGCAGCCTGCGAGCATCAGGCTGCCCAACAGCACGGACAGCACGGGTACTCTAAAGGGGGTCGTGCGCCTACCATAGCCAATCATGTACGCCCTCTGCGTGAATGTTACCTGCGATCTTCTCTGCCGTTCGTCGGCGCCCGCCTGCGGGGCCGAATCATTATGCCAAGCCGAGGCAGCGTCCATCAAAGCGCTGTGTCGGATGGAAGTCAAGGCACGTCAGTCGGCGTCGAGCTGCACCGACTGGATGTAGCGCGCGCTGCGCTTGGTGCGATCCTTGACCCGGCCCACCAGCTGCCCGCAGGCGGCATCGATGTCATCGCCCCGGGTCATGCGCACGGTGGCGTTGTAGCCCAGGTCATAGAGCCACTGCTGAAAACGCATCACCTGGTTGCGCGAGGGTTTCTCGTAGCCGGAGTTCGGGAACGGGTTGAACGGGATCAGGTTGATCTTGCAGGCGAGCTCCCTGAGCAGTTCGGCGAGCTGCTCGGCGTGCTCCTGCTGATCGTTGACGTCCTTGATCAGGGTGTACTCGATGGTGACCTGACGATTTTCCGGCGCCTTGGCCAGATACCGGTGACAGGCATCAAGGAGCGCCCGGATGTTGTACTTGCGGTTGATCGGGACCAGTTCGTTGCGCAGCTCGTCGGTGGCGGCGTGCAGCGAAATGGCCAGGCTCACGTCGATCTCGTCGCCGAGCTTGTCGAGCATCGGCACCACGCCGGAGGTGGACAGCGTCACCCGGCGCTTGGAGAGGCCGTAGCCGTTGTCGTCGAGCATCAGCTTCATGGCCGGCACGACGTTGTCGAAATTGAGAAGCGGCTCGCCCATGCCCATCATCACCACGTTGGTGACCGGGCGATTGGCGGTATCGCGGCGCGGGCCGACGCTTCTTTGCGCCACCCACACCTGGCCGATGATCTCGGCGGCGGTGAGGTTGCGCTGAAAGCCCTGCTTGCCGGTGGAGCAGAAGCTGCAGTCGAGCGAGCAGCCCACCTGCGACGACACGCAGAGCGTGCGCCGCTTGCCGTTTTCCGCGGGGATCAAGACCGTTTCCACGTAGCTGCCGTCTTCCACCTCGAGCACCCACTTGCGCGTGCCGTCACTGGAGGTGCCTTCATACACCACGCCGGGCCCGCGAATCTCGGCGACCCTGGCGAGCTTTTCACGCAGCGCCTTGGAGAGGTTGGTCATCGTCTCGAAGTCGTCGACGCCTTCCTGGTGAATCCACTTCATCACCTGGGCGGCGCGAAACTTCTTCTCGCCGATGGAGAGGAAGAACGCCTCCATCTGCGTCCGCGAAAGTCCGAGCAGGTTCGTGAGTTCCTTCGGGGCATCCGGGGTGACGTTCGCGGTCGTCGCGTCGGGGGTATGTTGGGCTACGGTGGTGGTCATGGCTCAGCGCTTGGAAAGGGCGGGGGCGAACCCCCGCGAAAATGGCCAGCAACGCGTATCAGACGCCGCTCTCAGCGCGGGCAGATCTCGTCGTTGCCGAAGAAGTAGCCGATTTCACGCTCGGCGCTATCAAAGGAGTCGGAGCCGTGAACGGCGTTGGCGTCGATGGTCTCGGCGAAGTCGGCGCGGATGGTGCCCGGAGCGGCTTCCTTGGGGTTGGTCGCGCCCATCAGGTCACGGTTCTTGGCGATGGCGCCTTCGCCTTCGAGTACCTGGACGACGACCGGGCCGGAGGTCATGAAGCCGACCAGATCCTTGAAGAAGGGGCGCGCCTGATGCTCGGCGTAGAAGCCGCCGGCTTTCTCTTCGGAGAGATGGACCATCTTGGCGGCCACGACCTGAAGGCCTGCCTTCTCGAAGCGGGCGATGATCTCGCCGATCGCGTTCTTGGCTACGGCATCGGGCTTGATGATGGAGAGAGTGCGTTCGGTCGCCATGGTGAGGACTCCTTGAAGGTCTAAAACGGAAAGTGCCGCTTCAGCGACGAAGCGGCGCAAAGAAAATGGTCGTTAAAATGGCCGGCGAGCGAGCGCCAGGGCCAAGTGGGCGCGATTATAGCGCCTCCCAGCGGGGATGAATACAGCGGGGCTATACCGTGAAGCTCTCGCCGCAGCCGCACTCGTCCTTGACGTTGGGGTTGTTGAAGCGGAAGTAACGGTTGAGCCCTTCGCTGACGTAATCGACCTCGCTGCCATCGAGCATCGCCAGCGCCTCGGCGTCGACGTAGACGCAGGCGCCGTGCTCCTCGAAGCGAATCTCGTCCGGTTTCGCCTCGTCGGCGAAGTCCAGCACGTAGCTGTAGCCCGAGCAGCCGCTGGGCTTGACGGAAACGCGCAGGCCAAGCCCCTGGCCACGCTCGTCGAGCACATGGCGAATCTGCTTCGCGGCGTCCTGAGTGATGGTTAATGTTGCCATTGGCATGCTCCTTGAAAGTGTCGCCGTCAGCGCGTCGGCGCGCGCAGGCCTTGCACTGCGTGGCGTATCAGCGCCAGTGCATGATCGATCTCGGTATCGCGCGTGAAGCGACCGAAGCTGAAGCGCAGCGACGAGTGGGCGAGCTCGCGCTCGACGCCGATGCCGAGCAGTACGTAAGAGGGTTCGACGCTTGCCGAGTTGCAGGCCGAGCCGGTGGAGATGGCCAGGTCGCGCAGCGCCATCAGCAGCGCCTCACCGTCCACGCCCTTGAAGGCGACGTTGACGATGTTGGGGACCGCGTGATCGGCGAAAGAGTTCAGCACCGCGCCGTCGAGCGTGGCGAGGCCCTCGACGAAGCGCTTGTAGAGACCTTCGATGGCCGCCTGGTCGGTGCCCCCTTCGCGCTGCATCAGCGCGAAGGCCTCGCCCATGCCGGCGATCTGGTGGGTCGGCAGCGTCCCCGAACGCATGCCGCGCTCGTGGCCGCCGCCGTGGATCAGCGCTTCCACGCGAATGTCCGGGTGGCGCTTCACGAACAAAGCGCCCACGCCCTTCGGCCCGTAGGCCTTGTGGGCCGAAAGCGACATCAGGTCGACCTGCTGGGCCACCACGTCGAGCGCGATGCGCCCGACGGCCTGGGCGGCGTCGGTATGAAACGCCGCGCCGAACTCGTGCGCCACCCGGGCCAGCGCCTCGATGTCGTTGATGCTGCCGAGCTCGTTGTTCACCGCCATCAGCGAGACCAGCGCGGTATCGTCGCGCAGCGCGCCGCGCAGCTGCTCGGGGGTGATTCGCCCGTCCGGCCCCGGGGTGAGCCAGGTGACCTCGAAACCTTCGCTCTCGAGCGCCTTGGCGGTATCCACCACCGCCTTGTGCTCGATGGTGGAGGTCACCAGATGCAGGCCGCGCGCGCGGTTGGCGCGCATGAAGCCGGTCAGGGCGAGGTTGTCGGCCTCGGTCGCGCCGCTGGTCCAGACGATCTCGCGCGGGTCGGCGTTGATCGCATCCGCGACCTGACGGCGCGCCTGCTCGACGGCCTGTTCCGCCTGCCAGCCCAGCATGTGGCTGCGCGAGGCCGGATTGGCGAACAGCTGGTCTACCGTCAGGTAGCGCTGCATGACCTCGGCCACGCGCGCATCCACCGGCGTGGTGGCGGCGTAATCCAGGTAGATGGGAAGCGAAGGAGCGGTCGTGGTCATGGTGTCCGGCGGTGTTGGCTAGCGAGAAGAGGAGGCGAGAATGCTCGCATCCACGCGGTGGCGCTGTCGGGTGGCGGTCTGCAGAACGTCCGGGCGCTTGGCCAGCTGGCAAAGCGTCACGCCGTCCAGAAACTGGCGAATCTGCCCGGAAAGCTCGCACCAGAGATAGTGCGTCAGGCAGATATCGCCCTGTTGGCAATCTGACAGGCCCTGGCAGCGGGTGGCATCGACACGCTCGTCGACCGCGTCGATCACCTGGGAAACGCTGATCTCGGCGGGCGGTCGGGCCAGCAGGTAGCCGCCGCCGGGGCCGCGCACGCTCTTCACAAGGCCCGCCCGACGCAACCGCGAGAAGAGCTGCTCCAGGTAGGAGAGCGAGATCTCCTGGCGTCTGGAGATATCGTTCAGGCAGGTCGGGCCGTGTTCGGCGTGAAGGGCCAGATCGAGCATCGCCGTCACCGCGTAACGGCCTTTGGTGGTCAAACGCATAGGGTATCCCGGTGCCAACCTTGAGCGCACTGACGAAAATGTGGACTCATTATGGGAAATCCCGAGTACTTTGGTCAACTATTGCCGGCGCGGCGCTTGCTCGCTCACTCCTTGGGCGGCGGTGTGTCGCGAGGCTCTGCCCGGGCGGTGGCGTCGGCGGGGGGCGCCTTCTGGCAACCGGTCTCGCGCTCGTCAAGCAGGCCGGCGAAGTCTTCGCTGTTGAGCTCGGGAAGCTGGCCTTCGCGGTAGCCGGCGTCGAGCTTTCTGAGCGTCTCGCACATGTGCTCCAGACGGTTGTCGACGGCGTGCATGTGATCGAGCATCGCCTGCATGGAGCGCGCCACCGGGTCCGGCATGTCCTGGCTCACGCCGTAGGCGTCGAAGCCGAACTTCTGGCAGATCGCCTCGCGCCGCGCCGGGTCGATGTCGAGCGGTACCTCCACGTCCGGCTCCGGGCGCTTGACCACCTTGCCGGGAATGCCCACCACGGTGGCGCCGGCAGGCACCTCCTTGGTGACCACGGCATTGGAGCCCACCTTGGCGCCGGCACCCACGGTGAACGGGCCGAGAATCTTGGCGCCGGCGCCGACGATCACGCCGTCGCCGAGCGTCGGGTGGCGCTTGCCCTTGTTCCAGCTGGTGCCGCCCAGGGTCACGCCCTGGTAGAGAGTGACGTTGTCGCCGACGATGGCGGTCTCGCCGATCACCACGCCCATGCCGTGGTCGATGAAAAAGCGCCGGCCGATGGTCGCCCCTGGGTGGATCTCGATGCCGGTCAGCCAGCGCCCGAAGGTCGAAATGCTGCGCGCCAGCCACTTGAGGTTCTTGTTCCACAGCCAGTGGGCGCCGCGATGCAGCAGCAGCGCGTGCAGCCCCGGGTAGTTGGTCAGTACCTCGAGGAAGTTGCGCGCCGCGGGGTCGCGGTCGAACACGCTATTGATATCTTCACGCAGGCGTTCAAACATGCAGGGTCCTTCGTTTCAGCGACGACATGGCGCCTGGTTGACGATCAAGGCCGAAAGGCGGCGGGAGTGGCGTAGTGGGGTCAGCGCATCGAGAGTTCAAGCGCTCTTCATCCTGACGCCTTCATTTTAGCGCGCCTGGTCGTTCGACGCCTTCTCGGTGGCGGTGAGAATACCGCGCAGAATGTTCATCTCCATCTTCTCCACCCGGGCGCGCAGGTACAGGCGCCGGAGCCTGGCCATCAGCTGGCGCGGCTTGGCGGGGTCGTGGAAGTCGATCGCGACCAGCGTGCGCTCCAGGTGCTCGAAGTAGCGCTCGAGCTCCTCGGCGGTGGCGAGTTCGTCGTCGGCCTCGGCCTCGATCGGCGCGGCCTGGCTCGACGGCCAGGTTCAGCGAGCTGAACGCCTCGTTGGTGGGAATGTGCACGTGGGCGTGGCAGCGCTGGAGCTCCGCATTGGTCAGTCCGCTGTCCTCGCGGCCGAACACCAGCGCCACCCGGGCGTTGTCCGCCCGGCACTCGCCGGCAAGCCGGGTGCCGAGCTCGCGCGGCGAGACCATCGGCCAGGGCAGGGTGCGCGAGCGGGCGCTGGCGCCCACCGCCAGGGTGACGTCCGAGATCGCCTCTTCCAGCGTTTCGACGATGCGCGCCTGATGCAGCAGGTGGTCGGCGCCGGAGGCGCGCGAGATGCTCTCCTGGGTGACGACGTCGCAGCGCGGGGCGACCAGGCACAGATCGGCAAGCCCCATGTTGTGCATGGCGCGGGCGACGGCGCCGATGTTGCCGGGATGACTGGTGCCGATCAGCACGATACGGATGCGCTCAAGCATGACAAGGCTCGGGTAGTGACGAAAAGGCGCAGTCTAGCATGAGTCGATAGCAAGCCCGAGGGGGCTCTGCTAGAATTGCGCGCCTAAGCGTCGCCGTCGTGCGTCGCGCCGTTCTTTAACATCACCGTGACAAGGTTTGATCATGAATCCGATGGTCCAGTTTACGCTGCGCGCCGCGCGCAGTGCCGCTGAACAGTTTCTGCGCGTTCGCGAGCGCATCGAGAACGCCCACGAAGAGTCCAACCTCGAGCGCCTGCTCGAGGACGCCGGGCGCAAGGCCGAAGCCACCATCGTGCACCAGCTCGAGCGCGGCTACCCGCACCACGGGGTGAGCGGTCGCTACACCGCCCACAAGGCAGGCGAGGGCGAAGGCGCCGAGATCGTCTGGAAGATCGAACCTTTTCACGGCTACTCCAACCTGACCGTGGCGGGGCGGGGCTTTGCGATCTCGGTGGTGTGCCTGATCAAGGGCCGCCCGGAGCACGCGGTCATCGTCGCCCCCTTCGGCGACGACGAGTACATCGCCAGCCGCGGCAGCGGCGCCCAGCACAACGGCAAGCGCATGCGGGTCAGCAAGGCCACCGCACTTCCCGGCACTCGCCTGGCGATGAGCCTGCCCGCCGCCTGGCTTCGCAGTGATCATCTGCCCACCTACCTCAGCGTCACCCAGCACATCGCCGCCCAGAGCGATACCCAGGTGGCCACCGGCAGCGGCTTGATGGACATCTGCGAGTTCGCCACCGGCCGCGTGGACAGCCTGTTCGTGCTCGGCCTCGAGGAGCAGGACCTGCAGGTCGGCACGCTGTTCATGAAGGAAGCCGGCGCGCTGATGGGGACCCTCCAAGGCCAGCCGGTCGTGCAGCCCGAGGGCCAGCTTATGGCCGCCGGCCCGCGCCTCTACAAGGCGCTGCTCAAGCAGCTCGCGCCGCACGTGTAAAGACCGCCGCCACCCGCGGATACGAAAAACCCCCTGCCGGCAGCGCCGGCAGGGGGTTTTCTTGTGGACGTCGAAAAGCGCCTAGGGCAGCTCTTCCTCGTCTTCGTCGGTCGCTTTCTTGGTCGGGATCAGGTCTTCCCGGGAGAGCTTGAGCGGAATCAAAAGCGCCCCGGAGATGTAGATCGACGAGAAGGTACCCACGCCGATACCGATCAAAAGCGCGATGGCGAAATTCTGGATCATGTCGCCGCCGAGGATCAAGAGCGCCACCAGTACCAGCATGGTGGTGCCGGAGGTGGCCAGCGTCCGCGACAGCGTGGCGTTGATCGCCTCGTTGAAGATCTGCGACATGTTCTCGATGCGCGAGGTGCGAATCGATTCGCGGATGCGGTCGTAGACCACGATGGTATCGTTGAGCGAGTAGCCGATGACCGCCAGGATCGCCGCCAGCACGGTCAGGTTGAAGTCGAGCTGGAACAGCGCGAACACGCCTACCACGATGATGACGTCGTGGATCAGCGCCAGCAGCGCCCCGATGGCGAACTTGTATTGAAAGCGCAGGGCCACGTAGAGCATGACCACGCCAAGAGCCACCATCAGGCCGAGCCCGCTCTGGTCGCGAAGCTGATCACCCACCTGGGCGCCGACGAACTCCGCACGCACCAGGTTGACGCCGTCGCCGCCCTGGCGCAGCAGGTTGACCACGTCGCTGCCCACGTCCGGATCGAAGGCCTGCTGCAGGCGAATCAGTACCTCGGTCGAGGCGCCGAAGGTCTGTACCGAGACGTCCTGGAAGCCGTTGGACTCCATCAACTGGCGCACGGTGTCGAGCGACGGCGCGACGTCGTAGCGCACCTCGATCAGCGTGCCGCCGGTGAAGTCGAGCCCCAGGTTCAGCGAGAACATGGCCATGGCGATGATCGACACGACCAGCATGAGGGCGGAAACGACGAACGCTAACTTCCGCTGGCCCATGAAGTCGATTTGCAATTGCGATAGGGGTTTCATGACCACCTCTTGAAGTCGGGGCGAAGCGTAGGCATCTGAAGAGTATTCATGGCGTCAGATCCATAGCTTTTTGACGGGTTTGCTGCCGTAGACCAGGTTGACCATGGCGCGCGTCACCATCAGCGCGGTGAACATCGACGTCAAGATACCGATCGAGAGCGTCACGGCGAAGCCTTTCACCGGCCCGGTGCCGATCGAGAACAGGATCACCGCGACCAGCAGCGTGGTGATGTTGGCATCGACGATCGAGGTGAAGGCACGCTCGTAGCCGGCGTGGATCGCCTGCTGGATCGACAGCCCGTTTCTAAGCTCCTCGCGTATGCGCTCGAAGATCAGCACGTTGGCGTCCACCGCCATGCCCAGCGTCAACACGATACCGGCGATGCCGGGCAGCGTGAGGGTGGCCCCCAGTATCGACATCACCGCGACCAGCAGCGTCAGGTTGAGCCCCAGCGCCACGGTGGCGAACACGCCGAACACCTTGTAGCGGGCGAGCATGAACAGCACCACCAGCAGCAGGCCGAGCTGGACCGACAAAAGGCCCCGGTCGATGTTCTCGGCGCCCAGGCTCGGGCCGATGGTGCGCTCCTGCACGAAGTAGATGGGCGCGGCGAGCGAGCCAGAGCGCAGCAGCAGGGCGAGCTCGGCGGCCTCGGTGGGCGAGTCGAGTCCAGTAATGCGGAAACTGTTGCCCAGTGCGCTCTGGATGGTGGCCAGGCTGATCAGGCCTCGCTCGGTATAGGGCTCGCGCACGATGGTCTCTTCGCCGGTATCCGGGTCGGTGACCACCGTGTCCTCGCTCTTGTGCTCGATGAACAGCACCGCCATGTTGCGCCCGATGTTGGTGCGCGTGGCGCGGTTCATCAGCGTGCCGCCGGTGCCGTCGAGGTTGATGTTGACCTGGGGGCGACCGTTCTCGTCGAAGCTGTTGCTCGCGCTCGAGACGCTGTCGCCGGTGATGATCACGTCGCGCATCAAATCCGCTGAGCGGCCGGTGTCGTTACGAAACGCGAAGCTTTCGGTTTCCTGATCCGGCGTGTCGCCCCGGGCTTCCAGGCGGAACTCCAGGTTCGCGGTGGCGCCGACGATACGCTTGGCGGCCACGGTGTCCTGGATGCCGGGCAGCTCGACCACGATCTGGCTCGGGCCCTGGCGCTGTACCATGGGCTCGGCCACGCCCAGCTCGTTGACCCGGTTGCGCAGCGTGGTCAAGTTCTGGTTGACCGCGTAGTTCTGGATCTCGCTGACGATCTGGTCGCTCAACGTCATGTCGAGAGACGCACTGCGCCCGCTGCCGCTGCTTTGGTAGTCGAAGTCCGGGAAGTCGCGGCTGATCAGGCGGCGCGCGGCGTCTCGATCTTCGCTGTTGGCGAAATCGATGGAGAGCATCTGGCCGTCGATCTCGGTGTTGCGATAGCGGATGCGCTCGCCGCGCAGCAGCTCGCGCATGGCGCTGGCGTTGACTTCCAGGCGCTGGGTGATGGCGGCGTCCATGTCCACTTCGAGCAGAAAGTGCACGCCGCCGCGAAGGTCGAGGCCCAGCGTCATCGGCGAGGCGGAGAACGCCTGCAGCCAGCCCGGAGTGGCGTCGGCCAGGTTCAAGGCCACGGTGGCATTGGGCCCCAGCGTCTCGGCGGCGATGTCGCGCGCATTGAGCTGGTCGTCGTCGTCTTCCAGACGAATCAGCCACTGGCCGTTCTCGAGATCGGCCCCTTTCACCTCGATGCCGTTGTCGGCCAGCGCCTGCTGGACGCGGGAGACCTCGCGCTCGTCGAGGGCATCGCCCTGGGCGCTGCTTACCTGGATGGCGGGGTCGGCGGGAAATAGGTTGGGAAGCGAGTAGATAAGGCCGAACAGCAATACGACCAGTATCAGAAGATACTTCCACAGGGGGTAACGGTTGAGCATGTAAGCCCTGCCTTCAATGACATACGGAATTGCCGTACGCGAGCGATCGCGTACGGCAACGTTGACCATCGTTTACCATCGCGCCCATGCCGGGTGGCGGGCACTGCGGCAGGGGGACGCAAAGATCAGATGGACTTGATGGTACCCTTGGGCAGTACCGCGGCCACGGCGTTCTTCTGCACGTTCACTTCGGTGCCTTCGGAGACTTCCAGGGTCAGGAACTCGTCGGAGACCTTGGTGACGCGACCGACCAGACCGCCGCCGATGACGACTTCATCGCCCTTGTCGAGGCTCGTCACCAGCTGCTTGTGCTGCTTGGCGCGCTTGGCCTGCGGGCGCCACAGCAGGAAGTAGAAGATCAGTACGAAACCGACCAGCATGACGATTTGGGCAATGCCCCCGCCGGCGGCCGCTTCCTGGGCGTGGGCCGGTGAGATGAAGAAATCCAGCATCGAGCGAACTCCTGGTTGACGCAGTTAATGGGTAAGGGGTCGAGCCACGCGCCAAGGCGCGTGGCGATCAATTCGCAAGGGGTGGTACGGGCAGGCCGCGCCGGGCGTAAAAGCCCTCCACAAAGGCGGTCAATGTACCCGCTTCGATTGCCGCGCGCAAATCCGCCATTACACGCTGGTAATACCGCAGGTTGTGGATCGTATTGAGCATCGAGCCGAGCATTTCGTTGCAGCGATCCAGGTGGTGCAGGTAGCTTCTGGAGAAGTTCTGGCAGGTGTGGCAGTCGCAGCTTTCGTCCAGCGGTCGAGTGTCATGCCGGTGCTTGGCGTTACGGATCTTGACCGTGCCCTCCGGGGTGAACAGATGGCCATTGCGGGCGTTGCGGGTCGGCATCACGCAGTCGAACATGTCCACGCCCCGACGCACGCCCTCGACCAGATCCTCCGGCTTGCCGACGCCCATCAGGTAACGCGGCTTGTCGTCCGGCATCCAGGTGGGCAGGTAGTCGAGCACCTTGATCATCTCTTCTTTCGGCTCGCCGACGGAAAGCCCGCCGATGGCCAGGCCATCGAAGCCGATCTCCAGAAGCCCCTTGAGCGAGCGCTCGCGAAGCTCCGGGTGCATGCCGCCCTGGATGATGCCGAAAAGCGCCGAGGGCGAGTCGCCGTGGGCATCGCGAGAGCGCCTGGCCCAGCGAAGCGAAAGCTCCATGGACTTCTCGGCCTCCTGGTAGGTGGCCGGGTAGGGCGTGCACTCATCGAAGATCATCACCACGTCGGAGCCGAGCGAGCGCTGCACCGCCATCGACTCTTCCGGGCCCATGAACACCTTGCTGCCGTCCACCGGCGAGCGAAAGTGCACGCCCTGCTCGGTGATCTTGCGCATCTTGCCGAGCGAGAAGACCTGGAAACCGCCGGAGTCGGTCAGGATCGGCTTGTCCCACTGGGCGAAGTCGTGCAGGTCGCCGTGGGCCTCGATCACCTCCACCCCCGGGCGCAGCCACAGGTGGAAGGTGTTGCCCAGGATGATCTCGGCGCCGATCTGTTTGACCGACTCCGGCGTCATGCCCTTGACGGTGCCGTAGGTGCCCACCGGCATGAACGCCGGGGTCTCCACGGTGCCACGGGGAAAGTGCAGGCGGCCCCGGCGCGCGCGGCCATCCTCGGCCAGGCGCTCGAAGCGCATGAAGCATTCGTTTCGCATATAAAGTACTCGTGTCTCGATTTCGTCGGCGGCGTCAGCGGGTCAGGAACATCGCATCGCCGTAGCTGAAGAAGGCGTAGCGCTCGCTGACCGCTTCCCGATAGGCGTGCATGATCTGCGCGTGACCCACGAAGGAGGCGACCAGCATCAAGAGCGTCGATTCCGGCAGGTGGAAGTTGGTGATCAGCGCATCCACGCAGCGCCACTCATAGCCCGGGTAAATGAAGATGTCGGTATCGCCCTGGTAGGGGGCGATCTGGCCGTCGGCGCTTTTCTGGCAGGCGCTCTCCAGGCAGCGCACGCTGGTGGTGCCCACGGCGATCACCCGCCGGCCTGCGGCCTGGGCCTTACGTACCTTCTGGCAGGTCTCGTCGGACACCTCGAACCATTCGCTGTGCATGTGGTGCTCGAGAATGTTGTCCACCCGCACTGGCTGGAAGGTGCCTGCGCCCACGTGCAGGGTGACGAAGGCGCTCTCGACGCCTTTCTCCTTGAGCGCGTCGAGCAGCGGCTGGTCGAAGTGAAGCCCCGCCGTGGGGGCGGCGACCGCGCCGTCGCGGCGGGCGTAGACGGTCTGGTAGCGCTCGCGGTCGGAGTGCTCGTCGTCGCGGGTGATGTAGGGCGGCAGCGGCATGTGGCCGTGGGCTTCCAGAAGCGCGATCATCGGCGTCTCGCCCAGGAATCGCAGCTCGAACAGCGCATCGCGCCGGCCTTCGACCACCGCGCGCACGTCGCCTTCGAAGATCAGCTCGGTGCCGGGTTTGGGCGATTTGCTCGAGCGGATGTGCGCCAGACCCCGGTATTCGTCCAGCGGGCGCTCCAGCAGCATCTCCACCTTGCCGCCGCTCGCCTTGTGGCCGTGCAGGCGGGCGGGAATCACCCGGGTGTCGTTGAACACCAGCAGATCTCCCGGGGCGAGAAGCTCGAGAAGATCGGTGAACCGGCGATGATCGAGCGCCTCGCGCTCGCCATCCACGCACAGCAGCCGGCAGTCGCTGCGCTGCTCGGAGGGGTAGCGAGCGATCAGCTCATCGGGTAGCTCGAAGTGGAAGTCCGCGCGCTGCATGGGGAAGCTCTTTTCAGTGGTCAAACGGGCGGCCTAGGATAGCGCTTTCGCGCCATAAAGTCAGGCGATGCATTGACTTGGCGGGGGATGTTCGTATAATGCCGAGCCATTGCCGGTGTGGCGGAATTGGTAGACGCAGCGGATTCAAAATCCGCCGCTGTAAAAGGCGTGCCAGTTCGAGTCTGGCCACCGGTACCATCTTTAAAGAAAAAAGGCGCTCAGGCGCCTTTTTTTGTGCCTGTCGTTCGGGTTCGGGGCTCGGTTTTCGAGCGGGTCGCAGGATGGTCGTTGGCGGCTTTTCATGTACTATCGCCAAGCACATCCTTGCAATCTTGTCCGGAGCAATCCATGAGCGTGACCTACCACGAAAGCAACACCCGCATGAGCCAGATCGCGATCCACAACGGCACCGTCTACCTCGCGGGCCAGGTGCCGGCGGACGCCACCGCCGACATGAAAGGCCAGACCGAGCAGGTGCTGACCCGCATCGACGAGCTGCTGGAAAAGGCCGGCTCCTCGAAGGCGCACCTGATCTCCGCCCAGGTGTGGGTGACCGACATGGCCGAGTTCGATCAGATGAACGTCGCCTGGGAAGCCTGGCTCGACGGCCACACCCCGCCGGTGCGCGCTGCCCTCGAGGCCAAGCTCGCCAAGCCCGAGTGGAAGGTCGAGATCATGGTCGTCGCCGCCAAGGCGTGAGCCCGGCAGCGCGGTCGCGCCGCGCATAGGCGACCGACCCCTCGCCGTCACAAGAACCCAGGCCTTGGCCTGGGTTCTTGTCTTTCGGGGCAAGCTCGCTAGGCGTGCGTTTTGACGGCTTCTTCCAAAGGCGCCAGGCGCCCGGGCTCCAGCGCATCCGCCACGGCGGTGATGCGGATCACGTTGGCGAGCTTCGGGTGGGCGAGCCGCGCGACCAGCACGCCATCATTCAGCAGCGCCTGGTGCACCTCGGCGGCAAGCTCAGCACTCGGCAGGCGAAGGCCGACGAAGTTGGTGGCGCTCGGCAGCACGTCGGCGCCCAGGGTGCGAAAGTGCTCGGCGAGGCGCTCGCGGCGCGCCTTGACGTCGGCCACGTGCTGGCGAACCTCGGCCATGTCGTCGAGCACCACCTCGGCGGCGGCCAGCGACACCGCCGACACCGCGTAGTGAATGCGCACTTTCATCATCATGGCCAGCACCGCCGGCTCGGCGATCGCGTAACCCACGCGTAGCCCGGCCATGCCGTGCGCCTTGGAGAGGGTGCGCAGGCGAACCACGCCGGGCAGCGCCCGGGCGGCGAACCCGCTGCCCGCATCGTCACGAAAATCGCCGTAGGCCTCGTCGAGCAGCAGCCAGCAGTCGTCGGGCAGCGCCTCGCGAAGCGTCAAAATCGCATCGTCGTCGTGCAGGTGGCCGCTCGGGTTGTCCGGGTTGGCCAGATAAACGAGGCGGGCGTTCTCCCGGTGCGCCGCCGCCGCCAGCGCTTCGAGATCCGGCGCCAGCACCCCCGGCGCCTCGCGATAGGCCGGCTCCACCAGTCGGCACCCCTGGCCGCGGGCGAAGTAGCCGAAGGTGGGGTAGGTGCCCGCCGTGGCGATGACCGTATCCCCCACCTCGCAGGTGGTACGCAGCGCAAGCGCGATCAGGCTGTCTGCCCCCGCATCCACCAGCAGATGATCGAGCGGTGTGCCGAGAAGCGCGCTCAGCCGGGTGCGAACCCCCATCGCCTCGGCGTCGCCGTAGCGGTAGACCTGCTCGGTGAACGCATCGCCGAAATGCGCACGCAGCGCGCGATGAGGCATGTCCAGCCCCTCGTTGGAGCCCAACTGGTGAGGCAGCGTGCGGTCAAGGCGACGTTCCAGCGCCTTGAGGCCGGGAAAGGGGTTGGCCGGGCCGTCGCCGGTCAGGTGGTCGGGGTAGCGGGGCATGGTGTTTTCCTGCAATCGAAAGGTGCACGTCGGCCAACGCGAAAGACGCGACGGCGATGAAATGCCCCTAGTATCCAGTAGTCGTTCACTGACATAAAGCAGCGGCGATGGATGACGCCGGGACAGGTGTCGGGGGCGCGCGGGTCTGGCAAGATAGCGCTTTCAGAGTTTCATCGATCAAGGACCCGCATGGCCCACCTGCTACGCATCGTGATGATTCATGGCCACCTGGACGGCGTGGTCGAGCTGAGTGTGGATGGCCACACCAACATCTGCGGCACCAACGCCTCGGGCAAGACCACGCTTCAGCGCCTGGTGCCGGTGTTCTACGGCGAGCTGCCCAACAAGGTGGTGCCCCGCACGCGGCGCAAGTTCGATGCCTTCTACCTGCCGCACCGCAACAGCTACCTGGTGTACGAATACCGCCGCGAAGCCGGCAGCCTCTGCCAGGCGGTCCTGACGCGGCGCCCGGAAGGCGGCGTCGAGTACCGTTTCGTGGCCGCGCCGTATCGCCCCGAGGATTACCTCGTCGAAGGCGAAAACGGCATCGAGGCGCGGGAGTACGCCGACTGGGCGAGCGGCCTGCGGCGCAGCGGCACCGGCGTTTCCGCCAAGCTGTCCGCCACCTCCGAGTACCGCGCGGTGATCCAGAACGACTTCACGCCCACGCCGGGCATGGCGCTGCACGGCAACCGCAAGGAGGCGTTGAAGCTTCGCCAGCTCGCCGCCCAGTACAGCCTGGTGGCGCCGGAGCACCGCATTCGCCATATCGAGAAGCTGGTCTCGGCGGTACACGCCAAGGAGGGCAAGATGGACACCCTCAAGACCATGCTGGCGGCGATCTTCGAAGAGGATGGCGTGGAGCTGCCGGTGACCCGCATCCGCGGCGCCAAGGCGCGGGAGTGGATTGACCAGATGCGCCAGTCGATGCGCCTGGCGCCACTGCAGCGCGCCCTTGCCCGCCTTCAGGGCATCGAGAGCGAGCTTGCCCACCTCGACACCACCCTGTGGCAGCTCAAGCCCCAGCTGGCGGCGGACCAGCACCGCGCCGAGCGCACCCTGGCGGAGGCCGAACAGACGCGCAGCGAACGCCAGCGCGACTTCGACACCGAGCGCCACCGCTTCGAGACGACCCGGGATGCCCTCAACGACCGCTTCAGCGAAGCCGACAGCGCCCTCAAGCAGACCCAGCGCGAGCTCGACGACCTGCAGCAGCAGTTCGAGGCTTTTGATGCCGCCGACATGCCGGCGCTCGAGGAGGCGCTCACCGCACTTCCCCAGGCCCGTGAGCGTTACGAGCAGTACAAGGAACACCTGCGTGGCCTGCAGGAGATGGTGCAGGCGAGCCAGGCGCAGAAGGAGGAGCGCCTGCGCGAGCTGGGCGACACCCTGGCCCGGCAGAGCGAAGAGACCCAGGCGCTGATCGATGCGCTGAGCGATGAAAAGGCCACCCAGCGCGAACGCCACTGGGAAGCCAAACAGCAGCGTGACGAGCGCTTCCAGCGCGAACGCCAGGCGCTGGAAGCCACCTGCCAGGGGCGGCTGACCCACGCCGCCGAGCGGCTGGCGGTGCTCAAGGCCGCGCTCGACCACGGCGGCCCCACCGCCGAGGAGAGCGAGGAAGCCGCCCTGGCCCAAGGCCGCGTCGACCGTGTCCAGGCCGAGCGCAACGCCGCCGCCAGCCAGCAGGAGAGCCTGCGCCAGGAACTAAGTGATCTCAAGCGCGAGCGCGACGCCGCCGATCAGGCCCACCGCGAAGCGCGCCAGGCAGAGCAGCAGGCCCAGGAGCAGTGCCGCGAGCTAGAGCGCCAGCGCGACCCGGCCCAAGGGACGCTTCGCCACTTTCTGCGCTACCACGCCCCGGGCTGGGAGCAGCGCCTGGGCAAGGTGATCGCCCCGGCGCTGCTGGAAAGGCGTGATCTGTCGCCCACCCGCGTCGAACCCGGCAGCGACGATCTGTTCGGTATCGCCCTCGATACCCTGGCGATCGACGCGCCGCCCTACGCCCAGGCGGAAGCCGAGCTGCTCGCCGCCATCGACGAGGCGGGAGAGGCCGCGCTGCGCGCCCAGGCCGCCCTGACCAGCGCCGAGAAGACGCTCAAGCGCCAGAACGAGCGGGTGGCGGCCGCCGAGCAGGCCCTCGCCCGGGCCCACCAGACGGTGAAGCGCCAGGATGAAGAGCTCGAGTACGCAAGTGAAGCCCGCCGGCAGTGCCAGGCCCGCCACGCACAGGCCCAACGCGATCGGCAGCGAGCCCGCCAGGCGGCGCTGGACGAGCAGCAGGCGCTGCACCAGGCGCTAAAGGAGGAGCGGGATGAGGCGCTGGAGGCGCTGCATGGCGCGCTTCGCGCCGAGCAGCTCGAGCTCGAGGCCGATGCCCAGCACCAGCAGGCCACTTTCGAGCGCCGGCTCGAGCAGTATCGCCAGTCCCTGGGCGCGCTCAAGGCCGACCACCAGCGCCAGTGCCGCGAGGTGGAGGCGGCCTTCGAGCAGGCGCTGGAGGAGCAGGGGGTCGACCCGGTCACCGTCAAGCAGACCAAGGCGCGGCTCGCCGAGCTCGAGGCCCACATTCGCGCCACCCAGGCGCGCCAGGAGGAGCTCGAGCATTACCGCTACTTCATGCGCGTGAGCTGGGGCCAGCGCAAGCCGGAACTCAGCGAGCAGGAGAGCCGCCTGGCCCGCGAGGTGAGCGAGATCGAGCGCCAGCGCCTCGAACAGCGCCAGGCCTTCAAGGCCGCCAAGGCGGAGCACGAGCGCCACATGAGCGTTCTGAAAACCACTTGTGGTGAGCAGACCGAGCTGCTCGACGATCTCAAGCCGCTGACCCGCCAGCTCGACGAGCTGGCGCTGCCCGCAGATGCCACGGCACTGAGCGAGCCGCCAGGCGATGCCCAGGAGCGCATCACCCGCACCCGCCAGGCGCTCGCCCAGCGCAGCCAGGAGCGCGATGCGCTGCGCAAGGGCTGCCAGGAGATCGAAGGCCAGCTCGTCAAGGGCGCAAGCGCAGGCTTCGTCGATGCCCTCGAGCGCGAGCGTGACAGGCTCGATGACCCGGAGGAGCCCCGGGCGCTGCTGCCTATCTTGGCGGGCATGCTCAAGCTGCTGGAAGATCAGCAGCAACAGCTAGTACAGCAGGGGCGTAACCTGAGCGACGATCTGGACAAGTTCTTCACCGTGTTCAGCGACCTGAACCGGCGCATCAGCGCCCAGAGCAAGCGCCTTTCCGACGAGGTGGCGGATGACCTGGCCCTCGACGGCATCAAGAAGGCCGAGGTGCGCATCCAGTCCACCATCGACGAGCTGGGCTTCTGGGAGCCGCTCAAACGCTTCGCCCAGTGCTACAAGGCGTGGAAAGGCTCGCAGCAGCCGCTGCCCAGCGACGACTACCTCGACGCCCTGGGAGACGTCGCGGACCTGCTGCGCCACGACCAGCCCTACAGTTTCGAGAGCCTGCTGCGCCTGGAGCTGCACCTGAACGAAGGCGGCACGGACCTCGTCATCAGAAGCGACCGGCAGCTGCTCGAGTCCTCAAGCCACGGCATGGCCTACCTGATTCTGTGCAAGTTCCTGCTCGCCTTCACAAGGCTTCTGCGCGGGCGCGCCGAGATCGCCATCCACTGGCCGATCGACGAGATCGGAACGCTTGCCTACCACAACGTCGAAAAACTGTTCGAGGCCTGCGACAGCAACCGCATTCATATCGTCGGCGCCTTCCCCAACCCGGAGTCCGACGTGCTGCTGCTTTTCCACAACCGCTACCTGATCGACCGCGACGCCATTGAGCCCGGCGTGCGCCGGCTCAAGCGGATCGAACCGCGCTTGAGCCGCCTGGCCGAGCGGCTCAAGGCGCGAGACGAGGAGGTCACCGCATGAGCGACGACGTTCAATCATCCCCCGCCCACACCGCGCTCTTGAGCCACGGCCCGCTGCTGGAGCGGCTTCTGGCCGGCGAGTTCGTCTGCGCGGTGAGCGACGAGGCCGCCTTCAAGCGGCTGCAGGACGACGCCCTGCGCGGGGCCTTCGATGCCTACCTGCGCCCGCTCAACCGCCGCCTGGCCACCAACGACGACCAGAGCGTCTACTTCCTGGCCTGGCGTCAGCTCGACGCCGCGCGCGAACAGCTCACCCGCCAGCTCAGCGATACCGTGCACAGCCTGCTGCCGCTGCTGGAGTGGCTGCAGCTGGTGCAGGAAGCGCTTGGCCGCGACAGCGTGCCGGCACCGGGCGACGTGCTCAAGCCCGGCGAGCTCCAGGCCAAGAGCGAAGACAACCCCAGCCTTCGCGAGCGCATCGAACGGGTGGCGGGGGACGGCTTCTTCGGCTCCCAGAGCGACCAGCTCGACGCCCAGCTCAAGCAGGTGTTCAAGCGCCTGAAGGAGCACGGCTACCTGCTGCAACCCCATGCCGACCGCCAGGTATACCTGGTGACCGGCAAGGTGGAGTACCTGCTCGACATCGTGCGCTTCATCCGCGACGAGGAGCGCCTGCCGGTAGTGGATGACGCCGACACCCAGGAGGCGCTGCTGTGAGCGAACCCGCCGCGCCCCCGGCGCTGGAGAGCCGGCTGATGACCCAAGGCGTCGAGCGGCTGGCGCTGCTCGGCAAGCACGCCGAGGCGCTGATGCAGGGCTACGTGCAGGACGAGGTACCGCTTGGCGAGCTCAGCACCCAGGCGCTGCGCAAGCTTCTCGCCGCGCGCATCCTGTGGCGCCCGGACGAGCAGGGCGGCGTCAAGCTGACCCCCAAGGTGCGCGAGCTGATCGCCGAAATGACCGCCGACGAAGCCCGCCGCCACGTCAACGCCGATGTGGCCGAGGCGTTTGAGCTGATCCGGAGCCTCATCATAGGCTACCGCGAAGCCAGCAGCCGGGCGGACTACTGGCACCAGGAGCGCCTGCTCACCCGCCTGCGCCAGGCGGTGGACGACATGAACGGGCGCTTTTTCGACGCCATCGACAGCCTCTGGCAGCGGCTCAACAGCGACTTCGGCTTCGTCAGCCAGCTCAGCGACAAGGTGCGCGAGAACGACCGCGCCCAGAAGCAGGTGGTGCGCCTGCTCGACGGCCTGGAGCTGGTCGATTTTGACGAGCTGATCGACCTGGTCGGCAGCGACGGTACCCTGCGCAAGATCCTCATCAGCCAGCTCCAGCAGCAGACCAGCCAGCACTACACCAGCCTGCGCGAAGTGCAGCAACGCCTGATCGAGCTGATGGCGCGCTTTCGCCAGATGCAGGCGCGCAGCCGCCTGGTGGCCGGCATGGCGGCGTTTCTGCGCGAACGCCCGGACTTCACCCCGGGCCACTACACAAAGCGAGGCGAGGTACCGGCGCTGTTCAACCGCGCCGCCGCGATGCCCATCGCCGGCGCCGCCGCGCTGGACCGCGCCCAGGACGTGGACGCACTCGGCGCGCTGATCGCGGCCATTCCCGCCCCGCGCCGCCCGACCC
>NZ_JAMZBC010000007.1 GCF_024158715.1 Halomonas sp. 707D7 | reverse complement strand
TTGTGCTGCTCGCGCCGTTCATGCTCGCGATCGCCGGGCTGTACGACGGGTTTCTCAGCGGGCTGGAGCCCTACTACCTGCAGCGCGTCCGCCCGCCGGTGCTGTGGTACTTCCTGGCCTGCGCGCTGCCGCTGGTGCTTGGCTGGATGTGCCTCGCCGCCTGGCTCTACCTGCGCTGGGTGCTGGCGCTACCGCTGGTGGCCATCGAGGGCGCATCGCCGCTCGCCGCCCTGGGCCGCAGCGTCACCCTCACCCGTGGATGGCGCCGCTCGATCGCCGCGGCGGTGCTGACCCTTCTGGTGCTGATCGTGGCGCTGCCGGTGCTGATCACCTGGCTGTTCGACCTGGTGGTCACGCCGTTTCTATGGTGGCTGCCGGAGCACACCGCGGTACTGATTCCGGCCATGCTCGCCTACCTCACCGGCTACGTGCTGATCACGCTGACCATCACCTTCCTGGGCATCGCCGCTAATGCCCTGCTCTCCGCCTGCCTCTACCAGCAGTTGGCGGGTCGCGCGCCCTCCTCTTCCACCTTGCCGCAAGCCGGACCCTCGTCCGGTCGGCTCGCCTGGGCGATAGAGCTCTTCGTGCTGGCGTTCGCGGCCCTCCAGGCGTGGTGGATCCTCAACAGCTTCGAGATTCGCGACAACGTGGCGGTGATCGCCCACCGGGGCAGCTCGATGGTGGCGCCGGAGAACACGCTGGCCGCCGTGCGCCAGGCGCTCGAAGACCGCGCCGACTACGTCGAGCTCGACGTTCGCCTGAGCGCCGATGATCAGGTCATGCTCTACCACGACCGAAGCCTTGCGCGCCTGACCGGCGACGAGCGCGACCTGGACGAGCTGACCCGCGAGGAGCTCGCCGACTTCGATATCGGTAGCTGGTTCGGCGACGCCTTCGTGGGCGAGCGAATCGCCGGGCTCGACGAGACGCTCGCCGTGGTGCGTGGCAAGGCGGGGCTGATGATCGACATGAAGGCCAGCCGCGGCGACGAGCCGCGCCTGGCCGAGGCGGTAATGGACGCGCTGGAGGTCGAGTCGGACATTCGCTACCGCTGCTGGGCGACGCAGGAAAGCGCCCTGACCGGCATGAGCGAATGCGGCTTCCCCAATGCTTTCATGGAGATGCGCCTGGCGACCATGACGCCGGGGCTGATCGAGACGATCAAGGCCCGCGCGCCGGAAATTCGCGTCACCCTGCTGGCGCAGCTGATACTGCCGGGCACGCTCGATCGAACTCGCTTCGATGCGCTGGGGCTTCGCCACAACCGCATCACCCGGCGCGAGATCGAACTCGCCGGCCTCTACGGCTATGAGATCCACGCCTGGACGGTGAATGACCGCGCGCGCATGTCCACCCTGATCGACCTGGGGGTGGATGCCATCATCACCGACTACCCGGAGCGGCTGAGCGAGCTGATCGAGGACCGCCGCGCGCTGAGCGACGGCGGTATCATCCTCGTCAAGCTGCGCAACTGGCTGCGCGAGTAATCCGGGCGATCACTCGCCTTCCACCACGCCTTCACGGCGCGGATCGGCACCGCCGAACAAGGTGCCGTCCTCGAGGCGACGAATCGCCTGCAGGCCGCTGGTCAGCTCGCGTTCGCTGACATTGTGGCCACGCTCGATGAGCGAGCCGATGGTGGCTTCAGGAAAGCGCCCCTCCTCCAGCCAGACATCGCCGCCGAGCGTCACCGCGTGGGGCAGGTTGAGCGCTTCCTGGGCGCTCAGGCCCCAGTCGCGCATGGCCATGAGCGTGCGCGCAGTGTAGTGGATGATCGCCGCGCCGCCGGGCGAGCCGAGGCTCGCCACGAAATCGCCGCTCTCCTGGTCGAACACCAGGGTCGGGCTCATGCTCGAGCGCGGGCGCTTGCCGGGCTCGATGCGGTTGGCCACCGGCTCGCCGTCGATCTCCGGAGTGAAGGAGAAGTCGGTCATCTCGTTGTTGAGCAGGTAGCCGCCGGGCAGGCCCGTGCCGCCGTCGGCCATGATCCGCGAGCCGAAGGCCTGCTCGATGGTGGTGGTCATGGCCACGGCATTGCCGTCTTCGTCGACGATGCTGACATGGCTGGTGCCGTACTCGGGCTGGGTCGGCTGGGAGGCGTAGCTCACCACGAACTCGCCGGGATTGCCGGGCTCGGCGGTATCGCCCATGCTGCTTTCTTCGATCAGCTGACTGCGGCGCTCCAGATAATCCGGCGCAAGCATCGTCGCCCAGTCACCCCCCGGCGCCTCGACGAAATCCGGGTCGCCGATGTAGCGGTTACGATCGGCGAAGGCCAGCCGTGACGCTTCCAGGAACTGGTGAAGCCAACTGGCGCTCGCCACGCCGTTATCCAGCGGGGCCTCGATCATCGGCTGGTCATCGAGCATGCCGAGAATCTGCATCACGGTGATATGCCCCGAGGAGGGCGGCGGGAAGCCGCAGACACGCCACTGCTGCCAGGGCGTGCAGAGGGCATCGCGCGTCACGCTTTCGTAGTCGGCGAGATCCTCGAGCGTCATGGCGCCCGGGCGGGTGGGATGATTCGTGACGCGCTCGACGAGATCGCGCGCCACTTCGCCTTCGTAGAAGGCTTGGCTGCCCTGCTTGGCGATCATGCGCAAGATCGCCGCCAGCGCCGGGTTGGTCAGCGTTTCGCCGACCTCGAGCGGCTCGCCGTTCTCATCGAAGTAGAAGGCGCCGGCGAGCGGATCGTCGCCCAGCGCCGGGTCCTCGGCAATGCTGGTGTGCAGGCGCTGGCTGACAGGAAAGCCCTCTTCGGCAAGCGTGATGGCGGGCACGAACAGCGTCTCCCAGTCGAGCTTGCCGTGGGCGGCGTGGGCGGTCTCGAGCATCTTCAGCGTGCCGGGCACGCCCACCGCCTGACCGCTGACCACGGCGTCCATGAACGCGATGGGCTCGCCATCGTCCATGAACATCGTTTCCGTCGCCGCCCGGGGCGCGGTTTCACGCCCATCGAAGGCCTCGACATTGGTACCCTCGGCGTACATCAAGAAGGCGCCGCCGCCGATGCCGCTGGACTGCGGCTCGACCAGCGTCAATACCATCTGCACGGCGATCGCCGCGTCGATGGCATTGCCGCCGGCCGCAAGGATCTGCCGACCGGCGTCGGCGGCGAGCGGATTGGCGGCGGCCACCGCGAACTCGTCGAAGGCCCAGCCGGGTTTTTCCTCGTAGCCGGAGCCCACTTCCGGGGTGACGGCGGGCGTGTCGTAGGTGAAGCCGAAGCTGTAGAGGGGTACCAGCAATAGGCCGGTCAAGGGTAACGTCGCCCTGCGTGGCAGCATGATCTCTCCTGGATATCTGGCCGGCATGGTCCGACTTGAGCGGGCCGGGTTGAACGATTCGGTGAACGAAGGGCGCCTGCCCCGTTTCAAGCTAGCCTATAAAACGCCTGCGCCCGGCACAATGGCCGGGCGCAAATTAACGCAATCATCGAGTCAGGCTTAGGCGATGGTCTCGCCGGCCAGCATGAACCAGGTTTCGAGCACCGCATCGGGGTTGAGCGAGACCGAATCGATGCCCTGCTCCATCAACCACTTGGCGAGTTCAGGGTGATCCGACGGCCCCTGGCCGCAGATGCCGACGTACTTGCCTTGCGCCTTGCACGCCTTGATCGCCATGGAAAGAAGCTTCTTGACCGCCTCGTTACGCTCGTCGAACAGATGCGCGACGATGCCGGAGTCGCGGTCGAGCCCGAGGGTCAGCTGGGTCAGGTCGTTGGAGCCGATCGAGAAGCCGTCGAAGTGCTCGAGGAACTCGTCGGCCAGCAGGGCGTTGGCGGGCAGCTCGCACATCATGATCACCTTGAGATCGCTCTCGCGGCGATCCAGCCCGTTGGCGGCGAGCAGCTCGACGACCTCGCGGGCCTCGCCCGTGGTGCGCACGAAGGGCACCATGATCTCGACGTTCTTGAAGCCCATCTCGTCGCGCACGCGCTTGAGCGCCCGACACTCGAGCTCGAAGCAGGGCCGAAACGCCTCGGAGACGTAGCGCGAGGCGCCACGAAAGCCGAGCATCGGGTTCTCCTCGCCGGGCTCATAGAGCTTGCCGCCGATCAGATTCTCGTACTCGTTGGACTTGAAGTCCGACAGGCGCACGATGACCTTCTGCGGATGGAACGCCGCGGCCAGCGTCGAAACACCCTCGACGAGCTTGTCGACGTAGAAGCTGACCGGATCGTCGTAGCCCGCCGTGCGCGCGTCGATCACCTGCTTGAGGTCCGGCGTCTGGCGGTCGTACTCGAGAAGCGCCTTGGGGTGCACGCCGATCATGCGGTTGATGATGAACTCGAGACGCGCCAGGCCCACGCCCGCGTGGGGCAGCCCGGCGAAGCCGAAGGCGCGATCCGGGTTGCCCACGTTCATCATGATCTTGAACGGGATCTCCGGCATGGCATCGACGCTCGACACCTTGCACTCGAAATCGAGAAGTCCTTCGTAGACGTTGCCGGTATCGCCCTCGGAGCAGGAGACCGTGACGTCGACGCCTTCACGAAGCTGGGTGGTGGCATCGCCGCAGCCGACCACCGCCGGAATGCCGAGCTCCCGGGCGATGATCGCCGCGTGGCAGGTGCGCCCGCCGCGGTTGGTGACTATCGCCGAGGCACGCTTCATGATCGGCTCCCAGTCCGGATCGGTCATGTCGGTGACCAGCACGTCGCCGGACTGGACCTTTTCCATGTCGTCCGGGTTCATCACCACCTTGACCGTGCCGCTGCCGATGCGCTGGCCGATGGCGCGGCCGGTGATCAGCTTGCGCCCCTTCTCTTTCAGGTGGAAGCGCTCGAGCTTGCCGCCCTCCTGCTGGGAGACCACGGTTTCCGGGCGCGCCTGGACGATGTAGAGCCTGCCGTCGTCGCCGTCCAGCGCCCACTCGATGTCCATCGGGCGGCCGTAGTGCTTCTCGATGATCACCGCCTGGCGGGCGAGATCCATCACCTGGTCATCGCTGATGCAGAAGCGTCCGCGATCGGAAAGCGGCACGTCGACGGTGGCCACCGACTTGCCGGCGCTGGCGCTTTCGCCGTAGATCATCTTGATCAGCTTGGAGCCGAGCGTGCGGCGCAGCACCGCCGGACGGCCGGCTTCGAGCGTGGGCTTGTGGACGTAGAACTCGTCCGGGTTGACCGCGCCCTGTACCACCGTCTCACCGAGCCCCCAGGAGGCGGTGACGAACACCGCGTCGCGGTAGCCGGACTCGGTATCGAGGGTGAACATCACGCCGGAGGCACCGGTTTCCGAGCGCACCATCTTCTGCACGCCGGCGGAAAGCGCGACGTTCTCGTGGGCGTAGCCGCGATGCACGCGGTAGGAGATGGCGCGGTCGTTGAAGAGTGACGCGAACACTTCGTGCACGGCGCGCTTGACGTTCTCGAACCCTTCGATGTTGAGGAAGGTTTCCTGCTGGCCGGCAAAGGAGGCGTCCGGCAGATCCTCGGCGGTGGCGGAGCTTCGTACCGCGGCCTTGAGATCGGGATGGCGGCTCTGGAGCGCGGCGTAGGCATCGGCCAGGGCGCTTTCGAAAGCGGGCGGCAGGGGCGTGTCGATGATCCACTGGCGGATGGTGCCGCCGGCGTCAGCGAGCGCCTTGACGTCGTCGACGTCGAGGCGCGAGAGCAGCGCGTTGATGCGATCGTTCAAGCCCTCGTGCGCCAGGAATTCACGATAGGCGTGGGCGGTGGTCGCAAAGCCGCCGGGTACCGTGACACCCGCGTCGGACAGATTGGAGATCATTTCGCCGAGCGACGCGTTCTTGCCGCCCACGCGCTCGACATCGTTCATGCCCAACTGGTCGAACCACACAATGTACTCTTGCACGCAACACCCCTTTTATCGTCACCCTGGGTTGAATCCGTCGGCGAGGCCATGGACGCTCGCCGGATCGACCCCTGCCATTGAGCGTGTCACCCTATCACCGCCCCCTCGTATTCGCCATTAGTCTAACCGCGAAGTCACTGAAGGTTTTTTACAACACACGGGCCTTCAAGGGGTTTCCTGTAGTCGCCCTTCCAGGGGCGGCCTTGGCCAGTGCATTTGCGACACGTTGTGCCGATGCAAAGAAGCGGTGAGAATGAAGCCTCGATTCCACGAGCGACGATAAAGAGAAACGATGGAGAGAAAGCCATGAAGCGCACGGCGTTTTTCATTTCCGACGGCACGGGCATCACCGCCGAAAGCCTGGGACGAAGCCTTTTGGCCCAGTTCAGCGGCGTCGAGATCACGATGCTGACCAAGCCCTATATCGATACGATCGAAAAGGCTCGGGCGCTGGCGGACATCATCGACGCCACCGCCAGTCGCGATGGCCAGCGGCCGATCATCATCGACACCATCGTTGACCAGCAGATCCGCGACGTGATTCGCCAGGCCCAGGGGTTCAAGGTCGACGTCTTCTCGACCTTTCTCGAGCCTCTGGAGCAGGAGCTCGAGACCCACTCGTCCTACAGTGTGGGCCGCACTCATGCGATCGGCAGCGACGACGTCTACATGGATCGCATCCACTCGGTGCACTTTGCCCTCGACAACGACGACGGCGCCCGCACCCACCAGTACGATCAGGCGGACGTGATCCTGGTCGGCGTGTCGCGCTGCGGCAAGACCCCGACGTCGCTCTATCTGGCGCTGCAGTTCGGCATCCGCGCGGCCAATTACCCGCTGACCGAGGACGATCTGGACGAGGATGGCAGCCTCAAGCTCCCCCGCGTGCTCGCCCCGCACCGCCACAAGCTGTTCGGGCTGACCATCGATGCGCGCAGGCTCTCGGCGATTCGCAACGAGCGCCGGCCCAACAGCCGCTACAGCTCGATCGACCAGTGCGTGCAGGAAGTGGAACAGGCGGCGGCGCTCTACCGCTCGATGAACATTCCCTTCATCGACACCACGCGCTTCTCGATCGAGGAGATCTCGACGCGCATGATCGCCGAAACCGGCCTCGCGCGGCGTTTTTCACCGCGCTAGCGAGGCCGGATTCCGACAAAAAACGTTACAGGCCCTTGGGCGCAAAGATGCCCGGGGCGTTGCGCCAGTAGCCCTTGTAGTCCATGCCGAAGCCGAACACGTAGCGGTCCGCCACCTCGAGGCCGCAGTAGTCGGCCTTGAGGCCGGGCACCGCCTTGCGATCGTGCTGCTTGTCGACCAGCACGGCGGTCGAGACACTCGCCGCCTGGGCCTCTTCGCAGTACTTGAGAATCGCCGCCAGGGTCGCACCCTCGTCGAGGATGTCGTCGATGATCACCACGTGACGCCCGGCCATCGGCACCTCCGGCGAGACGCGCCAGAAGAGCTCGCCGCCGCGCAGCTCGTTGCGATAGCGCGTGGCGTGCAGGTAGTCCACCTCGAGCGGGAAACCGAGCCGGGTCAACAGATGCCCGGTGGTGATCAGTCCGCCGTTCATCACGCAATAAAACACCGGCAGCTTGTCGCCGAGATCCGCAGTGATGGCCTCGGCCATGCGATCCAGCGCCTGCTCGACCTGCGTCTGGGAGATCAGGCAGTCGGCGTTGTCCATCAATTCGCGCATGGAATCCAGCGACTCGAGGGTTTCTTTGTCCAGTTTGGCCATGGGGGCTCCGGCGTTACTCGCGAAAGGGTCGGAAAAGGAAAAACGGAAGGGCCGGTCGCTAACCGGCAAGTTCGGAAAGCTTGGCATTGGCGCGGCGCCAGCGCTTGAGCGCGCCGAGCGCCTCGAGATCCGGCCGGGCACGGGCGTAGCGAAGCTTGCCGATGCGCTTGTTCTGAAGGCCCTGGCAGGCACCGACCACCTCGAGAGCCGCGTCGCGATCGTTGCAGATCAACAGCATGTCGCAGCCCGCCGCCAGCGCCGCCTTCGCGCGCTCGGCGGGGCTTCCCGCCACGTGAGCACCGGCCATGGTCAAGTCGTCGGAGAAGATGCAGCCCTTGAAGCCCAGCGACTCGCGCAGCATGCCGAGCCAGCTCGGCGAGAAGCCCGCCGGACGCGGGTCGAAAGCGCTGTAGATCACATGCGCCGGCATCACGCCATCGAGCTCGCCGGCCAGGCGGGCAAAGGGCACCAGGTCGCGCGCCTTCAAGGCCTCGAGCGGGCGCGGATCCTCAGCCACTTTCAGGTGGGTATCCGCCTCGATGCCGCCATGGCCGGGAAAGTGCTTGCCGATCGCCGCCATGCCGGCCTCGTGCAGACCGCGCACGAAGTGACCACCGAGCAGCGCCACCTGCTCCGGATCGTGACCGAAGCTGCGATCGCCGATGACGCTCGAAAGCCCGCTCTCGACGTCGAGCACCGGTGCGAAACTCACGTCGAGCCCGCAGGCGGCCATCTCCATGCCCAAGAGCCAGCCGGCATCGGCGGCCAGCGCCACGCCCGCCTCCGGGTCCTCGACGAAGCGCTCGCCGATACGCGCCATGGCCGGCAAGCGAGTCACCCCCGCCTTGATGCGCTGCACGCGCCCGCCTTCCTGATCGATGCCCAACAGCAAGTCGGGGCGTTCGGCGCGCACGCTGGCGCACAGCCGACGAACCTGCTCGGCGTTCTCGACGTTGCGCGCGAAAAGGATGACGCCGCCGACGGCGGGATCGCGCAGCAGGGTCCTTTCGGCAGCCGTGAGGGAGGGGCCTTCCAGGTCGAGCATGACCGGGCCAAGCGATTGTGTCATGAGCTTAGATCCAACGAAACGGGCGCCAATTCTAGTCGATCGGCGCGCTCAGGCAAAATCCGCCGTCACGCCGGGTTCTCGCCGTGAAGCCAGACCGGCGTTCCGGGGGGCGCGGCGGCGAACAGCGTCAGGAGATCGTCATTGCGCACCCGGATGCAGCCGTGGGAGGCGGCGACGCCCATCGGCTCGTCAGCGGGCGTGCCGTGCAGGTAGATGTAGCGGCGCTGGGAATCGACGCGCCCGCCGCGGTTGACGCCGCGCTCGAGCCCGCAGAGCCACAGGATGCGGGTGAGGATCCAGTCACGCTCCGGGTGCGCTTGGGCAAGCGCCGGGGTGAACACTTCACCGGTGAAGCGCCGCCCGCGAAATACCGCGTTCTCCGGCAGGCCTTCGCCGATGGCGGCGCGCACGTAGTGCCAGCCGCGCGGGGTGCGCCCGCTCCCCTCCTCCTCGCCGACGCCATTGATGCCGGTGGAGATGGCGCACGCGTGGATCACGTCTCGCCCCTGCCAGAGGCACAGCTCCTGCGACTGGCAGTCGATCTCGATCCAGGCATCCTCTGCCGGCGGCAGCTCAGCCAGCTTCGGGGTGAGCATGGGCGGGCTCCTCGAGGGCGGTGGGCAACGGCGCGTGCATGGCGGCGACCACCACCGGGCGCAGGCGGCGCACGAGATCGCGAATCGACACCTGCTCGCCGTACTCCTTGTCGGCGATGTCGCGCAGCGCGTCGAGCCCGGAAAGCGTGAAGATCACCGTACCGAGCATGAAGTGCAGCCGCCAGAAGCGTTCGGCATCGGGAAGCCCCGGGGTTGCCTGGCGTACCAGCTCGACGAAACGGGTGAAGACATCGCCGTACTGCTCCTGGATGTAGCGGCGCAGGTGCCCTTGGGCCTGGCTGTAGGCCAGCCCCAACAGGCGCATGAAGACCTTGAGGCTGTTGCGCTCGGCGGGCACCGTCAGCACCGTGGTCGCCATGGTCTCGAGCAGCACCTCAAGGGGAATCTGCTGCTCGCCATGATGCGCCTGCAGCTCGTCGAGCGCCGCATGGAAGCGCTCGCTGAACGGATCGAGATAGCGGGCGAACACGGCCTGGATCAGCGCCTTCTTCGACCCGAAATGGTAGTTCACGGCGGCCAGGTTCACCCGCGCCTTGCTGGTGATGTTGCGCAGCGAGGTTTCGGCGAAGCCACGCTCGGCGAACAGCACCTCTGCGGTATCGAGGATACGCGTGACCGTATCTGACTGCGCCATGGCGTCCTCCAGAAAACGAGTGTTTAAAACATCGCGGCATAGTAGGCCATTCACGCTCCGGGCTCAATCGTCAAAACGACGGGTTCTGGCCCGAGAAAGCCAGCGCGCGCTTTATAAACCGGGGCTTAGGTCATATACTGGATACAGAGACATACTGTATACTTAAACACATGTTCCGACTGTCATCTTTTTAGTTACCCGTTTACCCTGGAGAGCGCCATGTCACGCCCGCTTACCGTTCGTCAACAGCACGTGTTCGACTTCATCGTCAAGACCATGAACGACTACGGCTACCCGCCGACGCGCGCGGAAATCGCCAAGGCGCTCGGTTTTCGCTCTCCCAATGCCGCCGAGGAGCACCTGCGCGCACTCGAGCGCAAGGGGGCGATCCGCATCATTCGCCACACCTCGCGCGGCATCCGTCTGCCCAACCAGGAAGGCGCCGACGCGCCGGACACCGCCCCGGCCGCCAACGATTCAGCGGATACCAATACCAGCGGGCTGCCGATCATCGGCGAGGTGGCGGCAGGCAGCCCCATTCTCGCGGCGGAACACATCGACCGCTACTGTCCGCTGCCCGCGGAGTACTTCACGCCCAAGGCCGACTACCTGCTGCGCGTGCGCGGGCTCTCGATGAAGGACATCGGCATTCTGGAAGGTGACCTGCTCGCCGTGCACCGCACCGAGCGGGTACGCGATGGCCAGATCGTGGTGGCGCGCCTCGAGGACGAAGTGACCGTCAAGCGCTTCAAGCGCGACGGCCACCAGGTGACGCTGCTGGCGGAGAACAGCGACTTCGCCCCCATCGAGATCGACCTGCGCACTCAGCAGCTCGACATCGAAGGGGTCGGCGTCGGCGTGATTCGCGGCGGCAGCGGTCAGGCGCTGGGCTAGGAAGTCTCGGCCTTCGGCCGACGCTTGCAATCGAGAACGGGGCATTGCGCCCCGTTTTCGTTTCTATCAGCCGAACACCACGGTCTTGTTGCCGTCGATCAGCACCCGATCCTCGAGATGCCAGCGCAGCCCGCGGGCCAGCACCGATTTCTCCACGTCGCGACCGAAACGCACCAGATCCGCCGGCGTATGGCAGTGGCTCACGCGGTGAATGTCCTGCTCGATGATCGGCCCGGCATCGAGC
Organism: Halomonas sp. 707D7; assembly: GCF_024158715.1. Classification (GTDB taxonomy): domain Bacteria; phylum Pseudomonadota; class Gammaproteobacteria; order Pseudomonadales; family Halomonadaceae; genus Vreelandella. The sequence goes on along the minus strand of NZ_JAMZBC010000007.1, from coordinate 34,063 downwards.
TCCTCGGTCACGTAGTGGCAGGTCGCGCCGATCAGCTTCACGCCCCGGGCGTAGGCCTGGTGGTACGGCTTGGCCCCGGCGAAGGACGGTAAAAAGCTGTGGTGGATGTTGATGATCTGCCCGGCGTAGTGCTCGCAGAGCGCCGGCGGCAGGATCTGCATGTAGCGGGCGAGCACGATGCAGTCCGCCCCGAGCGCCTCGATCTGCGCCTGGACGGCATCGAAGGAGGCCTGCTTGTTCGTCGGGTCCACGGCGATATGGAAATAGGGAATCTCGTACCACTCGGAAAGCGCCCGCATGTCCGGGTGGTTCGAGATGATGCCGACGATGTTGCAGTCGAGCTCGCCGGCCTGCCAGCGGTAGAGCAGATCCACCAGGCAGTGCGACTCCTTGGAGACCATGATCACCACGTTGCGGCGCTTCTGGGTATCCACCAGCGCCCACTGCATGTCGAAGGTGGCGGCGATCGGCGCGAACGCCTTTTCGAGTTCATCGGCGCTCATGCCGATGGAGTCGGCGAGGATCTCGTAGCGCATGAAGAAGCGCCCGGTCTGCAGGTCCGAATGCTGGCTCGCTTCGGTAATGGAACCACCATGCTGGGCGATGAAGCTTGACACGCGGGCGACGATGCCCACCTGATCGGGGCAGGAAACCACTAGACGGTAATAATGCGACATAAATAGACTCGACGTGAATGCACTCTAAAAACATGGCCCGCTGTCAGGCCCTGCCGGCGCTCTACCCGGCAAGGGCGCTAGTGTAGCGCAAGCGGCGATCCGAGGCATTGCGATCATTGTTAGCCGCCTCCGCACACCGTATAGTTAAAGTCTTACTTTTCAGGCTGTTCAAAATCAATGGATCCATCACGCGTTCAACTTCGTCCCCGTCGCCGCCCACCCTTGCGTATTCTGCCGCTGGGTGGCTGCGGTGAAATAGGAATGAACCTGACGCTATATGGCCATGGCGATCACTGGATCGCCATCGATTGCGGCATGATGATTCGCCAGGACCTGCCGAGCGCACCGCTCCAGGTGCCCAATACCCGGACACTTGAAGAACTCGCGATCGCGCCCAAGGCGCTGTTCATCACCCACGGCCACGAGGATCATATCGGCGCGGTCGCCTGGCTGTGGCCCAAGTGGCAGTGCCCGATCTACGCCACGCCCCTGGCAGCGGGACTTCTGCGCCACAAGTTCGCCGAACACAGCCTGTCGAGCGCAGCGATTCGCGTGATCGAACCAGGCGAGGCGCTCGAGGAAGGCCCGTTCACGCTGCGCTACTTGCTGATGACCCACTCGATTCCCGAGAGCTGCGCGATCATGATGCAGGCCGGTGACCATCGGGTGCTGCATACCGGTGACTGGAAACTCGACCCGGAGCCGTTGATCGGCGCCTGCGTCGACCCGAGCCACTTTCAGGCGCTCGCGCCGATCGATCTGCTGGTGGGCGACTCCACCAATGCGCCGCTGCCCGGCAGCGCGGGCAGCGAAGGCGCGGTGGCCAAGGCCCTGGAACAGACGCTCAAGGAGTGCGAGGGGCGCGTGGTGGTTTCCTGCTTTGCCAGCAACCTGGCGCGGGTGTGGGCGATCGGCCAGGCGGCGGCACGAAACGGGCGCCGGGTGAGCCTGATGGGGCGCTCGATGGAGCGCATGGTGAGCGTGGCGCGCGGGCTTGGCTACCTGGACGACTTCCCGGCGCTGGTGCCGGCCCAGGACCTCGGTTACCTGCCGGCCAACGAGGTGGTGGTGATCGCCACAGGAAGCCAGGGCGAGCCGCGCGCTGCGCTCCAGCGCCTGGCCCAGCGTCGCCACCCCTTTCTGGACCTCGAGCCCGGCGATACCGTCATCTTCTCCGCCAAGGCGATTCCCGGCAACGAACGGCCGATCGCCGCGCTCAAGAAGCGCCTCGCCCAGCTCGGCGCGACGCTGTTCGACGAGACCAATCACCCGGAGCTGCACGCCACCGGCCACCCCGCCCAGGAGGAGCTCAAGACCCTCTACCGCTGGGTTCGCCCGCGCCTGCTCCTGCCGGTGCACGGCGAGATGATTCATCAGCAGGCCCATCAGGCGCTCGCCGAGGAGCTCGGCATACAAGCGCCTTTGGCGCCGGTCAACGGCGACCTGCTGACGCTCGACCAGGAAGGCCTGCGGCTGGAGGCGCGCTACCCCCAGCATCCTCACGTGGTGGATCAGAACAGCGTGGTGGCCCACCCAGGGCTGGGTACGCGCGAAAGCGATGCGCCGCGCCGGGGAACGCTCTTTCTGGCGCTGCCGGTGTACGCCACCGACACCGGTTGGCAGCGTATCGGCCGGCTGATGCTGGACTCAAGCCACTCGAGCCCGATCGACGAGGAGAGCTTCAGCGACTGGCTCGACGAGCGCCTCGAAGAGATCGAGGCGGACACTCTCGCGGAGCTTCGAGAAGCCCTCACCCCGCGCATGCTGAGCTGGCTCGACGACCACTGCCGCCATCTACCGGACGTTCACCTGCAGATCATGGCGACGGAGTCGCCCTTCAACGCCTAGATGACTCGCCTTACCAGCGCGCGGCGTCGCGGGCGTCGCTTTCGCGCTCCTTGACCCAGTAGTCGCCCCCGGTCGAATGCTCTTTCTTCCAGAAAGGCGCGCGGGTCTTGAGAATATCCATGATGAAGTCGCAGCCCTCGAAAGCGTCGCGCCGGTGGGCGCTGGCCGCCAGCACCCGCACGATCGGATCTCCCGGCGCAAGACGCCCCACCCGATGAATGATCACCACGCCGGTCAGCGCCCAGCGGGCGCAGGCCTGCGCGGCGATATCGCCAAGGGCGCGCTCGGTCATGCCCGGGTAGTGCTCCAGCGTCAGCGCCGTGACCTCCGGCGTCTCGTTGAAGTCACGCACCAGCCCCGTGAAGCCGACCACCGCGCCGATGTCGCAACGGCCCTCGAGCAGGGCGGCGTACCCCTCATCGAGGTCAAAGGCGGCTTCCTGAACCGTGACGATGATACGCGGATCGCTCATTCAGCCTCCCGTGACCGGCGGAAAGAACGCGACTTCGTCCTCGTCGGTGATTAGTGCCGCATCGTTGGCCATCACCTGATTGATGGCGCACAGCGTACGCGGCTCCTCGAGCACCGCGAAGCTTGCGTCCTGCGCGATCAGCGCCGCCTTGAGGCCGGCCACGTCGCGACTTTGCAGCCGGTCGAGCGACAGCGACAGCTCGCTGGTGCCGACCCTCTCGCGAAGCTCGGCGAGAAACTTCACCTTGACGCAGGGCGAGAGCTCGCAGCGCTCGCCCAGGCTCACCTCGCCAGGCGTTCCATCACCGGTGACCAGCGGTGTCCGGCTGCGCTGGTAATCACCGCGCACGCCGCCCTGCTTGCGCTCGAGCTGGATGGCCTCGATAACCATCTCCTTGTCCACCGCCTTGCACATGTCGTAGAGCGTCAGACACGCCACGGAAACGGCGGTGAGTGCTTCCATCTCGACGCCGGTACGCTCGGTCAGCCGACAAAGCGCCTCGACCTTGACGACGCCGGCGTCGCGGTCGAGGGTGAAGTCGACGCTCACCTTGCTCAGCGACAGCGCATGGCACAACGGAATCAGCTCGGCGGTGCGCTTGGCGGCCTGGATGCCGGCGATGCGCGCCGTGGCGAGCACGTCGCCCTTGGGCAGCTCGCCGGCGCCGAGGAGCTCGAGGGTGGCCGGCGCCATGCGCACGCGGCCCGAGGCCACCGCTTCCCGGCGGGAAGGCTCCTTGTCGCCGATGTCCACCATGTTGGCTTCGCCATGCGTATTGAGGTGCGTCAGCTGCATATCGTTACCTTTCCTGGTCGGGGAACGCGGCGCACCACTGGAGTATCCAGCGCGCGATGGCGTCGATGTTATCAAGGTCGAGCCGCACAATCGAAGCCTCGAGCGACTCCGGTGCCGCGCCCTTGAGCGCCACCGCCTGGACGTTCTCGCAGGCCAGGATACCGGGGTCGCCGATGTCGTCGCGGTACAGCACGAGCTTCGGAATCGGCCACTGCTTGAAGCCCTCGACGATCACCAGATCCGGTGCGTGTGGCTCCATCAGCGACAACAGATGGACAAGATCCGGCTCGTCCTGGTTCGGCGTTTCCTCCATCAGGGCGTAACGTCTGGCAGAGGCGACCAGCGTCGGTGCCGCCCCGGCCTCGCGCAGCCGGTAGCTATCCTTGCCCAGCTTGTCGATATCGAAATCGTGATGGGCATGCTTGATCACCCCGACATCGAGTCCCGCCTGGCGCAGGCGCGGCAGCAGCTTAACGAGCAGCGTGGTCTTGCCCGTCGAGCTCCAGGCGGCCACGCCCAGCACGGGAAACGTCGTGGCGATCGGCCTCATGGCAACGCGCGTCCGCGTATCAGGCAAGCTCTTTCTCCGCAGGCAGAATCCAGTTCAAGGCGATGCCCACCAGGGCGGCAAGGCTCACGCCCTGCAGCGTGAACTGACCTTCGCCGAACTGCATGCCACCGATGCCGAACACCAGGATCAGCGACACCACCACCAGGTTGCGCGGTGCGGTCAGCGACTGGCCGGCGCGCACCAGCGTGTTCATGCCGACCACGGCGATCGAGCCGAACAGCAGCGTCATGATGCCGCCCATCACCGGCCCGGGAATGGTCTGGAGCAGCGCGCCGAGCTTGCTGATGAACGCCAGCACGATGGCAAGCACGGCAGCCACGATCATGAACTTGGGGTTGAACGCCCGGGTCAGCGTGACCGCCCCGGTCACCTCGGAGTAGGTGGTGTTGGGCGGGCCGCCGAACAGCGCCGCTGCGCTGGTGGCCAGGCCATCACCCAGCAGCGTGCGGTGCAGGCCGGGCTTCTCCAGGTAGTTCTTGCGGGTCACCGAGCCGATGGCGACCATGTCGCCGATGTGCTCCACCGCCGGGGCGATGGCCACGGGAAGCATGAACAGGATCGCCGCCCAGTGGAAGGTGGGCGCAGTGAAGGCGGGCACGGAGACCCAGGCGGCGTCGCGCACCGCAGTGAAATCGACCACGCCCATGATCAGCGACAGCGCATAGCCGGTCACCACGCCACCGATGATCGGCACCAGGCGCAGAAGCCCGCGCCCGAACACGGCGAGCATCAGCGTCACCAGAAGACTCGCCATCGAAAGGAAGATCGCCTGACCGTAGCTGATGCCCTCGCTGGTCTCGCCCACCGCCATGCTGACCGCGACCGGCGCCAGCGCCAGGCCGATGACCATGATCACCGGCCCGACCACCACTGGTGGCAGCAGCCGGTGGAGCCAGCCGGTTCCCTTCAGGCGCACGGCCTGTGAGATAACGGTATAAACAAGACCGGACGCCATCAGTCCGCCAAGCGTTGCGGGTATGCCGAAGCTTGCGATGGAGCCCTGGATCGGCGCGATGAACGCGAAGGAGGAGGCCAGAAACACCGGCACGCTCTGCCTTGTGACCGAGTGGAAGATCAGCGTGCCGATACCGGCGGTGAACAGCGCCACGCTCGGATCGAGCCCGGTGAGCAGCGGCACCAGTACCAGCGCGCCGAAGGCGACGAACAGCATCTGCGCCCCGGTCAGAAGCGTCTTTGGCCAGGAGTCTTGCGGTGTTTCGGTAGTCATTCAACGTCCCTTGCGTTGTCATGGCCGCGGCTTTCGCTGCGGCTTTTCGAATGGCCGCCAACGGCTGGCCAAAAAAATGCCCCCGGCGCGAGGCGCAAGGGGCATTTCGAGGCGGTCCGCTCAGCGCGTACCGAAGATCTTGTCACCCGCATCGCCCAGGCCCGGCACGATGTAGCCGTTCTCGTCGAGGCGTTCGTCGACGGAGGCGGTGTAGATCTCGACGTCCGGGTGCGCCTTTCGAACCCGTTCGATGCCTTCGGGAGCGGCGACCAGCACGATCACCTTCATGCTCTCGCAGCCGCGCTCGCGCAGCATGTCGAGGGTGGCGATCATCGAGCCGCCGGTGGCGAGCATCGGATCGATGACGATCGCCATGCGCTCCTCGATGTCGTTGGCGAACTTGGCGAAGTACGGCACCGGCTCGAGGGTTTCCTCGTCACGGTAAAGACCCACAACGCTGACGCGGGCGCTGGGAATCAGGTCGGTCACGCCTTCGAGCATGCCGAGACCCGCACGCAGGATCGGCACCACCGTGACCTTCTTGCCCTTCAGGCGACGGGTATTGATCGGCGAGCCGTTCCAGCCTTCGATCTCGTGATCCTCGAGCTCCAGATCCTTGGTGGCTTCGTAGGTCAGAAGCTTGGCGACTTCACCGGCCAGCTCGCGAAAGCTCTTGGTGCTCAGACCCCCTTCCCGCATGAGTCCCAACTTGTGCTGGACAAGCGGATGATTGATGGCATAAACACTCATGAAACGACCTCACTGCAGGGGTGGATGCGCCTGGCATGCGCAAAATTGCGCGCCATTCTACCCGTAACCGGGGCGAAGGTTAAGGGGTGGCGGGCAATTGCCATTCGATCGGCGAGCGCCCGTGCTCTTCGAGAAACCGGTTGGCCTGGGAAAAATGGCGGTTGCCCAGAAACCCGCGATGCGCGGAGAGCGGCGACGGGTGCGGCGATTCGAGAATCAAGTGGCGCGATTGGTCGATCAAGGCCTTCTTCTGCCGGGCGTGGCTGCCCCAGAGCAGAAAGACGCAGGGCTCTGCGTGTTCGCTGACCGTCTTGATCGCGGCGTCGGTGAAGTGCTCCCACCCCTTGCCGCGATGCGAAGCGGCGTTGCCCTGCTCCACCGTCAGCGCCGTGTTCAGCAGCAGCACGCCCTGCTTCGCCCAGGGCTCGAGAAAACCGTGGTTGACCGGCGCGACGCCCAGGTCACTCTCGAGCTCCTTGTAGATGTTGACCAGCGACGGCGGCACCCGCACCTCGGGCAGTACCGAAAAGCACAGCCCGTGGGCCTGGTGCGGCCCGTGGTACGGGTCCTGACCGAGAATGACGACCTTGACCCTCTCCAAGGGCGTGAGCTCGAAGGCGCGAAACCAGTTCGAGGAGTGCGGGTAGATCACTTTCTTCGCCGCTTTCTCCTGCGTCAGAAACGCCTTCAGCGCGGCCATGTAGTCGGCCTGGAACTCCTGGCCGAGCCATTGGCTCCAGTCCTTGGGTAGCGGGTCGGTCATGTCATCTCTTCAGTTGGTCGGCGAGCGGCTCGACGTAGGCCACTCCCATGTCCCAGGGGAATTGGATCCAGCAGTTCTGACCCACTTCGGTCAGGTACTGGTCCACCAGCGGGCGGCCATCGGGCTTGGCGTAGATGGTCACGAAATGCGCCTTGGGCAGCATCTCGCGCACCGCCTTGGCGGTCTTGCCGGTATCGACCAGGTCGTCCACCAGCAGCCACCCTTCTCCATCATGGTCCACGCCCTTCAGCACGTCCAGCCCGCTCTGCTCCATGTGGTCGTAGCTCTTGATGCACACGGTGTCGATCAGGCGGATGTTGAGTTCACGGGCGATGAGCGCCGCCGGAATCAGCCCGCCGCGGGTGATCGCGACGATGCCCTTGAAGTCACGCTCGATCAACTGGTGGCAAAGCGCGCGGACGTCGCGATGAAGCTGGTCCCAGGAAACCGTGAAATGCTGGTGGTAGCGTTCGCTGCTCATCGTGGGTCACTCGTCTTCGTTGAAGGAACATACCGCGAACACGCCAAAGCCCGCGTCGCGAATTTTCTGGGAACCGCCCAGTTCGGGCAGATCGATGATCGTGGCGGTCTCCACCACCTGGCCACCGCAGCGCTGGATCAGGTTGGCGGCAGCCAGCATGGTGCCGCCGGTGGCGATCAGGTCGTCCATCAAGAGGATGCGGTCGCCGTTCTCGAAGGCGTCGGCGTGAAGCTCGACCTCGGAATGGCCGTACTCGAGGGTGTAGGTCTCGCTGATCGTCTTGAAGGGCAGCTTGCCCTTCTTGCGCACCGGCACGAAGCTGCAGCCGAGCTCATAGGCCAGCGGCGCACCGATGATGAAGCCTCGCGCGTCGATCGCCGCGATGGCATCTAGGTTCATTTCCTGGTAGCGGTGCACGAAGCTGTCGATCAGCTTGCGAAAGGCGGCGCTGTTCTGGAGCAAGGGAGTGATGTCACGAAAGTTCACGCCCTGTTCAGGCCAGTCTGGAACCGTGCGAATAACGGACTTGATATAGTCGCCGTAGATGCTCATCGCGTCTCTCGTTGGTTGATATAAACGGGGCCTACCCGAAGAAGAAGAATTTCACCGCGAACAGAAGCCCCAGCACGACCACCGCCGGGTTGAGGTCCTTGAAGCGGCCGGAAAGTACCTTGATCGCCACGAAGCTGATGAAGCCCAGGGCGATGCCATCGGCGATCGAGAAGGTCAGCGGCATGGCGAGTGCGGCGATCAGCACGGGAGCGGCGTCGGTGGCATCGTCCCAGTTGGCGTGGGCCAGGCTTCCGGCCATCAGCGTCGCCACGTACAGCAGTGCCCCGGCGGTGGCGTAGGCCGGAATGGAGCCGGCCAGCGGCGCGAAGAACAGGCTGATCAGAAACAGTACCCCCACCACCACGGCGGTGAGACCGGTGCGCCCGCCGGAGGCGATGCCCGCAGTGGACTCGATGTAGCTCGTGGTGGTCGAGGTGCCCAGCGCCGCACCGGCCATGGACGCGGTGCTGTCCGCCATCATGGCGCGTCCGATGCGCGGAAGCTTGCCGTCCTTGTCCAGGAGCTTGCCGCGATGGGCGACCCCGACCAGCGTGCCGGAGGTATCGAACAGGTCCACGAACAGAAAAGCGAAGATCACGCTGAGCATGGCGACGTCGAGCGCGCCGGCCAGATCCATCGCCATGAAGGTGGGCGCGATCGAAGGCGGCATGGACATCAGCCCGCCGTAGGCGTTGTGCCCCAAGAGCATGGCCACCACGGTCACGCCGAGAATGCCGATCATCACGGCGCCGGTGACGTTCAGGTAGGCCAGTGCCGTGATCACGAAGAAACCGACCAGCGCGTAGATGGGTGCGGGCTGGGTAAGATCACCAAGCGACACGTAGGTGGCCGGGTTGGCGACGATGATGCCAGCGTTCTTCAAGGCGATCATCGCCAGAAAGAGACCGATACCGGCGGCGATCCCCAGGCGCAGCGACAGTGGAATGGAGTTGATGATCCACTCGCGGATCCTGAAGATGCTCAGCAGGAAGAACGTCAGGCCCGAGAAGAACACCGCCCCCAGCGCGGCCTCCCAGGTGTAGCCCATGCCGAGCACCACGCCGTAGGTAAAGAAGGCATTGAGGCCCATGCCCGGCGCCTGGGCGATCGGGTAGTTGGCCCAGATGCCCATCACGAAGCAGCCCACGGCGGCGGCAAGGCAGGTGGCCACGAATACCGCGCCGTAGTCCATCCCCGCTTCCGACAGGATGCTCGGGTTGACGAAGATGATGTAGGCCATCGTCAAGAAGGTGGTGATACCGGCGATCACCTCGGTCTTGACGCTGGTGCCTTGCTCGGTGAGCTTGAAGTAGTTATCCAGACCTTTCATAGCGTTTTTTGTCCCTGCGCCCTTGGATACGAGCCCTAGATACGAGAAAAGCCGCACATACTACCGAAAGGCCTCGCCTGATGCGAGCGCCCGGCACGTGCAGCCAACGGGTGCGGGAAATGCCCCGCGCTGACTCCTTGCAACGAGTGTGAAGCAATCTTCAGGCCATGGCTTGACCACTCGGTCAGCCCGACCGTTTTTTTTGACGGCCGGCCGACGACAGCGCGGGAAGTATCAGGTCAGGCGCGCGCGGCGAGCACTCTCTCCACGGTCTCGACGATCACCTGGGTCTGCGGGTCGACCTCGATGTTGACCTTCGACCCCGGCAGGCGCTCCTTGAGCGTGGTGCGCTCGAGGGTTTCGGGAATCAGGTTGACGCTGAACTCGACGCGCTCGTCACCGCGCCGCACGTCGCCCACCGTCAGGCTGATGCCGTCCACCCCGATATAGCCCTTCTCGAACACGAACCGGCCAAGGGATGCCGGCAGCGCAAACCACAGCCGGCGATTGTTGGGTGCCTCGTCGATGGCGACGACCTCCGCCATATCGATGATGTGGCCGGACATGGAGTGGCCGCCGATCTCGTCACCGAAGCGCGCCGCACGCTCGATATTGACGCACTCGCCTACCGCCAGCGCACCAAGATTGGTCAGTCGCAGCGTCTCGCGCATCAGATCGAAGCTGACGCGTTCGCCCTCGACGCGCGTCACGGTCAAGCAGACGCCGTTGTGGGCCACGGAGGCGCCGAGCGCCAGCCCTTCGCGAAGCGCCGGCGACAGTGCTACAACATGAGTGCGAAACCCGTCGAGTTCGAGAATGTCGACGATCTCCGCCGTGCCCTGCACAATACCTGTAAACATCGCTCTCCCCTTGCAGCTTCGTGCGCACCGATCACGGGACCGACGCGCTTGAGGCGGCATTATCGCCCTTAACCGGCCGCGAACCAACGCCCTTGCGCCCATTTATCGAAGGCGGATTAAAACGCCCGCTTCAATTGACAACCCGCAGGGCTCTATTTAGACTTTCGGCGCAAATGTTTTGACGCCGATTTGTACCCAGATTGCGGGCGTCCACCTGCCGATGGCGTGGTGAAGTGCAGCTAAAAGGGTGTGTCCAGCGTTGATGGCCACCCGTATGGGTGGCCTTTTTTTATTTCACGCCCCTGCCACTTCACGTCTTCGGCCTAGAATCAAGGCAGACGCTATGATCGAACTCAGCAACGTCAGTAAAACCTACGGCAGCGGCGCCAAAGCGGTGCATGCCCTGAAAAACGTCCACCTCGCCATTCCCAAGGGAGCGATTCACGGCGTCATCGGGCTTTCCGGGGCGGGCAAGTCCACCCTGATCCGCTGCGTCAACCTGCTCGAGCGTCCCACCGAAGGCAGCGTCGTCGTCGACGGTCGCGATATCACGCGACTCGGCGCGGCCGAGCTCAACCGGGCGCGCCACCGCATCGGCATGATCTTCCAGCACTTCAACCTGCTCACCACGCGCACGGTGTTCGACAACGTTGCGCTGCCGCTGGAGCTTGCCGGCGAGCGCAAGGCGGCGATCAAGCGCCGCGTGGCGCCGCTGCTCGACATGGTGGGCCTAGCCGACAAGGCGGGCATGTATCCCGCCCAGCTCTCCGGCGGGCAGAAACAGCGCGTGGCCATCGCCCGGGCGCTGGCCAGCGACCCGCAGGTACTGCTGTGCGACGAGGCCACCTCGGCCCTCGACCCGCAGACCACCAGCGCCATCCTGGAGCTTCTGCGCGACATCAACGTCAAGCTCGGCATCACCATCTTGCTGATCACCCACGAGATGGAGGTGGTCAAGTCGATCTGCCACCGGGTCAGCCTGATCTCCAACGGCGAGCTGGTCGAGGACGCCGACGTGGGGGATTTCTTCACCGCGCCGCGCACCGATCTGGGCCGCGACTTCCTCAACGACTTCCTAGAGCTCACCCCGCCCAAGGAGCTCACCGCGCGCCTGCTCGAGGCCCCGGGCGAGCACACCCACCCGGTGGTACGCCTGACCTTCTCCGGCGATGCCGTCTCCACGCCGCTGATCTCGCGCCTGGCACGGGAGTGCGACGTGGACGTCAGCATCCTGCAGGCCAAGGTGGAATCGATCCAGGAGCGCACCCTGGGCCTGATGATCGCCGAGCTGCTCGGCGACACCGATCAGACCCGAAAGGCGATGGAGTATCTGAAAGCGCATCAACTACAGGTGGAGGTACTGGGCCATGTCCAGCGCGATGTTTGATCTGATCCTGCAGGCCACCCTCGACACGCTCTACATGGTGGCGATCTCCGGCGTGATCTCGACGCTTCTGGGACTGCCGCTCGGAGTGCTGCTCTATGTCACCCGCCCGCGCCAGATTCTCGCGCGGCCGATGCTCAACCGGGCACTGAGCCTGATCACCAATATCGGCCGCTCGATCCCCTTCATCATCCTGATGGTGGCGATCATCCCCTTCACGCGCATGCTGGTGGGCACCTCGATCGGCATCAACGCGGCCTCGGTACCGCTGACCATCGCCGCGATCCCCTTCGTCGCGCGGTTGATCGAAGGCGCGCTCAACGAGCTCTCGCCGGGACTGATCGAGTCCGCCCAGGCAATGGGCGCCACACCCTGGCAGATCATCTGCAAGGTGCTGATTCCCGAGGCGCGCGGCGGCATCATCACCGGCCTCACCATCACCGTGGTGACGCTGGTGAGCTACTCGGCCATGGCCGGGGCGGTAGGCGGCGGCGGCCTGGGAGATCTGGGCATCCGCTACGGCTACAATCGCTTCAACCCGACCATCATGCTGACCACGGTGGTGATTCTCGTGTTCATGGTGCAGGGCTTCCAGAGCCTGGGTGACTACCTGGTACGCAAGAGCGATCGCAAGTAGTGCGGGGCTCACCGGAACCGATGCTGAATATAACCAAAAAGCATTATAAAAATTTTTTTTATTGCTATAATCTCGTATCTTCAAGGTACGTCCACAGGAGAGTCACCATGCAGAAACAGCTTCTCGGCGGCCTGACCGCCCTCGCCCTGGCCATCAGCGTGGCCCACGCCCAGGAAGCCCGCAGCATCAAGATCGGCACCGTCGCGGGCCCCGAGAGCGAGGTCATGGAAGTGGCCGCGCGCATCGCCAAGCAGGAGTACGACCTCGATGTCGAGATCGTCGAGTTCACCGACTACGTGACCCCGAACGCGGCGCTCGCCGACGGCAGCCTGGATGCCAACGCCTACCAGCACGCCCCCTATCTCGAAACCATGAACAGCGACCGCGGCTACGACCTGGTGGCCGCCGGCTACACCTTCGTGTACCCGATCGGCGCCTACTCGGAAAAGCATGACAGCCTCGAGGCGCTGCCGGACGGCGCGCAGATCGCCCTGCCCAACGACCCGACCAACGAAGGGCGCTCGCTGATCCTGATGCACAACCAGGGCCTGATCACCCTGAACGACCCGGACAACCTGGAAGCGACACCGATCGACATCGCCGAGAACCCCAGGAACTTCCGTTTCCGCGAGATCGAAGCCGCCCAGCTGCCGCGCGTGCTGCCAGACGTGGACATGGCGTTCATCAACAACACCTTCGCCCAGCCGGCGGGACTGAGCCTCGACGACGCCCTGGTACGCGAAGGCCCCGAATCCCCCTACGTCAACCTGATCGCCGTGCGCAGCGGCGACGAGGAGCGCGAGGAGATTCGCCAGCTCGTCGACGCCTACCAGCGCGACGAAGTGATCGAGAAGGCCGAGGAGCTCTTCCAAGGTGGCGCCGTGCCGGGCTGGGTCGAGTAAACCCGCCCTTCACCCACCAGGCATCACTCAGGCCGGCCGCAGGGCCGGCCTGTTCTTTTTCAAGGAGACATCATGGCACCGGTCGACTATTCCCTGCTCAACCGCCAGCTCGAAGCGCTGCTGGACACGCGCGACTGGCTGGTCAACGCCGCCCAGACCAGCGCCTTTCTCATGCAGTCGCTGCCGGCGCTCAACTGGGTAGGGTTCTACCTGCAGCGCGAGCCCGAGCTCTTGAGCCTGGGCCCCTTTCAGGGCAATCCGGCCTGCAATCCCATCCCCTTCAGCAAGGGCGTGTGCGGGGCGGCGGCGCGCAGCCGCGCTACCCAGCGGGTGGACGATGTCCACGCCGTGGCGGACCACATCGCCTGCGACGCGGCCTCCCGGTCGGAGCTGGTCGTGCCGGTGGTGAGCGGCGATCGGCTATGGGGCGTGCTGGACATCGACAGCCCCGAACTCGCGCGCTTCAGCGCCGAAGATCAGACGGGTATCGAGGCACTGGTCGCGACCTTCGTGCGCCAGACCGATCTAACCTGAGCTGCGCACCCAGCGGGATCGAGGCAAACGAAAACGCCCCGCTCTGATGAGCGGGGCGTTCATGAATTCTGGTAGGACCAGGCGGATTTGAACCGCCGACCTCCACGATGTCAACGTGGCGCTCTAACCAACTGAGCTATGGTCCTTCGGCACGCGTCAAAGACTTGGTAGGACCAGGCGGATTTGAACCGCCGACCTCCACGATGTCAACGTGGCGCTCTAACCAACTGAGCTATGGTCCTGCTTTGTGTGCGAGGCGTATTCTACGTATTCGAGTCATAAATGCAAGGTGTTTTTTCACCGCGTGCTTTTTATAGGGCCTTGAAAAGAAAGTTCTCTTTTACATCGACACGTCTTTCACAAGCCAGCTAAGCTAAGCCCAATAACGTCATAGCCTATGTTAAGGAGGTAGATCTTGCTCGGGCCACTCGTGGGCGTCATCGCACTGCTGCTTTTCCTCGCGACTCTGATCGCTCGCATTCATCTACGCTGGTGGTTCGTACGAAGCTTCGAGTTCCCGCGCGTCCAGCTCGCCTTCGCCGCTCTCGCCAACATGGTGGCAGCGCTCGTCCTGCTCGACTCCGGGCCCTGGCGCGCCGGCGCCGGCATCCTGTCCTTGATCACCCTGCTCATCCAGGTGGTCTACATCCTGCCGTGGACGAGGATCTGGCCGGTGGAGGTGAAATCCGCCCGCGAGCCCGAGTCGGCGCGTGTCGTCACGCTGCTGATCTCCAACGTGCTCACCCCTAACCGCCAGTCCGACAAGCTGATCGCGGCGATAAAGGCGCATCAGCCCGACATCGTCATCACCCTGGAGTCGGACGACTGGTGGCAGGCGCGGCTCGACGAGGCGCTGGGCGAGAGCTACTCCCACAGCGTCAAGGTGCCGCTGGACAACCTCTACGGCATGCACCTCTACTCGCGCCTGGCCCTTGAGGACACCGAGGTGAAGTGGTTGATCCAGGAAGACATTCCGTCGATCCACACCTACGTGACGCTCGAAAGCGGCGAGCGCATTCGCCTCTACGCCGTCCACCCTCGCCCGCCGGCGCCGAGCGAGAGCGACAAATCGCTATGGCGCGATGCCGAGCTCCTGTGGGTGGGCCAGGAGATTCACGAGAAGCCGGCGCCGACGCTGGTGGCGGGGGATCTCAACGACGTGGCCTGGTCACGGACCACGCGGCGCTTCTGCCGCGTGGGCGGCATGCTCGACCCGCGCCGCGGGCGCGGCATGTTCAGTACCTTCCACGCCCACTACCCCATGCTTCGCTGGCCGCTGGATCACATCTTCGTCACCGAGCATTTCACGTTGGTGGACATGCAGCGCCTTGCGGAAATCGGCTCCGACCATTTTCCGATCCTGGCATCGTTCTGCTACTGCCCCGCCGAGCGGAGCGAGCAGGAAACGCCGCAGGCGAGCGAGGAAGAGCGCGAAGAAGCCGAGGAAACCATTCGTGAAGGCCAGACGGAAAAGCAGCAGCGCTGATCCGTCCAGCTACGGGGCGGCCTACTCCGGCACGCCGCCCCGGGTGAGCACGGCCGGGTCGAGCAGGCGCTCGAGCGTCTGGCGATCCAGCTCGGTCTCCTCCTCGGCCACATCGATGATCGGCCTTCCCGCCTGATAGGCTTTCTTGGCCACTGCCGCCGCCGCGTTGTAGCCGATGACGCCGTTGAGCGCCGTCACCAGGATCGGGTTGCGCGCCAGCGGCTCTTGCAGATGCGCGTTGCGCACCTTGAAGGTGGCGATGGCCCGCTCGGCCAACAGGTTCGCCGTGTTGCTCATCAGGGTGATCGACGTCAGCAGGTTCGTGGCCACCAGAGGCAGCATCACGTTGAGCTGGAAGTTGCCGCTCTGCCCCGCCACGGTGATCGCCGCATCGAGCCCGATCACCTGGGCGGCGGCCTGGGCGGCGGACTCGGGAATCACCGGGTTGACCTTGCCCGGCATGATGGAGCTACCCGGTTGCAGCGCCTCGAGCTCGATCTCGCCCAGGCCCGCCAGCGGTCCCGAGTTCATCCAGCGCAGATCGTTGGCGATCTTCATGATCACACACGCAAGCCCCTTGAGCTGACCGGAGAGCTCCACGGCTGCGTCCTGACTCGACAGGCTGGCAAAGAAGCTGTCGTTGGGAACGAAGGAAAGCCCGGTCTGGGCGCTGAGCTCCTTGGCCACGGCCTCGGCGAAACCTTCCGGCGCGTTGATGCCGGTGCCCACGGCAGTGCCTCCCTGGGCCAGGCGCTGGAGGCGCTCGAGGGCGCTGTCGAAACGCTCGATGGCCTGGCCGATCTGGCTCGACCAGCCGCCGAGCTCCTGGTCCATGCGCAGCGGCATGGCGTCCATCAGGTGCGTTCGCCCGGTCTTCACCACGTCCTTGAGCTCGTCGGCGCGGCGGTCGATGGTCTCGCGCAGGGCGACCAGCGCCGGGCGCAGGGTGTCGCTCACGGCGATGGCCGCGGCCACGTGAATGGCGCTGGGAATCACGTCGTTGCTCGACTGGCCCATGTTGACGTGGTCGTTGGGCGTCACTTCCACTCCCTCGCGGGAAGCGAGCGTGGCCAGCACCTCGTTGACGTTCATGTTGGTCGAGGTACCGGAGCCGGTCTGGTACACGTCGATGGGGAACTGGTCGTCGTGGTGGCCCGCGATCACCGCTTGCGCCGCCTTCTCGATCGCCCGGGCGCGCGGCTCGTCCAGATGCCCCAACGCCAGGTTGCTGCGCGCCGCGGCAAGCTTGATGCGCGCCACCGCGTGCACGAACGCCGTGGGCATCGGGGTGTGCGATACCGGGAAGTTGTCGATCGCCCGCTGGGTCTGGGCGCCGTACAGGGCGCTGGCGGGTACCTCGAGTTCGCCCATGCTGTCGCGTTCGATGCGTGTCTGCATTGCCTGCCTCCTTTCAGTGAACCGATCTCCGCGCGGCGGCGCGGCTACCTGATTACCCTAGTCGGCGATACCGCTTACGACAACACGGCGCCACGTGCAAGGCGCTCTACCAGGCGAGCGCCGACTTGACGAAGGGAATGGTGAGCTTGCGCTTGGCGGAGAGCGAGGCCTGATCCAGGGTATCCAGCGCCCGACACAGCTCGCCGAGCTCTCGCGGGCCGCGGTGAAGGATGTAGCGGGCGACATCGTCGGGAAGCTCCATGCCGCGCACCCGGGCGCGCAGCTTGAGCGCCTCGAGCCGGTCGGCATCGTCCAGCGGATGCAGGTGGTAGGTGACCCCCCAGCTCAACCGCGAGGCCAGATCCGACAGCGCGACGTTCAACTGGCGCGGCGGGGCACTGGCCGAGACGATCAGTCCCTTGCCCGCATCGCGCAGCCGGTTGAAGGCGTGAAACAGCGCCTCTTCCCAGCGCTTGCGGCCCACCACGTACTCAAGATCGTCGATGGCGACCAGATCGAGGCGCTCGATGTCCTCGAGCATCAGCGGCGGGAAGTGGCCTAGATCCGCAAGCGGCAGATAGAGCGAGCGCTTGTCGGCATCCGAGGCCGCGTGGCAGGCCGCCTGCAAGAGGTGGCTGCGCCCGCTCTTCGGTGCCCCCCAGAGATAGATGAACGGCTCCGAGGCCGGCGCCAGCTGGCGAGTCAGCGACGTCAACAGCGACGCGTTCTCCCGCGAGGCGAAGTAGTTGCCGAAGGTGGCATCGTCACGCAAGCCGACGCCGAGCGGCAGCTGGGCCGGTACTCTGCTCATGGAATCTCCCTGTCCGTGTCATGATCGAGCCGGTGAGGAAGTGCCGGGCCGTCCATCGGCCGCTCCACCCCCGCGTAGAGCTCGCTTTTCTTGTAGCGCTCGATCACCTCGCGCAGCAGCACCATGATGACCGCCGCGGCGGGCAGTGCCAGCAGCACGCCGGTCAAGCCGAACAGGCTGCCCCCGGCGAGCACTGCAAAGATCACCGCCACCGGATGAAGACCGATCTTATCACCTAACAATTTTGGTTGTAATACAACGCTTTCCGCTACTTGCCCGACACTGAACACGGCCAGCACCCCGACCAGCCCCCACCAGCTCTCGAACTGGAAGAAGGCCACGACCAGGGCAACGCCGAGCCCCACGATGAAGCCCAGAAACGGCACGATGCTGACCAGCCCCGAGACCACCCCGATCAGCAGCCCGAAGTTGAGCCCGATCACGGTAAGCCCCACCGCGTAGATCACCCCCAGGCACAGCATGACCAACAGCTGCCCACGCAGGAAGGCGGCCAGCACCTCGTCGCAGCGCCGGGCCAGGCGCGCGGTGTCCGCAAGCCAATGGCGCGGCACCAGGCCGACGATATTGGCCAGCAGCCGATCCCAGTCGAGCAGCAGGTAGAAGGTGACCACGGGAATCAACGCCACGTAGGTGATCCAGGTGGCAAACGCCGCCCCAGAGCGGCCTATCTGCCCGAGCGCCTGGGCGAGATACCCGCCGGCGTCGCGCCAGTTCTCGGCGAGCGTGGCCTGAAGGTTGCCGAGTTCCGAGCGCACGTCGTAGCCGGTCCAGTCGAGCACCTGCGGTGCCAGGCGATTCTCGACCCAGGTGAAGATGCCCGGCAGCGCCTCGCCGAGCTGCTTGATCTGGGAGACGATCAACGGAATCAGGATCAAAAGCGCCACGGTAAGCAGCAGTGTCAGTACCAGGAAGACGCTGCAGACCGCGACGGGGCGCTTCATGCCCCACCCCTGAAAGCGATTGGCCAGTGGATCCGCGAGATACGCCAGTATCATGCCGGCGATGAAGGGCATGAGAATCGACTCCAGCAGGTAGACGAAGCCCACCAGCAGGACCAGAAACACTACACCCCACCAAGAGTTGCGCATACGGGTCATCCAAGGTCGTCAAGGGTCATGGCGCATGGTATCCCGAAGGTAACCTGTCTTGCGAGATATGGCGACACGTCGATGCGGCTTCCCTCGTCAAATGGTACAATCCGCCGTATCAACGGCCGGCACCGGCCGCGCGGCCTCCCCACCCCGTTTCGCTATAGGCTCTACAGGACCTGTCATGACCAAGACAACCCCTTCTCAGGCTTCTTCATCACTTAGCTACAAGGATGCCGGCGTCGACATCGATGCCGGCAACGCCCTGGTGGAGCGCATCAAGCACGTCGCCAAGCGGACGACGCGCCCGGAAGTGATGGGAGGGCTCGGCGGTTTCGGCGCACTGTGCGAAATGCCGGCCGGCTACAAGCAGCCGGTACTGGTCACGGGAACCGACGGGGTCGGCACCAAGCTGCGCCTGGCGATGGATCTTGATAAGCACGACACCATCGGCATCGACCTGGTCGCGATGTGCGTCAATGATCTGGTGGTGGCCGGCGCCGAGCCCTTCGTGTTTCTCGACTACTACGCCACCGGCAAGCTCGACGTCGACATCGCCGCCGACGTCGTGACCGGCATCGGTGCCGGCTGCGAACAGGCGGGCTGCGCGCTGGTCGGCGGCGAGACCGCCGAGATGCCCGGCATGTACGAAGGCAGCGACTACGACCTGGCGGGCTTTTGCGTCGGCGTGGTGGAAAAGGCCGACATCCTCGACGGCAGCCGCGTCGGCGAGGGCGACGTGCTCCTGGGCCTGGCCTCCTCCGGCCCCCACTCCAACGGCTACTCGCTGATTCGCAAGATCCTCGAGATCAACGCAAGCTCGCTCGACGAAAGCATCGACGGCACGCCCTTGAAAGACGCGCTGATGGCGCCGACGCGCATCTACGTCAAGCCGTTGCTGGCGCTGCTGCGCGAAAGCGGCCTTGCCGTTCACGCGCTTTCTCACATCACCGGCGGCGGGCTGCTCGAGAACATTCCCCGGGTACTGCCGGAGACGCTGGCGGCGCGCATCGACGTCAGCACCTGGGAGCGCCCGGCGGTGTTCGACTGGCTGCAGCAGAAAGGCAACGTCAGCGAGGTGGAGATGCACCGGGTGCTCAACTGCGGCATCGGCATGGTGGTCGTCGTGCCTGCCGCCGAAGCCGACCAGGCCGAAGCCTACCTGAAGGAGCAGGGTGAAACCGTTCACCGCATCGGCGCCATCGTCGAGCGCAGCGGCGAGGCGGTCGTGCTGGAGAACCCGCGCCGTGAGCAGTAACGACTACGCCAGCGACACGCTGACCGACATGACGCCGGCGCCGATCGACCAGCGCCGCATCGTGGTGCTGATTTCCGGCAGCGGCAGCAACCTCGCCGCGCTGATCGAGGCCCAGACCCATGACCGCCTCGGCGGCGAGATCAAGGCGGTCATTTCCAACGAGCCCGGCGCTTACGGGCTCAAGCGCGCCCATGAGGCGGGCATCGAGGCGGTCGCCCTGCCCCACCGCGAGTACGACAGCCGCGAGGCCTACGACGGCGCGCTGATCAAGGTGATCGAGCGCCACGAGCCGGACTTGATCGTGCTGGCAGGCTTCATGCGCATCCTGACGCCACGCTTCGTGCAGCGCTTCATGGGCCGGATGCTCAACATCCACCCGTCGCTGCTGCCCGCCTACCAAGGGCTCGACACCCACGCCCGGGCGCTGGCCGACGGCGTCGATGTCCACGGCTGCAGCGTGCACTTCGTCACCGAGGAACTCGATGGCGGCCCGGTCGTGCTCCAGGCCGAGTGCCGGGTCACCCCGGAGGACAGCGTCGAGAGCCTCAAGGAGAAGGTCCACGCCCGCGAGCACCTGATCTTCCCCATCGCCGTGCAGTGGTTCCTGCAGGGTCGGCTTCAGTACGCCAACGATGCCGTGACCATCGATGGCCAGCCCCTGCCGCCCCACGGCATGCGTCTTTCTCACGACGATGCCGCCGAGGAGCTCGACGAGGAGCCCTGACGGTCGCCTCGGACCGGCAGGAACCAACGAAAAAAGCGCGCCTTGTAAGGCGCGCTTTTTTTGGCTTCGATAGCGCTCAGGTGCGTGGGAGCGTCACGCCACGCTGGCCCATGTACTTGCCGCCGCGATCCTTGTAGGAGGTTTCGCACTCCTCGTCGGCGGTCAGAAACAGCATCTGCGCCACGCCTTCGTGGGCGTAGATCTTGGCCGGAAGGTTGGTGGTATTGGAGAACTCCAGCGTCACGTGGCCTTCCCACTCGGGCTCGAGGGGCGTGACGTTGACGATGATGCCGCAGCGCGCGTAGGTGGACTTGCCAAGGCAGATGGTCAGCACGTTGCGCGGAATGCGAAAGTACTCGACGGTGCGCGCCAGCGCAAAGGAGTTGGGCGGAATGATGCAGACATCGCCCTTCACGTCGACGAAGCTCTTCTCGTCGAACGCCTTGGGATCGACGATCGCCGAGTGGATGTTGGTGAAGACCTTGAACTCGTCCGAGCAGCGCACGTCGTAGCCATAGCTCGAGGTGCCGTAGGAAATCACCCGCTGGTCGTCGACGTGACGTACCTGGCCGGGCTCGAAGGGTTCGATCATGGCGCGCTCTTGCGCCATGCGGCGAATCCACTTATCTGGCTGAATACTCATGGGTTGACTAATCACTCACTAAAGGAAATCGTGGGGCCGCTCTGCTGCGTCCCCATCACCGCCTGGGCCACCTGGCGGGCGATGTCGGCAAAGGCCTGGCTCTCGGAGCTGTCGGGCTTGGCGATCACGCTGGGCGTGCCGGAGTCGGCCAGCTCGCGAATGTCGAGGGTCAGCGGCAGGCGACCGAGCAGCGCGGTATTATACTCATCGGCGATGCGTTCGCCTCCACCGGCGCCGAAAATAGCGGCTTCGTGGCCGCACTTCTCGCAGGTGTAGAGGCTCATGTTCTCGATCACACCGACCACCGGCACCTTTACCTTGCGGAACATCTCGATGCCCTTGCGTGCGTCGAGCAGCGCAATGTCCTGCGGCGTGGTGACCACCACCGCGCCGGAGACCGGCACCTTCTGAGCAAGTGTCAGCTGGATGTCGCCGGTACCCGGGGGCATGTCGATCAACAGGAAGTCGAGATCGTCCCACTTCGTCTGGTTGAGCATCTGCTGGAAGGCACCGACCACCATCGGACCGCGCCACACCAGCGCATCCCGACTGTTGACCAGAAACGCCATCGACATCGCCTGGAGCCCGTGAGCCTCGAGCGGCAGAAAGGTGTTCTCGCCCACGGTCTGCGGGCGCGTCCCCTCCGCAACGCCGAGCATCTGCGCCTGGCTCGGCCCGTAGATGTCCGCATCCAGCACGCCGACACGATACCCCTGGGCGGACAGCGCCAGCGCCAGGTTGACGGTGACGGTGGACTTGCCGACGCCCCCCTTGCCGGATGCGACGGCGACGATATGCTTGATCCCTTCCATCGGGCGCTCCTTGAACGTTGAATTGGCTAGATCATACGCGCTGAGGCGGCGTTCATAAACTCGGCGCATAAAAAAGCGGGTACGGCCCTGGCCGTACCCGCGTACTATCTGAAGGCTCAGTTGTTGCCCTGGCCCTGCTGCTCGTCGTCGCCGGCGTCCTGGTTCTGCTGCGCTTCGTCCTGCTGCGCCGGCTCCTGTGACGCTGAACCGCCCTGGCCCTGGGCGGAAGAGGCGCTGCCGGAAAGATCGGGCACGTCGTCCTCGGCCACGTCGTCGACTTCGCCCAGGCGGTCATCCAGCGCCGAGAGCTCGCTGCGCCAGTCGCGCAGCTGGTTCTCCAGGCGCTCGAGCTGCGCTTCGCGGGTCTCGATATCGCTTTCGACGCTTGCCAGTTCCTCGCGGCCGATATCGAGCGCCACCATCAGGTCGTCGGTCTCGCCGCGCACCTGGGTCAGGCTCTGCTCCTGCTCCTCGCGCTGCTCGCCGAGCGCGTCGATCTCGCTCTGAAGATCGTCGCGTTCGCTGCTGATGCTGTCGCGCTGGCTCTGAAGCTGCTCGAGCTCCTGCTCGGCGCTGTCGACTTGCTCCTGAAGGGCGCTCAGGCGCTCATTGGCCTCCTCGACCTGAGACTCGAGCGCCTCGAGCTCTTCCTGCGCCTGGTTCTGCTCGTCGAGGGCCTGCTGGCGCTGCTCCTCGGCCTGTTGACGCGCGGTTTCTGCTTCCTGGCGCGCCTCTTCGGCGCTTTCGCGGGCCTGTTCGAGCTCGTCGAGCGACGATTGGGCCTCGTCGCGAGCGCTGACCGCTTCGTCACGCTCGTCGCGCAACGACTGCATGCTGCTCTGAGCATTTTCGAGCTCTTCTTCCAGCGCATCCACTTCCTGCTGGAGCGAGTCGCGCTGACTTTGGAGCTCCTCGAGCCGCGACTGGACCGAGCCAACCTCCTGCTGAACCTCCTCGAGACCCGACTGTGCCTGACTCTGCTGCTCCTCGAGCGAAGCGATCTCTTCACGCATCGCTGCCAGGTCCGTCTCGGCCTGTTCGTACTCGCTTACACGCTGACTCAGGCGCTGATTCTGCTGCTCGGCGGCGGCCAGATCAGCTTGCAACGAATCGACGCGCTCGCGATGGGTGTTGGCATTGGACTGCGCCATGATGGCCCAGACCACTCCGATTGCGGCGATACCGGCGATCGCCCTGACCCGGTTGTGACGAAAGAGCTCGCGGGTGCTGACCTTGCGAGGAGTGTCATGCTGATGATCTAGCGGATTCTCGTCTGCCATGTTGCGTCCCTGAACGATTTGTTTATCTTCAAAAAAGTAGTTAACTCGGGCGCTACCCGCCAGTAATTCACGAAAACCCGCGTCTTTTCCTGCGATTCAGCCGATCAACCGTCAATTTATATTCCAAAAAGATATAACTTATTTCGTCGATCATGGCAGAACGCTTACATCGCTGTGTCGGGTTTGGCGCTATCCTCACTTATCGATTCGGCGACCACCACGCATTGCGAAGGGATCACGCATGCTCGTGCACGACACACCTTCCCCCGCTCTTCTCAGCGCAGACCGCCTGCTGGCGCATCTGCCGGGCGTCATCTTCCAGCTTCATCGCGACCGCAACGGGCGCCTGCAGTTTCGCTACCTGGAAGGGGGCGGCAGTATTCTCGAGCGCCTGGATCGGGTGCGCCTGGGCGAGGATGCCGCGCCGGTCATCCAGACGCTGGCCGGCGAGCACTGGCCCGCCATCGAAACCGCGATCGAGCGCTCGGCGCGCTGGCTGGTGCCGCTGTCGACCCGCTTTCGCATCGTCCACCCGCAGCATCGGCTGTGCTGGGTCGGTGTGAGCGCCCTTCCCGAGCGACACGTGGATGGCGTGACCTGGAACGGACTGATGATGGACGTCACGGGTCAGGTCGCTCACGAGCAGCGTCTCGAGAAGCGCTGCCATACCGATCTTCTCACCGGACTCGCCAATCGGCGCCGATTGACGATGGAGCTCAAGCGTCGTGCCCAGCAAAGTCGCGAGGAGGCGACGCCCTTGTCGGTGATGATGATCGACGTGGACTTCTTCAAGCGCTTCAACGACCACCACGGCCACGCCCGGGGCGACGAGATCCTGCGCTCACTGGCGCAACAGACCCAGAAACTTCTGCGTGAAAGCGATCTGATGGCGCGTCTGGGCGGTGAAGAGTTCGTGGTGGTAGCGCCGCGCACTTCCCTGAGCCACTGTCGCTGCATCGCCGACCGCGTTCGCGATGCGATCGCACGGCTGGACCTGGGTACCGGCGTCGGCGAGGTCACGGTCAGCATCGGCGTCGCCGAATATCGTCCGGACGAGGCGTTGACCACCCTGCTCAAGCGCGCCGATCAGGCACTCTACCGGGCCAAGGACACCGGTCGCGACTGCGTCTACCCCCTCGCCTGAACCCGCTCGAGGCCACTGCTTGAATTTGTGGCCCATTCGCGCCCGCGCGGTGTGGCAGTTCTTCGACCACGATGGCATCATTAAGCACTGCACACCCTTTTCCAGTCATCGCCTAACGAGGTAGTGGTCTACATGTTCGAGCATATTGAGCGGGTCCCGGGAGACGCCATTCTAGGACTGATCGAAGCTTTCAAGAAGGACACCAATCCCCAGAAAGTGGATCTGGGCGTTGGCGTCTACCGCGATGCCCAAGGCAATACGCCGGTCATGCGCGCCGTCAAGGAAGCAGAGGCCCGCCTGCTCGAAAACGAGACCACCAAGACCTACATCGGCTCCCACGGCGCCCCCGCCTACGGCGAGGTCGTGCTGCCGATCGTGCTCGGCGAAGGCTCGCCGGTACTGGCGGCCAAGCGTGCCAGCGCTACCCAATCGCCGGGCGGCACCGGCGCGCTGCGTCTGGCGGCGGACTTCATCGCAAGCCAGATGCCTGGCAAGGGCATCTGGGTGAGCGACCCCACCTGGCCGAACCACCACGGCATCTTCACTTCGGCCGGCATCGAGCTGCACAAGTACCCCTACGTCGATGCGGACAACCGCCTGGACTTCGACGGCATGGTCAACGCGCTCGAGAAGATACCGGAAGGCGACGTGGTGGTGCTGCACGCCTGCTGCCACAACCCCACCGGCTTCGATCTCTCCCAGGAGCAGTGGCGCGAGGTGCTCGACATTCTCAAGCAGCGCAAGCTGCTGCCGCTGGTGGATTTCGCCTACCAGGGCTTCGGCGAAGGCCTCGAAGAGGACGCCTTCGGCGTGCGTCTGCTGGCCGAGAACCTCGACGAGGTCATCATCACCAGCTCCTGCTCGAAGAACTTCGGCATCTACTGCGAGCGTACGGGCTGCCTGATCCTGGTGGCGAAGGACCAGGAGCAGATGGAGAACGTCCGCTCTCAGGTCGCCATCGTCGCCCGTGAGAACTACTCCAACCCGCCGGCCCACGGCGGCGCCATCGTCAGCACCATCCTGAGTGATGCCGAACTCACGGCAATGTGGCGCGAGGAGCTGACCGAGATGCGCGATCGCATCAACACGCTGCGCCGCGAGTTCGTCGAGGCGCTCGCGCCGTACGGCCTGGCGGACAAGTACGCCTGCGTCGCCGAGCAGCGCGGCATGTTCTCCTACACCGGCCTGACACCCGAGCAGGTGGACCGCCTGCGCGACGAGTTCGGCATCTACATGGTGCGCTCGGGTCGCGCCAACGTGGCCGGCTTCTCCAAGGAGAACCTGCCCTATCTTGCCAAGGCGATCGCCGCCGTCAACGAGTAACGCACCACTCCCTCGAAGCGCCCGGGCCTTGTGCCCGGGCGCTTTCGTTTTGAGTCCGAAAAATCTGACCGATCAGTCAAGTCGCCGAAGACACGGCGGCTTTTATCCTAGAGGCATTTCATGGCGGCCCACGGCATACGCTACCCCTGGTACAAGAAGGAAGACACCGACGCTTTCTTCGCCCTGTTTCAGAACAACATCGCCAACTTCGTGATCATCGCGATCACCATGCTGAGCCTCGGCTTCCCCGCCGAGATCGTCTATGGCCAGGTACTGCCCGGCGCGGCGGTGGCCGTGATGGTGGGCAATTTCTACTACGCCTGGAGCGCGGCGCGTCTGGCGCGACGCGAACAGCGCACCGACGTTACCGCGCTCTCCTACGGCATCTCGACGCCGGTGATGTTCGTCTTCCTGTTCGGCGTGCTGCTGCCCGCCAAGCAGCTCACCGGCGACGCCGAGCTCGCCTGGAAGGTGGCCGTCGCCGCCTGCTTCATCAGCGGCGCCATCGAGGTGCTGGTCAGCCTGGTGGGTCGCTTCGTCCAGCATCACCTGCCGCGAGCGGCCATGCTCGGCGCGGTCGCCGGGGTAGCGCTCACCTTCATCGCCGGCGAGATGCTGTTCAAGACGCTGGAAATGCCGGTCATCGGCCTGGTGGTGCTGGCCATCACCATCGTGGGTCTGGTGGCGCGCGTGGCCATGCCGTTCAAGCTTCCCACCTCACTGTTCGCCATCGTGATCGGCACGGCGCTGGCCTACCTGATCGACGATGCCGGCGGCGAACGCTTCAGCGACGCCTTCACCCACCTGGGCTTCTACCCGCTGCTACCCAACGCCGCCTGGTGGGAGGGCCTGGTCTTCCTGTTGACCGGCATGCTCGCCATCCTCACCGTGGTGCTGCCGATCACGCTCTACAACGCCATCGAGACGATGAACAACGTCGAGGCGATGGAAGCCGCGGGCGACAAGTACGACGTGCGCGAGTGTCAGGCGGTGGACGGTGCCGGTACCATGATCGGCGCGCTGTTCGGCGGCGTGTTCCCGACCACGGTCTACATCGCCACCGTCGGCGCCAAGTGGATGGGCGCCGGGCGTGGCTACAGCCTGCTCAACGGGGCGGTCTACGGCCTGGCGACGATGCTCGGGCTGATCGCCGCGCTCGCCGCGATCATCCCCGTCTCGGTGGTCGCCCCGATCCTGGTGTTCGTGGGCATCTCGATGATCGCCACGGCCTTCCAGGCCAACGATACCCGCTACTATCCGGCGGTGGCGCTGGCCATGCTGCCCTACTTCGCCAACTACGTGATGACGCGTTTCAACCGCGGCGCCGAAGAGGTCGTCAGCGGTATCTCGCCAGCCATCGTCGGTGTGGGCCAGGGCGCGATGTTCATGGCGATCCTGCTCGGGGCGATGACGGTCTCGGCGATCGATCATCAGTTTCGCAAGGCGGCGGTCTTCGCGCTGATCGCCGCCGGTCTTTCCTTCGTCGGCTTGATGCACGCCCCGGCGCTCGCCCTGAACGCCGCGCCGCAGTTCGTCATGGGCTATCTCGCCATGGCGCTGCTGTTCGCCTACTTCTCGCTGCAGAAGACGCCGCTGCGCTAGCCCGGCTCCCGCGCCCGCCGCTGCGGGCGCGAAAGGATTCGCCGCAGCAGGTACCAGGCGGCGAGCCCTGCCAGCACGTTACCCGCCGCCGCTCCGGCGGCGAGTCCCGTCCAACCGTACAGCGCGGCCCCGAGCCACAGGCACGGCAGGT
Source organism: Halomonas sp. 707D7 (assembly GCF_024158715.1). GTDB lineage: Bacteria > Pseudomonadota > Gammaproteobacteria > Pseudomonadales > Halomonadaceae > Vreelandella. The sequence continues at coordinate 6,538 of NZ_JAMZBC010000007.1, read as the reverse complement.
AGAACGCGAACAGCCGGGCGCTCGACAGCAGCATGGCGCGCAGCGGCCACCCCAGCGCGTTGCCGGCGGACACCACCAGCATGCACACCCCGAGCGCTGCGTAGCTGGGCAGCAGAAAGCGGATCAACAGCGTCAGCGCCTCCCGCACCTCCGGGCTGCCCGCCAACACGTCGGCCACGAACGGGGCGCCCAGCGCCAGCAGAACGCCCAGCCCCAGCTGCCAGATCACCGCGACCTTGAGCGCCAGGCGCATGAGCGCGTGGATCTGCGTCCAGTCACCCGCGCCAAAGCAGCGCCCGAGCCAGGGCGGCAGCGACATGGTCATCGCCAGGATCACCATCAGCGACACCGTTTCCAGGCGGTTGGCGAGCCCCCAGGCGGCCACCTGGACATCGCCAAGTCCGGCCACGGCGGAGATCGCCAGCATCGCCGCCAGCGGCGGCATCAGCTGGCCGACCATCGCCGGCCCCGCGATGCCGAGAAATCCGCGCGCCGAGGCGCGCGCCTCGTCGAGCACGCCCTCGCGGGCCAGCCACCGCTTGCCGGCAAGCTTGCGTCCGACCACCCAAAGCCCCACGCCGAAGGCGATGGCAGTCGCCCAGGCCGCACCGGGGAGCCCGAGCCCCGGCCAGTCGCCGACCCCGAAGATCAACAGCGGATCGAGCGCCAGGTTGACGAGGCTGCTGAGCACCATCATCTTGCCCGGCAGGCGCGTGTCGCCGTGGGCGCGAAACAGGCTATAGACGAAGTAGAGCAGCGCCCCGAGCCAGGAGGAGAAGAGTTGAGGCCCCCAGTAGCGGCGGATGTAGTCGAGCGCGCCTTCATCGGCCCCCAGGAGCGTGAAGACCGGCACCTGCACGACCCACAAGAGCAGTGCCAGCACGCCGATGACGCCGCCGCCGAAGAGCAGTACCAGCGTCCCCAGGCGCCGGGCACGCGCGTCCTCCCCGGCGCCCAGCGCGCGCGATATCAGCGCGGCGATGGCGATTCCCATGCCTACCTGGACGCCGATGATCAGAAACGACAGCGGAAAGGTGAACGACTGGGCAGCCAGTGGCGCGGTACCGAGCCTCGCGATGAAGGCGCTGTCCACCAGTTGAAAGCCCAGAAGGGCCAGAACGCCGATCGCCATGGGCCAGGTCTGGCGCCACAACGTGATCGCCAGGGAGTGCCTGAAAACGGCCAACTCGTCTCTCCTCGTTGAAAATTCGATGCGTCACAACGCAAAAACGCCACCACCCCGGTCGGGGTGATGGCGTTTTTTAAAACGCCGCCGTTACTGGCGGATACCTTCGAAGGTCACGTAGAGCTCGAGCTCGTGCATGGCTTCCGGGAAGTCGCTCATGTCGATGCCGTAGTCGCCGAGCACGAGGGTGGTGCTGCCCTCGAAGCCGGCGCGGTAGTTGCCCCAGGGGTCTTCGCCCTGGCCGATCAGCGTGACCGGCATCTCGATTTCCTGGGTCTCGCCGTGCAGGGTCAGCTCACCGGTCAGGGTACCTTCGTCGTCACCGGTGGACTCGAAGCCGGTGGAGGTGAAGGTGGCGGTCGGGTACTCGCTGGCATTCAGGAAGTCGCCGCTCAGGATGTGACGATCGCGCTCGGCGTGGTTGGAGTTGAGGCTATCGACCTGCACCTCGACGTTGACGCTCGAGGCCTCCAGGTCGTCTTCATCGAAGGTGAAATCGCCGCTGAACTCCTCGAAGCTGCCCAGGATGTAGGACATGCCGAGGTGGCTGATCTTGAACTGGACGAAGGCGTGCTGGCCTTCGGTATCGATCACGTAGTCGGCGGCCTGGGCCTGGCTCAGCGGAATCAGGGCAGCAGCGGCAACGGCGCTTGCAAGCAGACTCTTCTTCAACATGGGACAACTCCTCTCTTTCCTTGCTGGGGGTCGAGGCGCCGGGGCGCCCCTCGTTGGAAAATCGTTCAGCCGGGTCGGCGGCTGTGTGCCGGGTTCACCATCCGCACCAGGGTGCGGTGGCGATCGTGAAAATGGTGCTTCATGGCCGCTAAAGCGTGGCCTGCGGCGACGATGAGCAAAAGTACCGCGCTGTACCAGTGGATGACGCCGGCAACGCTTGCCTGGTTGGGCAGGCCGTGCAGCAGGGCCGGCATCTCGAACCAGCCGAACACGCTGACCCCACGCCCGTTGGCGGTGGAGATCAGGTAGCCGCTGAGCATGACCAGCAGCAGCAGCACGTAGATACCGATGTGCCCCAGGTGCGCGGCGATGCGCTCGAAACGGCTCCCTTCTGACTCGGGTGTCGCGTTCAACAGTCGCCATGTCATTCGCCCCGCCGTCACCAGTAGCAGCAGAATGCCGATCGAGCGATGGATCCAGGGCGCCTGGTTGTACCAGGGATGGTAATAACCCAGGCCGGTCATCCACCAGCCCAGCAGGAAAAGGCCGATCACGGCGAGTGCACTCAGCCAGTGAAACGAGATACTCACCACGCCCCAACCATTTCGCGTATTACGCCACATGCCCATCCCCTGATCCAGCCTTCCCGACACGATCGGCACGCATTGCCTGCCGTATTTTTTTGATCAATGTTTCAACGACTTCGAGCGATAGAGCATAGCGAGTCGCCGCTCGAACTACTGCTGAAAAAAGCAGGACAGTTCATTCGTAAAAACCATTGATTACCCGGCTAAACGTTACCACTCCCCTCCGATGCGGTATCTCAAACCAGGACGGTGAAACGAAAAAACCCCACGGATGTGGGGTTTTCGAGCCAAGCATCGAGTGAGCGTCAGGTGGCCAGTGCGTCCAGGCCCCGGGCGAGATCGGCGCGAATGTCCTCCTGGCTCTCGAGCCCCACCGCGATGCGAATCAGCCCCGGCGCGATGCCCGCGGCCTCGCGCTGGGCGTCGCTCAGCCGGCCGTGGGTGGTGGTCGCCGGGTGGGTGATGGTCGTCTTGACGTCGCCCAGGTTACCGGTGATCGACAAGAGCCGCGTGGCGTCGATCACCTGCCAGGCGCCCTCCTGCCCGCCCGTGACCTCCACGCCCAGCACCGCGCCGAAGCCGCGCTGCTGGGTCCTGGCCAGCGCGTGCTGCGGGTGGCTCGCCAAGCCGCTGTAGTGCACCTTGACCACCGCCGGGTGCGCCGCCAGCCACTCGGCGAGCGCCTGGGCGTTTTCGCTGTGGGCCTTCATGCGCAGCGACAGCGTCTCGAGCCCCTTGGTGAAGATCCAGGCGTTGAAGGGACTCAGGCACGGCCCGCAGGTGCGCACCACGCCGAAGACCTCCTCGAGAAGCTCTGATCGCCCCACCACCGCGCCGCCGATGGCCCGCCCCTGGCCGTCGAGGTACTTGGTGGCCGAGTGGATGACCAGATCCGCCCCGAGCTCCAGCGGGCGCTGAAGCGCCGGGGTAAGGAAGCAGTTGTCGATCGCCAGCAGCGCCCCGCTCTTCTTGGCAAGCGCCGAAAGCGCCGCGATGTCGGCCACCTCGGAAAGCGGGTTGGAGGGGGTCTCTGCGAACAGCAGCCTGGTCGCCGGGGTGATCGCCCGCTCCCAGGCGTCCAGGTCGGACAGCTCCAAGTAGCGGGTGACGATGCCGAACTTGCCCAGGTACTTGTCGAACAGGCTCACCGTGGAGCCGAACAGCGAGCGGGAAGCGACGATCTCGTCGCCCTGGGAGAGCAGCGCCAGCGCCGTGGAGAGGATCGCCGCCATGCCGGAGCTGGTCGCCACGCAGCGCTCGCCGCCTTCGAGTGCGGCCAGGCGGCGCTCGAAGGTATGCACCGTCGGGTTGGTGAAGCGCGAGTAGACGTTGCCAGGCTCCTTGCCGCCGAACTTGCGCGCCGCCTCGGCGGCGCTCTCGTAGACGAAGCTCGAGGTAGGAAAGATCGGCTCGGCGTGCTCCTGCTCGAAGGTGCGTTCATGGCCGGCACGAATGGCCAGCGTCTCGAGCGAGTAGCTCGCAAGATCAAAATCGTCGTGCATGGTCTTCCTTCCCGCAAAATCGCGTGGGTGTCAGTCGTCCAGGTCGTCGTCCTGGTTGTGCATGTCCACCAGCGCGTGATCGCCCGCGCTCTTGTCCTTCGCCGCGTCGTTGCGGCTGGCTTCGAGCACCGCGAGGTAGGCGTCGTCGATGTCGCCGGTGACGTAGTTGCCGTCGAACACCGAGCAGTCGAACTCCTCCATGTCCGGGTTCACCTCGCGACAGGCCGCCTTCAGATCCTCGAGGTCCTGATAGAAGATGCGATCGGCGCCGATCAGCTCGCCGACCTCGGCCTCGGTGCGGCCGTGGGCGATCAGCTCGGAGGCCACCGGCATGTCGATGCCATAGACGTTGGGGTAGCGCACCGGCGGCGCGGCGGAAGCGAAGTAGACGTTCTGAGCGCCGGCGTCACGAGCCATCTGGATGATCTGCTTGCAGGTGGTGCCGCGCACGATGGAGTCGTCCACCAGCAGCACGTTCTTGCCGCGAAACTCGACGTCGATGGCGTTGAGCTTCTGGCGCACCGACTTCTTGCGCTGGGTCTGCCCCGGCATGATGAAGGTACGCCCGATGTAGCGGTTCTTCATGAACCCTTCGCGGTAGGTCACGCCGAGGTGCTGGGCCATCTCGAGCGCCGAGGTGCGCGAGGTGTCGGGAATCGGGATCACCACGTCGATGTCGTGATCCGGCCATTCGTTCAGAATACGATCGCCGAGCTTTCTGCCCATCTGCATGCGCGTGCCGTAGACGTAGGCGCCGTCGAGCAGCGAGTCCGGTCGCGCCAGGTAGACGTGCTCGAAGATGCACGAGCGAAGCGTGGGCTGGTCGGCGCACACCTGGGTGGTGATACGCCCTTCCATGTCGACGAAGATCGCCTCGCCCGGGCCCAGATCACGCTCGAGCTCGAAGCCGCCGACGTCGAGTGCGACGGATTCGGAGGCGATCATCACCTCCTGGCTGTCACCTTCCTGGCGCGTGCCGAACACCACCGGGCGAATGCCGTGGGGATCGCGAAACGCCACCATGCCGAAGCCGTTGATGATCGCCACCGCCGCGTAGCCGCCCTTGCAGCGCCGATGGACCCGGCGTACCGCATCGAAGATGTCGCCGGGCTCGAGGTGCAGCCCTTGCTTTCCGAGCTCGTGGGCGAACACGTTGAGCAGCACTTCGGAGTCGGAGCTGGTGTTGATGTGGCGAAGATCGGTGGAGAAGAGTTCCTGCTTCAACTGCTCGGAGTTGGTCAGGTTGCCGTTGTGGGCCAGCGCAATGCCGTAGGGCGAGTTGACGTAGAACGGCTGCGACTCGGCTTCGCTCGACGAACCGGCGGTGGGGTAGCGCACGTGACCGATGCCCAGGCGCCCCTTCAGGCGTGCCATGTGACGGGTATGGAACACGTCGCGCACCAGGCCGTTACTCTTGCGCAGCAGAAAGCGTCCCTCGCTCCAAGTCATCATGCCCGCGGCATCCTGCCCCCGGTGCTGAAGAACGGTCAGGGCGTCGTAGATACCCTGGTTCACCGCTTGCTTGGCCAGAAGGCCGACGATACCGCACATTCGTGTTACCTCGCTTTGCACCACGCCCGGGACAGCGAGCGCGGATGTTCGATCATGATGTAGCCGGCCCCGCGCAGGGGTCGGGACCGGTGATTACGGCGCGGGGGCCGGTGAGCCGTTGGATGCGCCTGGCGCGCTCAAACGAAGCTCGGGCAGGCTGATGTCGCGCAGCGACTCCGGGGCCCGGGGCAGCTCGCGCTCCCATTGGTTAAGCTGGCTGACCGCCCAGTCTCTTAGTTCGATGAAGGTGGGACGCAGGCTCGCCTGCTGCCAGGCCTCGAGGTCGGACAGCGGCGTCAAAGTGATCAATATCGTGGCGACCAGCAGGATGACCACGCCGCGCGCTGCGCCGAAGGCCGCCCCGGCAAAACGGTTCAATAGCCCCATGCCGACCCAGACGATCGCGGCGTGCACCAGGCGAATGACGATGCCGCACAGCAGGATCACCGCGAAGATGACCAGCGCGAAGGCCAGCACCAGGCGGGCATCGTAGCTGTCGATCAACCCGCTCATGAGTTCCGCGACCGGAGCGGCCAGCACCCGCGCCACCATCAGCGCGATCACCCAGGCGGCCAGGCCCAGCGCCTCGCGCACGAAGCCACGTAGAAAGCCCGCCAGCATCGACAGCGCCAGCACCGCCAGAAAGAGGGCATCGATCCAGGTAAGTGCCATCGTCAATCCCGCACCCGCACCAGGAGACCCTGGACGTTGGCGCGCTGCTTGATCAGCGCCATGGCGGATTCGCCCTCTTCCGAGGTGGCGTAGGGGCCGACATAGACCGACGTCAGGTTATTGTCCCGGGCGCGGCGAAAGGCAGTGAAGCCCTGGCTTGCGAGCTGCTCGCTCAAGCGCTGGGCATTGGCCACGTCCCCGAAGCTACCCACCTGCACGGCCCACTCGCCCTGCTCGGCGGTGGCCGGAGCCCGGGTCGAGGATGCGTCGCTCTGATCGCTCCCCGAGGAACTGGCGGTATTCGAGGTAGCCTCGTTGGAGGCGACCAGATCGGCGATCGGGTCGGGCGTGGCGGGGGCTTCGCT
>NZ_JAMZBC010000006.1 GCF_024158715.1 Halomonas sp. 707D7 | reverse complement strand
CAACTGGCGGGCGTGGGTCAGTCGCGCCTGCGGGTCGTCGGCGGCGCAGACCGCCGCACCCAATAGGCGCACGAAGGTATCGCAGAAGCGAAAGTCCTGCACCAGGTAACGCGCCATCACGCTGTCCTCGACCTCGCCGGCCAATAGCTGGTCGACGAACCGGTGATGGACCGCGGCGTCCCAGTGGGGCTGGGCGGCTTCCTTGAGGCGCTGGCATAGATCCATTGGAACTCTCCTTGGTTGGGGCCTTGGTTGGGTCATGAAGGGCCCAGTGTAGCCAAAACGACGGGCTCACCGAAAAGTATCGTCCCACGCCTGCAGCGCTGTACGTATGTACAAATATCGTATAATTTGTGCAAAGGCGAGGTTGTTAACCCATGTTGCGTAATTACCCGGAGCCTGGCGATGGCGCTCGCAACGCGCGAGTCGCACCCCCCATGCGCTACAAGGAGAGAGTGCTAAATGACGATGGAGGCTATCGGACTGGCCCCGAGTACGCTGATATTCATCATCCTGGGACTGACGCTGGTCGCCTTCATCTGGGGGCGGTTTCGTTTCGACCTGGTGGCGATGACCGCACTCCTGGCGTCGGTGGTGCTGGGACTGGTGCCGGCGGACGAGGCGTTTCGCGGCTTCGGCCATCCGGCGGTGATCACCGTGGCGGCGGTACTGGTATTGAGCCGGGGTTTCGAGCGCTCCGGCGTGGTCGACATCATCTCTCATCAGGTGCTCAAGGTCGGCGATCGGCTGATGCTGCAGCTTCTGGTGCTGGTGGGTACCGTGGTGGTGCTGTCGGGCATCATGAACAACGTCGGGGCGCTGGCGCTGCTGCTGCCCGTGGCCATGCGCCTGGCCCGCGAAAACGACACTTCGCCCTCGCTTTTGCTGATGCCGCTGGCCTTCGGCTCGCTGCTCGGGGGGTTGACCACCTTGATCGGCACGCCGCCCAACATCATCGTCGCGACCTACCGCGGGGAGCTCACCGGCGAGAACTTCAGCATGTTCAGCTTCTCGCCGGTGGGTATCGCGGTCGCGCTCGCAGGCCTTGCGTTCATCGTGCTGGTCGGCTGGCGGTTCACGCCGCGGCGCAATAGCCAGGCGGGCAAAGGCGACATGTTCGATACCGCCAACTACCTGGTGGAGCTCAAGGTTTCCGAAGAGTCGCGAGCCAACGGGCTGACGCTCCAGCAGCTGCGCGACGAACTCGACGAGACCATCCCGGTGCTGGCCGTGGTGCGCGATGACGACCGCCGGGCAGGCTACTCGTTTCACGGCGTGCTCAAGCAGGGCGACATTCTGCTGCTCGAGGCGGGCCCCGACGAACTCCAACTGCTAGAGGACAAGGTGGGGCTCAGCGCCGTGGCGGAGCCCGAGGCTGCGCATGACGAGGGCGAGGTCAACGCAAAAGAGGCCATGGAGGAGCGTGAGCCGGTCGACACCGAAGGATTGCAACTGATCGAGGCCGTGGTGCGCGGCGACTCGATGATGATCAATCGCAGCGTGCGTCAGCTGCGCTTGAACCACCAGTTCGGCCTGCATCTGGTGGCGGTGGCACGCGATGGCGGGCGCCTCAAGCAGCGCCTGCGCGACATTCGCTTCCAGACCGGCGATGTGCTGCTCCTGCAGGGTAGCGAGAAGGAGATCAACGAGAGTCTGTCGAGCCTGGGCTGCCTGCCGCTGGCCAGCCGCGAGCTCCACCTGGGGCAGCCGCGCAAGCTGGCGCTGTCGCTGGGCATCTTCGCACTGGCGATCGTGGCGATGCTGCTGGATCTGCTGCCGGCGGCGGTGGCGATGAGCAGCGCAGCGCTGGTATCGCTTCTGATCGGGGTGCTTCCGCTTCGAGAAGGGTATCACGCCATCGATGGTCCGGTGATCGTGCTGCTGGCGGCCATGCTGCCGGTCGGAGAGGCCCTGGAGACCAGCGGCGGGGCGGACATCATCGCCAATTCGCTGCTGCATTTCGGTGCCGATTGGCCGGTGGTGGTGTCGCTTTGCGGCCTGTTCACGCTGTGCATGCTGCTGTCGAACATCGTCAACAACGCCGCGGCGGCGCTTCTGATGGCGCCTATCGCGGCGAGCCTGGCAAGCGGCTTTGGCGTGGCACTTGAGCCGTTTCTGATGGCGGTGGCGGTGAGCGCATCCTGCGCCTTTCTGACGCCCATCGGCCATCAGTCGAATACCCTGGTACTGGGGCCCGGTGGCTATCGGTTCAGCGATTACTGGAAACTGGGCCTGCCGCTTTCGGTGGTGGTGATGGCGACGGCGATCCCGATAATCCTTCTCGTATGGCCCTTATCCGGCTAACATCCGGTTTTCGAACCCTTTCGATTTTCAAACTCTTAGCCAGGCGAGCAGGCGCGGCTCGCCGTTCAGAACAATAGGCTCCGCCCATGAATCAGCACCATCGCCAGGATGCCATCGTCGAACTGGTCCGCCAGAACGGCTACGTGAGCATCGAGCAGCTCACCGACCACTTCTCGGTGACGCCGCAGACCATTCGCCGCGACTTGAACACGCTCTCCGACGAGGGGCGCATACGGCGCGTTCACGGTGGCGCGGGCGTGGAATCCAGCACGGTGAACACTGCCTACAGCACGCGCAAGACCCTGCACCTCGACGAGAAGGAGCGCATCGCCCGCTGCGTGGCCGCGCAGATTCCCGATCACGCATCGCTGTTCATCAACATCGGCACCAGCAACGAGATGATCGCCCAGGCGCTTCTGGAGCATCAGGGGCTCGAGATCATCACCAACAACCTCAACGTCGCCGCGATCCTGCAGCGCAAGGAGGATTTCACGGTGATCATCGCAGGCGGCCAGGTGCGCTCCCGCGACGGCGGCATCATCGGCGAGGCGACCATCGATTTCATCAACCAGTTCAAGGTGGACGTCGGTATCATCGGCATCAGCGGCATCGACGAGGATGGCTCGCTCCTGGAGTTCGACTACCAGGAGGTGCGCGTCGCCCAGGCGATCATCGCCAATTCGCGGCGGGTCTACCTGGCCGCGGACTACTCGAAGTTTCATCGCAATCCGGTGGTGCGCCAGGGCAATCTGGCCCAGCTCGACGCGCTGTTCACCGATCGTCAGCCGCCGGAGGCGATTCGTCGGTTGTTGATCGAACATGACGTGACGCTCCACGTGGCGTGATGCCGATGCGTTGCGAGGCCGCCTTCGGGCGGCTTTTTCGTCGCTTGCTTCCAGGTCAAAGCGCTTCTCTGAAAGTGGCCGACAAGAATGGACGCTGAAGGCCTCTTTTGTCGTCGAGCTACAACCATTGCCACTGCCAATGATCAATGGTGAGCGATGCTGCCATGCACCATAGTGGCTAAATGGCTTCATGCAGTCACCCAGGAAGCCCGACAGGGACGCTTTATAAGCTAGAGCGTAACGCAGGACATCGCCGAGCCCACCGCCAGGCGGTCGTCCGCGCCTCACCCCCGGCGCGCAGCCACTAGAACGTCAAGGTCGTGAACAACACACGAGGTGGTTTATGAACTGCATCGAACTGAACCAGCAGGCCGACCGGATCGCCAACGCCTTCAGCAAGCAGGATCTCGCCCGGCTGGTGCTGGCGCTCAAGAGCCAGCAGTCGCTCCAGCAGGCCGTCGAGGTGATCGATACCATCGACAACCGGGTCGGCTACTCCATCGAGCAGGCCTGGGAGGAGGTGCTCGCCGGCGACGCCCAGGCCGCCTGCGAGGAGCAAGAGTAAGCTTAAAGCCCCCGTTCGGGGGCTTTTTTTCATGCCTGCTCCGGGGCAGGCGACGGTGTCGTGGTGTCCGGGTTCTGCGCGAAGTAGGTGGCCCGGCGCTTTTCGGCCTCGTCGCCGAACAGCACGTCGCAGGCCTTTTTGAGCCCTTCGGAGCGTTCGAGCTCGTCACGGTGAACCACCATCGAAATCTTGGCGCGTCGGCGCAGGAAATCCTCGAGCTCGGTGATCATCTCGTGCTCGCGGGCGTACTCGATCTCGCAGCGCAGGTACTCGGTGCCTTCGATGAGCACCTCGGCCTGGGTGGCGTCTTCGGCGATTCGGTCGAGCAGGGCGAAGGCATCGTTGCCGTAGCGGCGCCACAGGCGCGACGACAGCGCCTCCGTCGAGGTCGCCGGCGTCAGCGCGTCGAGCCCCATCGCCTTGGCCTTTTCGTCGAATCTGGTTTTCACCTCTGCGCCCGGCTCGCCGTACCACAGGGTCTGCGAGGCATCGAGTGTCACCCCCAGTGACTCGAGCTCGTCGGCGATCTCCTCGCCCACGTTCAAACAGTCGGTGAGCTTGCCGCCGAAGATGCTGATGTGCGCGGTCTCGCGGTGGGTATCGATCACGTGCTTGCGCGAAAGCTGCAGGAAATCGCGCTTCTCGCCCTTGTCCGCCTTCACCGCCAGCGGGCGCACGCCGCAGCGTGTCGAGATGATGTCGTCCTCGGTGAGCGGGGTCTTCAGGGTCAGGCGCTTGTTGATGTTTTCGAGAACGAACTGGACGTCTTCCCGGGTGACCTCGGCGTTCGGATGCTCCATATGGGTGTCGGTCGTGCCGATGCAGGTACGGTTGCCCATCGGAATCACGAAGAAAAGCCGCCCGTCGTCGGCGAAGAAGGCCAGAACGCGCTTCTCTTTCGTGAGCTGCGGCACGATCAGGTGAATGCCCTTGGAGTAGATGTGCTGGTGGGACGTGTTCTGGTGTGTGAGGGTATTGTGCGCATCCACCCAGGGGCCGGCAGCGTTGATCAGCACTTTGGAGCGGATCTCGAAGGTGCTGCCATCCATCACGTTGCGCGCGCGGGTGACCCACTGCTCGCCCTGGCGCTCGGCGCCGAGCGACTCCACGTAGTTGGCCGCCACGGCGCCGAAATTCATCGCCTGGCGGACGAAGTTGAACACGAACCGGGCGTCGTTATCGTAAAGATAGGCATCCGAGTACTCGAAGCCGCCCACGGCGCCATCGATCCTGATGATCGGTTCTTCCTGCTTGATGTTCTTCGGCGACAGCAGTTTCGGGCGTTTCGTGAAGCCGTTGCCCATCAGCCAGTAGAGCCAGGTACCCGCCCACAGGTACCAGGGCGAGTGGCGAAAGCCCTTGGCGATAGTGGTCAGAAAGCGAATTTCCTTGACCGTGGAGGGGTAGCTCTTGATCAGGTGGTTACGGCTCTTGCAGAGCTTTCTCACCAGTGCGAAGTCGTTGCTCTCCATGTACTTGATGCCGCCCCACACCAGGTTCGAGGAGTGCATGCTGGTGCTGCCGGCGAAATCGCCACGATCGATCAGCGCGACCTTCGCCCCCTTGCCTGAAAGCGCGGCGGCGGCGGCGGCACCGTTGATACCGCCGCCGATGATCAGCGCGTCGTACTCTTCTTGGGGAAGTCTTTCGAGATTGCGGGTTCGAAGCGTCATGGCGGGGTCCGTCAGGTCGGGCGTCGCAAGCATTGCGCGCTGTATTTTCAATAACGAAACTATAGATGATCGTTTTCGAACATTCAACGCGTAACCATTATCGTTCGACAACGTCACGCCGAGCGCTGATGGGTTCGAGGCTATCCACCTCTCGAGTTACTTTAATGACAGCTACAAAAAAGCCGGCCCGCGGGCCGGCTGTCGACGAGGATAGAGCTTACTTGACGCTCTCATCGAAGTTGATCGGCGCAGCCTTGGGCGCCGGATTGTGGTCGATCAGCGTCGACTTGTCGGTGGCGAAGGTGTCATAGGCGAAGTCGTCGACGGTGAGCATTTCGAGCACCTCCTTCTCGAAGGTGCGCATGAACGCCGCGTCCTCCTCGCTGACGATGCCTGTGGCAAGGCCCGCCTCGATGCGCGCTTCGGGATGCAGCGCGGTTTGCGGAAGCTCTCCCTTGGCGTAGGCCTTGTTCACGGTGCGGTAGATCTTCTCGGCACGCTCGTACTCGACCAGCAGGGCGTTGTAGCGCGCCAACGGATTGCGCTGCTCGCCGTCGTCCTGATCCCAGGTGTTGTGCAGAAGCTTGGTGCGAAGCGCACTGTGGGTGGAGACCCGGTGGGCGATGTCGCGGGCGAAATCGTCGTGGGGCTTGTTCCAGCGGCGGCCCGTGGGCATCACCACGGCGTTCAACACGCCGCCCAGCGCCCGGTTGGGCAGGTTGTCGAAGATCTCGACAAAGGCCTGTTCTGCGCGGTGCAGCAGAAAGCGGCAGCTGTAGTGCAACAGTGCCTCTTCGCCTTCGACCTTGTCGCCGGCCTGCCACTGCTTGAGCACCATCGAGGCGAGGTACAGATTCGACAGCACGTCGCCCAGGCGCGCCGAGAGCATCTCGCGCTTCTTGAGCGCCGAGCCGAGGCTCGCCATGGCCGCATCGGCGCACAGCCCAAAGCCGGCGGAGAGCCGCGCGATGTCCTGAGCGTAGGCCGCGGCCGGTGCGTCAAAGGGTACCGATGGCTTGCCGATACCGATCCCCAGCGTCAGCGCCCGGGCGGCGTTGCCGAAGATCAGGCCGGCGTGCTTGAAGAACGCCGTGTCGAAGGCCTTCTCGTCGTTCGCGTCCTTGGCGGCGAGCTCCTCGAGCACGTAAGGATGGCAGCGAATCGCGCCCTGGCCGAAGATCATCAGGTTGCGCGTCATGATATTGGCGCCTTCCACGGTGATCGCCACCGGGTTGGCGCTGTAGCCGATGCCCAGGTAGTTGCGCGGGCCGAGCGTCACCGCCTTGCCGCCGTGCACGTCCATGGCGTGGCTGAGGATCTCGCGCTGGAACTCGGTGAGCTGGCTTTTCAGGATCGCCGAGGGCACGGCGGGTTTCTCGCCGTGATCAATCAGGTTGGCGGTCTGGTAGACCGTGGCCTGGGCGATGTAGCCAAGCGCGGCCATCTTCGCCAGCGGCTCCTGCACGCCTTCCATTTCGGCGACCGGCACGTTGAACTGACGGCGCACGCGGGTGAAGCCGCCGCTCCAGCCGAGCGCATAGCGGGCGGTGCCGGTGGCGCCGGAAGGCAGGGTGATGCAGCGCCCGATGGAGAGGCACTCGACCAGCATGCGCCAGCCCTGGCCGATCATCTTTTCGCCGCCGATGATGGTGTCCAGCGGCACGAACACGTCCACGCCCTTGATCGGGCCGTTCATGAAGGGGCTGCCGATCGGGTGGTGGCGCCGGCCGATCTCCATGCCCTCGGTGTCACGGGGAATCAGCGCCAGGGTGATGCCGCGATCTTCCTCGTTACCCAGCAGGTTTTCCGGGTCGAACAGGCGGAATGCCAGGCCCACGACGGTGGCGATCGGCGCCAGCGTGATCCAGCGCTTTTCGAAGGTCAGCTTGATGCCGAGCACTTCCTTGCCATCGACGGTCTGCTTGCAGACCACGCCGGTATCGGGCAGCGACGTGGCGTCGGAGCCGGCACGCGGGCCGGTCAGGCCGAAGCAGGGAATCTCGCGGCCATCCGCCAGGCGCGGCAGGTAGTGATTCTTCTGCTCCTCGGTGCCGTACTTGAGCAGAAGCTCGCCAGGGCCGAGTGAGTTGGGCACGCCCACGGTGACCATTAGCGTTTCGTTGGCGGAGAGCTTCTGCAGCACCATCGACTGCGCCTTGGCCGAGAAGCCAAGGCCCCCGTACTCCTTCGGGATGATCATGCCGAAAAAGCCTTCCTTCTTGAGAAAATCCCAGAGCTGCTGGGGAAGGTCGGCGCGCTCGATGGTGATGTTCCAGGCGTTGCACATGCCGGCGGCCTTGGCGCACTGGTTGTCCAGAAACGCCTGTTCGTCCTCGCGCAGGCCGTCGTCTTTGTAGGCGAGCAGAGCGTTCCAGTCGGGCTTGCCGGAGAAGAGCTGACCGTCCCAGGAGACGCTGCCGGCCTCGAGGGCGGTGCGCTCGGTGGCCGATACCTTGGGCGCGACCTTCTTGAAGGTGGCGAAGATGCGCGGCGTGAGCCACAGCCGGCGCAGTGCCGGCAGGCCCGCCGCCGCCACTGCGAGTGCTGCCAGCAGCAGGATGAAACCGATGACCGGGGCTTCGAAGACGAGCCCCACCAGGCCAAGCACGGCCAGCACCCCGATGGCCGGGCCAGCCCCGGCCTCGCGGCGCATGACCACCAGCAGTCCGGCGATCGCCAGCACGATGAGCAGTAGCGTGAGCATAGAACCTCTCCATGTGTTATTGGGATATTGTCAGGGCACGAGAATACACGTATTTAAACGGATGTTTGAATAGTGGCAGACTCGCGTCGTCGTGCCAAGCCCCGTGCCACCCGCCGTTTTCCCTGTGTTCAATGTAGTGCATGGCAGGCGGGACTGGCAGTAGGCATGAAAAAACGCCGCGACGAAGGCGGCGTTTCAAAGACAAGGGTGAGAGATGCTAGCGGGCGCTCGGGTGGCGCCTTGCCGGAGCGTTGCCGGCCACGTAGTAGTCGACGCTATCACGCGGCAGCGGCTCGCGGCCGCGAATGCGGTCGGCGATCTTCTCCGCCAGCATGAGGGTCGGCGCGTTGAGGTTGCCCGTGGGGATGACCGGGAACAGCGAGGCGTCCACTACGCGAAGCCCTTCCACGCCGTGCACGCGGCCCTGGCCATCGGTCACCGCGTCCTCGCCTTCGCCCATGCGGCAGCTTCCGCAGGGGTGGTAGGCGGTTTCGGCGTGGCTTCTGACGAAGGCGTCGAGCTCTTCGTCGCTCTGCACGTCCAGGCCCGGGGCAACTTCGCGGCCGCGGTACGCGTCGAAGGAGGGCTGATGGATGATCTCGCGGGTCAGGCGAATGGCGTCGCGAAACTCCTCCCAGTCCTTCTGCTTCGACATGTAGTTGAACAGGATACTCGGGGCGGCATGCGGGTCCTTCGAGGTCAGCCGGATACGCCCGCGGCTTTTTGATCGCATCGAGCCGACGTGGGCCTGGAAACCGTGGGCCTCGACCGCGCTCTTGCCGTTGTAGCTGATCGCGATGGGCAGGAAGTGGTACTGCAGGTTAGGCCACTGCTCGTCGTCGCGGGAGCGAATGAAGCCGCAGGCCTCGAACTGGTTGCTGGCGCCGATGCCGGTGCCCTTGAACAGCCAATCGAAACCGATCTTCGGCTGGTTGTACCACTTCAGCGCCGGGTAGAGCGAGATCGGTTTCTTGCACTCGTACTGGATGTACATCTCCAGGTGATCCTGCAGGTTCTCCCCGACGCCGGGCAGGGCGTGCACGGTATCGATGCCGAGCGCCTTGAGATGCGCCGGGTTGCCCACGCCGGAGCGCTGCAGGATCTGCGGCGAGGCGATCGCGCCGCCGCACAAAAGCACCTCGCGACGGGCGCGCACTTGCTGCCTCTTCCCCTTGCGCTCGTAGCGCACGCCGACGGCGCGCTTGCCCTCGAACTTGATCACATCGGTGACCGCGTGGGTCTCGATGGTCAGGTTGTCGCGCTTCCTGGCGGTGTCCAGGTAGCCGCGAGCGGTGGAGGCGCGCCGCCCCTTGGGGGTGACGAAACGATCCATCGGGCCGAAGCCCTCCTGCTGGTAGCCGTTGACGTCCACGGTTTCCGGGTAGCCCGCCTCTTTCGCCGCCTCGATGAAGACGCGGTAGAGCGGGTTGTTGCCTTTCTTCGGCGTGGTCACGCTGACCGGGCCGCCGTCGCCGTGGTAGGCGTTGGCGCCGATGTCACGCGTCTCGCACTTCCTGAAGTAGGGCAGGCAGCTCTGGTAGTCCCAGTCCGCAAGACCCGGCAGCGTCGCCCAGTTGTCATAATCCAGGGCGTTTCCGCGGATGTAGCACATGCCGTTGATCAGCGACGAGCCGCCCAGGCCCTTGCCGCGGCCGCACTCCATGCGCCGGTCGTTCATCCAGGGCTCCGGGTCGGTCTCGAAGGCCCAGTTGTAGCGTTTGCCTTGCAGCGGGAAGGCGAGTGCCGCCGGCATCTGGGTGCGAAAGTCGAACCGGTAGTCCGGCCCGCCGGCTTCGAGCAGCAGTACGCTGACGTCCTGGTCTTCGGTCAGACGCTTGGCGAGCACGTTGCCCGCCGAGCCCGCGCCGATGATGATGTAGTCGAATTCACGCCGTCGTGACATGGGTAGCCTCCTGAGTCGGTTCATGGGGTCCTGACGCGCAGGGCGTCAGAAGACCGACTCGAACGGTCCCATCTCGATCTGGATGGATTTGGTCTGGGTGTAGTGGGCAAGGGTCTCGACGCCGTTCTCGCGGCCGATGCCGGACTGCTTGTAGCCGCCCACCGGCATCTCGGAGGGCGACTCCCCCCAGGTGTTGATCCAGCAGATGCCGGCTTCGAGGCGATGGATCACCCGATGGGCGCGGTTGAGCGATTCGGTGAATACCCCGGCGGCGAGCCCGTAGTGGGTGTCGTTGGCGCGCTGGATCACCTCGGCCTCGTCGTCGAAGGCGAGAAGCGACATCACCGGGCCGAAGATCTCCTCATTGACGATACGCATGTCGTCGCGGCAGTCGGTGAAGATCGTCGGCGCAGCCCAGGCACCCTTGGCAAACGCGCCCTCGCTCCAGCGCTCGCCGCCGACCAGCACGCGCGCGCCTTCCTGTTTACCCAGCTCGATGTAGGAGAGCACTTTCCTCTGGTGCTCGAAGCTCACCAGCGGGCCGAAGTTGGTGGCACCATCGAGCGGGTCGCCGGCCCTGATGCGCTCGACGCGCTCGACAAGCTTCGCTTCGAACGCTTCCTTGACGCTCGCCTCGACGAACACGCGGGTGCCGTTGGTGCAGACCTGGCCGCTGGAGTAGAAGTTGGCCATCATCGCGGCGTCCGCGGCGCGGTCGAGATCCGCATCGGCGAACACGATCAGGGGGGACTTTCCGCCCAGCTCCATGGTCACTTCCTTGAGCGACGAGCTCGCCGCGGCGGCCATCACCTTCTTGCCGGTACCCACCTCGCCGGTGAACGACACCTTGGCGATGCCCGGGTGTTCGCTCAGCATCGCGCCGACGCGTCCGTCGCCCTGTACCACGTTGAATACGCCGTCGGGCAGGCCCGCCTCGGTGAAGATCTCGGCAAGCTTAAGCGTCGTGAGCGGGGTGACTTCGCTTGGCTTGAACACTACCGCGTTGCCGGCGGCAAGCGCAGGCGCCGCTTTCCAGCAGGCGATCTGGAGCGGGTAGTTCCAGGCGCCGATGGCACCGATCACGCCAAGCGGCTCGCGGCGGGTATAGACGAAGGAGTCCTCGCGCAGCGGAATCTGGCTGCCCTCGATCGCTGGCGCCAGGCCCGCGTAGTACTCGAGCGCGTCGGCGCCGGTAGCGATATCGACGCTTGCGGTTTCGCTCAGCGGCTTGCCAGTGTTTTGTGACTCGAGGCGGGCGAGCTCGTCGTTGCGCTCGCGCAGGAGTGCCACGGCTTTCAAGAGCACTCGAGAGCGCTGCATGCCGCTCATCGCCGCCCACTCCCGCTGGCCGCGACTGGCCGCTTCCACGGCGCTATCCACGTCCTCGACGCTCGCCTGACCGACCACGGCAAGCTCGCTGCCGTCGAAAGGATTGATGACGCTGAAGGTCTCGCCGGAGGTGGCCTGGACCCGGGCGCCGTTGATGAAAAGGGGCTGAGCGTCATGTGTACTCATCGTATGCTCCTGAAAACGTGACGGTGATGAATTCAGCGCGCAGCATCGAGCAGCTGGTCGCGATAGGCGAGTGCCAGGCGGCGCGCCGCGTCGGCGTCGAGTCCCTGAGGGGCAAGCGCCCCGCGAAGCCACAGCCCGTCGATCATCGCCGCCAGGGTGCTCGCGGCCTCCCGGGCCTGCTCGCGCGGCAGCACGCGGCGAAACTGGTGGCACAGGTTGGAATAGAGCCGCCGGTCGTTGATGGTCTGCAGCCGAGCCAGGGCCGGGTGGTGCATGCTGCTGGCCCAGAACGCGAGCCAGGTCTTGGCGGCAGGACCGGAAACCTGGGTGCGATCGAAGTTGCCTTCGATGATCGCGCCGATATGAGCCCCGGGCGAATCGTCGCTCAGCGCGCGCCGACGCTCGGCCACCGCTTGACTCAGATCGGTCAGGATCTGGCGCATGGTGGCTTCGAGAAGGCCGTCCTTGCCGCCGAAGTAGTGGCTGATGATGCCCGCCGAGACCCCGGCATGACGGGCGATGCGCATCACCGTGGCCTCGGCGAGGCCGACGTCGTTGATGGCGGCCATGGTGGCCTTGATCAACTGCTCGCGGCGTATTGGCTGCATTCCCACTTTAGGCATGGCACTCTCCTTTCGGGTTGGCATCGCTTTGGTGCCTGTCGATCTCGATGATCTATCTTAATCTGACTTAAGTTAGTATCGGATGCTCGATTGCGCCGCCTTGAAATTCGCCCTGGGGCATGATTACCTGACCATGGTCACATTTCTTTATTGAACGTTCAATCAATATAAAGTTCCGGCGGGAACGAAAGCGTTCGCCGACGCGCTGGAACGCTTTGCAAACTGGGAGACAACGATGGGCCATTCAAAGACAACGACGCTGGGTGCCTTGGCACTGTTCGCCGCACTACCGAGTGCGGCGCTGGCCAATGAGTGCACCACCGTGCGCTTCGCGGAAGTAGGCTGGACCGACATCACCGCGACCACGGCACTCGCCAGCGAAGTGCTGGAGGCGCTGGGCTACTCGCCGCGTGTCGATACGGTATCGGTGCCGATCGCCTACGCCGGCATGCGCAACAACGATTTCGACGTGTTCCTGGGCAACTGGATGCCATCGATGGCGTCCATCAGCGATCCTTACGTCGAGGATGGCGACGTCGAACGGCGCGTGGCCAATCTCGAAGGTGCCAAGTACACCCTGGCCGTTCCGCAGTACGTCTATGATGCCGGCGTGACCTCGGTCACCGATCTGGCTGAACACGCCGACCAGTTCGACTCCCGGATCCATGGCATCGAGGCGGGCAACGACGGCAACGAGCTGATCGAACGGATGATCGCGGACGACGCCTATGGCCTCGGTGACTGGCAGGTGGTCGACTCCAGCGAAGCGGGCATGCTCTCGGAACTCACCACCCGCGTGCCCAATGAGGAGTGGATGGTGTTTCTCGGCTGGGAACCGCACCCGATGAACACCAACTTCGACATGGCCTATCTCTCCGGCGCCGACGACTACTTTGGCCCGGACCTGGGGGGGGCGACGGTCTACACCAATACCCGCGTCGGCTTCGTCGACGAGTGCCCCAACGTCGGCCAGTTGCTCGACAACATGACCTTCACTCTCGAGATGGAGAACGAGCTGATGGCCTCGATCATGGATGACGGCGTTGCCGCCCGCGAGGCCGCCAACGCCTACCTGAAAGAGCATGACAACGTGCTCGAGGCGTGGCTCGACGGCGTGACCACCCGCGACGGCGACGAGGGCCTTACCGCCGTACGCGAGGCGCTCTGACACACGACGAGCCGAAGTTTCATGCGTTTTAGATATTTAGCGACCAGGGCAGGCCATCTTGGCTTGCCTTTTTCATCCGAGATAGGCATACTCTGCACCCGCTGATGTCGGAAAGGCTACGTAGCTCAGCTGGTTAGAGCACATCACTCATAATGATGGGGTCCCCTGTTCGAATCAGGGCGTAGCCACCACATCACGCGCGATACGGCCGGTTTCGAAAGGTCTGTATCACTATGGTGGCCCCTTAGGTCCTCCCGCAACGCGAAACTGCAAACCCCGCCAGGCCCGGAAGGGAGCAACGGTAGTGGTGGATGCGTGTGCCGGGATGTGGCTTTTGGGGCCGCCTCCATTTCTGATCCTGCCTCTTCATCGCGACCTGGTGCCTGCCGAGTCGACGTCTGATCACTTCTTTTCGTTCGCCATCGCTCTCGACCCGCAAGGTTGGGTGCTCCATCATGCCTGTACGCTGCCACTTCGTGGCCGGTGCGAGCCTACAAGCCTTTGTCATGCTTGCTATCCTTCGTGACGAAAACCCGTTGACCACGGCCTTTATCCATCGAAGGCTCGTTGTCACACAAGCGATAGTGCTTCATCGAGGTCGACGCCGCTGGCTCAACGGGTGAGAGTAAACTGATTCGATATCTGGACGACGGGTTTCGAGCCCGTCAGCAAAGGAGTTCGGCATGAGTGACCTTCGTCAGGTACGCGACGCCCTGGCCCCGACAGGCGTATTGAGAACCACGATCAACGTAGGAAATCCCATCCTGGCGGCGCAATCTGCGGGCGCTTCCCGGCCCCACGGTATCTCCATCGATCTGGCCACCCGCATCGCCGAACGGCTGGACGTGGCGCTGGAGCTTCTGGTGTTTGCCTCGGCGGGGGAGGCCGTGATGGCCGTGGAAGAGGGCAAGGCCGACATGGGGTTCTTTGCTCGCGACCCGGTCCGGGGCGCGGGCATCGATTTCACTTCCCCCTACGTATTGATCGAGGGCTGCTATCTGGTGCGTGACGCCTCCCCGGTCACGGCTATCGAAGAGGTGGACCGAATCGACCACCGCATCGTGGTTGGCAAGGGCAGCGCCTACGACCTTTACCTCACTCGCACCCTCGAGCGGGCCGAACTGGTGCGCGCGCCCACCTCACCCAGGGTCGTCGAGCACTTTCTCGAGCATGATCTTGAGGTGGCGGCGGGGGTGAGACAGCAGCTCGAGCTGGGTGTCAGGGAGAACCCCGGGTTAAGGCTTCTACCCGGGCGTTTCATGACCATCGAACAGGCCATGGGCGTCGCGAAAGGGCGAGACCCTGCGGTAATCGAGTTCCTTGCCTCGTTCATCGAAGAGATGAAGGCTCAAGGGGTGGTCGCAAAACTGATGTTGCGCCACGGCATCGAAGGTGCCACGGTCGCGCCGCGAGAGTGATCGCCCTGCGGGCGAACATCGACGGAATAGGTCATGAAGACGTTCTTTCTCTGGCTGTTGAGCCTGATCATCCTCTTGCTGCTGTTGCTGGCGGGCCCCGCGTGGCTGCTGCTGACCCAGCAGGTCGAGACGCGGGGAAGCTGGTCCAGCGCCAACCGTGACTCTGCGGAGCTGGCGCCGCTACCCGAGGATTACGCGCCGGCGGTGGTGCAGGTGTACGCTGCCCGTGCCTTCAGCTGGCGCGGGGCGTTTGGCGTGCACATCTGGATCGCGACCAAGGAGGCGGGCGCCGAGGCCTACCGGCTGCACCAGGTGCTGAGCTGGCGTCGGCCGACGGTGGTATCGACGAGCGACACGCCGGATCGTGCCTGGTTCGGCAATGCGCCTGCGCTTCTGGCCGACTACCGGGGCGAGGCCGCCGCGCGGTTGATTCCCCGCATCGACGAAGCCGCTCGACGCTACCCGCAGGCGGATCGCTACCGCCTCTGGCCGGGGCCGAACAGCAATAGCTTCATCGCCTGGATGGTGCGCGAGATAGAGGGGCTGGATGTGGCGCTTCCGGTCACGGCGGTGGGCAAGGATTACCTGTTCGGCGATTACTGGGCGCCGGTACCCAGCGGAACCGGCGTCCAGTTCTCGCTGGGCGGCGTGTTCGGGGTCATGTTCGCTTTCGAAGAGGGGGTCGAACTGAATCTTCTGGGGTTGAGCGTGGGTGTCGATGTACTGCGCCCGGCACTCAAGCTGCCCGGCATTGGGCGTGTCGGTATGGCGCGACCGGTAATCATTCGGGAATAGTCTCCTTGTCTTGCTTATTTGCAGATACTTTATAAGTGAATTAGTATTTGCAGATAGGCTACAGGAGTGGGTCGATGCAAACGGCCAATGAGTTGGTAACCGACAAGAGCACCGCTGCCGCCGGCTTGAAGGCGGCAGTACGCATTCTCGACAAGTGGCGGGCCAAGGGAGAGCAGGGCGAGGCGATCCTGCGCGTGTCGCACACCACCTATGCGCGCGCGCGCCGGGGTGATCTGGCCGAGATCAAGCTCGACGCCGACCAGCTCGCGCGCGTAAGCTATCTGCTCAACATTCATGCCGCGCTGCGCACCCTGTTCGAGAATCCCGAGAACGTCTACGGCTTCGTCACCATGGCGAACCACAATCCCTACTTCAACGGCCGCACGCCGCTCGAGGTGATCGGCGGCGGCGACTTCGCCGCGCTCTATGAAACCTTCAAGCGCATCGACAGCCTGCGAGGCGCGCAGTGGTAGCGCCGGACTCCCTGGCGACGCTTGAGCCCCGTCGGGTCGAGGGTTACCGGCTGATCAACAGCAAGTTTCCGCCCATTGCACTGTTCGACGACGTGGCGGATGCCGAAGAGTTCGAGGCACTCTATCAGTTGCAGGCGCTGACCAATCCGCGACTCAGAAACGAGCTCGGCGATCTGGCGTTGCTGCCGTATGAGGAGATTCCCTTTCGCATTCGCGGCTGCTCCTACGCCGCCGCGGCCTTTACCCACGTCAATCCGGATGGCTCACGTTTCAGCGATGGCAGCTTCGGCGTGCTCTATATCGCCGATACGCTCGCCACGGCCATCGCCGAGGTGAGTCATCATCAAAGCCGCTACTGGGAAAAGGTGGCGGGGCTTCGTTTCGAGCGCTTCGTGTTTCGCGGGCTGCGCTGCACGTTCGACGAGCGCGGGTGTCGCGATGCGCTTGCGCTCGAACATGACCATCCGATCTTCGCTGCGAACAGTTACACCGCCTCACGTGCGCTCGGTCACGCGCTGCGCCGAGCTCGAATGCCAGGACTTCGCTATCGTTCGGTGCGAAACGAAGGCGCCATCTGCTGGGCACTGATGACGCCGCGCCACGTGCAGGACGTGGTACAGACCACGCACATCGAGATGGTGTGGAATCAAGGCCTGACCCAGGTGAATCGGCTCTCCAACCTGACGCCGCGCTGAACGTCAGACGCTGTTCTCGTCGGTAAAGCGCTGCATGATGGCCAGCGTCTCGTCGCTGACGTG
Organism: Halomonas sp. 707D7; assembly: GCF_024158715.1. Classification (GTDB taxonomy): domain Bacteria; phylum Pseudomonadota; class Gammaproteobacteria; order Pseudomonadales; family Halomonadaceae; genus Vreelandella. Next base: position 28,843 of record NZ_JAMZBC010000006.1, on the reverse strand, counting down.
GTGCTCCATCCCTTCGGCATCGATACGCGCGGTGCTGTCCGGCACGCCGAGCGCGCGCAGGAAGTGCAGCACGATGTCATGGCGCCCGCGGGAGGTCTGGGCCATTTTGCGGCCTTCGTCGGTCAGAAACAGGGAGCGATAGGGTTGGCTGGTGACCAGGCCGAGCTCGTTGAGCCGGCGAATCATCTTCGATACGGTGGCCTGGCTCACCGCCATGCGATTGGCGATGTCCGCCGCGCGCGCCTCGCCCCGGTGATCCAGCAGGTCGCCGATCAGTTCGACGTAATCCTCGATCAGCTCGGTTTCATGAGCATTGCGTACCGTTTCGTATTGACGGGCGTGCTGGGCCACCGGCGGCAGGGCGTCGTGGCTGGGGCCGTCTCGAAACGGGCGCTGCGGCGTTGAATCATCACTCATGGGCTGGGCTTACTGGCAGTCGTGGAAACGTTCTCATCTAGCTAGCGTATCGCAAGCCGCATTGTTAGCCAAGGCTAAATTATCTGGCCACGCTCGCGCGAGAGCAAGCGTGGCCGACCTGCCTGGAAACTACCTAAAAACTACCTAAAAACTACCTAAAAACTACCGAACAGCGTTCCCAGAGTGATCACGCTAACCAGTGCGGCCACGGGTAGCAAGATGGTCACCATGGCGATATTGGCGTAGGACTGGCGATGGGTGAGCCCGCAGATGGCCAGCAGGGTGATCACGGCACCGGAATGGGGCAGGGTGTCCATGCCGCCGGCGGCCAGGGTGGCGACCCGATGCATCAACTCCGGGTCGATTCCCGCCTGCTGCGCCAGGGCCAGATACTCCTCGCCCAGAGTCTCCAGGGCGATCGACAGTCCGCCGGAGGAGGAGCCGGTGATGCCGGCCAGCACGCTCATCGCCAGCGCCTCGGAGATCAAGGGGTTGTCGGGCGAGACGTTGAGCACCGCATCGCGAATGATGGCGAAGCCCGCCAGGCTCGCGATCACCGCGCCGTAACCCACTTCCGAAGCGGTATTGAAGATCGGCAGGAGCGAGCCGAACACGCCCTTGTTGACCGTGGCCTTCAAGTCCGCCCAATGGCGCCAGCGAATGACGATCAGCCAGGTCGAAGCGCTCGACAGCGCCACCAGGATCGCCCATAGCCCCGCCTGGCTCTGGGACGACACGTTCTCGAAGGCATCGTCGATGGCACTCATGTCGAGGGCGGGAAAGACGCCGTAGGTGAACAGCGCGTTCAGCCCGATCACCATGACCAGCGGTATCAGCGCAAGGGGCAGCGTCATGCCGCGTGGCTCGTCCTGCTCGGCGGCGTCGGTCTCCTTCTCAGTATGCACGCCGTAGCCTTCGTCCGCCGCGCGCGCCTTGCGCACGCGCGACTGCAGGTAAACCATGCCGAGCCCCAGCATGATCATCCCGGCGATCACCCCGAGCCCCGGCGCGGCGAAGCTGTTGGTACCGAAGTAGGGGATGGGGATGGCGTTCTGGATCGCCGGGGTGCCGGGAAGCGCCGTCATGGTGAAGGTGAACGACCCGAGCGCGATGGCGGCGGGAATCAGGCGCTTGGGCACGTTCGCCTCGCGAAAGAGCTCGCGGCCGATGGGGTAGATGGCGAACGCCACCACGAACAGCGACACGCCGCCGTAGGTCAGCACCGCGCAGGCCAGGACCACCGTTAGCACCACGTGCCGGGTGCCCAGGCGGCGAACGATACCGTGGGAGATCGCCTGGGCGGCGCCGGAGTCCGCCATCAGCTGGCCGAACAGTGCCCCGAGCAGGAACAGCGGAAAGAACTGGATCACGTAGCCGCCGAGCGCCTGCATGAAGGTATCGGTGTAGACCGGCAGCAGGAAGGCCGCATCGCCGGAAAGCAGTACCGCAAGTGACGCCATGAGCGGCGCGAGCAGCAGCACCGAAATGCCGCGGTAGGCGAGCAGTATCAGAAGTGCCAGGGAAACGACAATAGCCAGCATGCTCATGGCGTGCCTCGAAGGGTGAGTGTGGGAAGAGGTGGTCGAACGTCGGGTCGAAAGGAAAGGTTAGGCACGTTGCTGCAAGGCAGCAATGAAGGGCCGACTAAAGTCTTAGTGCCGAAGGAGTGAGCCGTGAAGGGGCATCGACGCTGCGCAAGCGTGGGCGTATCTGCTAAGATTCGCCCGCCTCATATCCAACGACTCTCTAAAAAAGCGCTAGGTAATTCAATGAATGCAGTGATTATTGCGGTGCTCGTCATGGTAGCGCTGTCGCTTCTGCGCGTCTCGGTGGTGTTCGCGCTGGTGCTGGGCGCCATCGTCGGCGGGCTGGTGGGCGGGCTGTCTCTCGAGGATACGCTGGGCGCCTTCAACGACGGCGTCGGCGGTGGTGCCCAGGTGGCGCTGGCTTACGCCACGCTCGGCGCCTTCGCCGTGGCCCTGTCGCGCTCCGGGCTACCCGATCTGCTCGCCGCGCGTTTGATCCGACTGCTCGGCCAGGAGTCGAGCGCGGCGCACCAGGCGCGGGTCAAGTTCCTCCTTCTCGGCGCCATCCTGCTGATGGCGATCTTCTCCCAGAACGCCATTCCCGTGCATATCGCCTTCATCCCGATCCTGATCCCGCCGCTGCTGGCCTTGATGAACCGGCTTCAACTCGACCGGCGGGCGGTGGCCTGCGCGCTCACCTTCGGCCTGACCGCCCCGTACATGCTGCTGCCGGTGGGCTTCGGGGCGATCTTTCTCAACGATATCCTGCTGGCGAATCTCAATAGCGCCGGGGAGGCGCTGGGGCTCGAGATCACCCGCTCGATGGTGCCGGCGGCCATGGCGATCCCGGTCGGCGGCATGGCGCTGGGGCTTCTGGTGGCGCTGTTCTTCAGCTATCGCGGGCGGCGCGGCTATGCCGACAAGCAAGTGGCGGCGAGCAGTGTCTCTGCCGGCCACACCAGCGCGACGCCGCACAGGCTGGGCCTGGTGATGTCCGGGGTGGCCATCGTGGCGGCCCTCGGCCTGCAGCTCTACACCGGGTCGATGATCCTGGGCGGGCTGGTCGGCATCGGACTCCTCTCGATGGGGAACATCTTCAAGTGGCGTGAGGCGGACGACCTGTTCACCAGCGGCATGCGCATGATGGCGCTGATCGGCTTCATCATGATCTCGGCGGCAGGTTTCGCCGAGGTGATGAAGGCCACTGGTGACATCGACTCACTGGTGAGTGGCGCCTTCGAGCTGTTCGGTGACAATCGAGGCCTGGCCGCGCTCACCATGCTGCTGGTCGGTCTGTTCATCACCCTGGGTATCGGCTCGTCGTTTTCGACCATTCCCATCATCGCGGCGATCTTCGTGCCGCTGGCGGTGCAGTTCGGCTTCTCGCCCATGGCCACCGTCGTGCTGGTGGGTACCGCCGCCGCGCTGGGGGATGCGGGGTCACCCGCCTCGGACTCGACCCTCGGCCCGACCGCCGGGCTCAACGTGGATGGTCAGCACGACCATATCTGGGACAGCGTGGTACCCACCTTCATCCACTACAACCTGCCGCTGATCGCCTTCGGCTGGCTGGGCGCGATGTGGCTCTAGGCCAGACGTGTCGTGCTTCAACGAAACAGGCAGCCCCGGGGCTGCCTGTTTTTTATGCAGAATCACTTCTCGTCAGGGGGCAGGTGGGCTTCGAAGGCGCTCAGCAGCCCGCGCAGCAGCGAGAGCTCCTTGCGGCTGGGCTCGGCCCGGGCGAACAGCGCCTGGAGCTGCTCCTCGGTCCTGGCGTGGGGCTGGGTGAGAAAACCGCTCTGGTGCATCACGCGGCCCAGATGCGCCTGAAAATGTGCGAACTGTTCCCGGCTCGGTGGGGTGGCCTCGACCGGGCGCTGGTAGGCAAAGGCGCTCTCGGGACGCTTTCGCCAGGCGCAGTGAACTTCATAAGCCAGAATCTGCACCGCCTGGGAGAGGTTCAGGATACCGTACTCGGGATTGGCGGGGATGCTCACCTGATGGGTGCAGGCGCGAATCTCGTCGTTGGTGAGCCCCGAGCGTTCACGGCCGAACACCAGGGCCACCGGCGCGTGATCGGCGTTCTGCACCACTGCCCGGGCCATCTCGTCCGGCTCGTCGAAGTGGGGCAGCGGCAGGCTGCGAAGGCGGGCGCTGGCGCCCACCACCTGCACGCAGTCGGAAACCGCTTCGTCGATATGGCTCACCACCCGGGCATTCTCCAGCACGTCCGTGGCCCCGGCGGCAAGTCGCGTGGCGTCTTCGCTTGGAAACTCACGCGGGTTGACCAGCACGAGCTCCGTAAGCCCCATGGTCTTCATCGCCCGGGCGGCGGCGCCAATGTTGCCGGGGTGAAAGGTTTGAACGAGCACGATACGAATTCGGGAGAGCACGGCAATAACCTGAGCGTCTGAAAAGCGCGCATGGTAGCACGCTTCGCCCGCCACCCGCAGCGCGGCCCCAAACGAAAGAACCCCGCACCAGGCGGGGTTCTCGTGACGTCGAACGTCAAGGGGAAGGGGCAGGGCTTACATCATGCCGCCCATGCCACCCATTCCGCCCATGCCACCCATGTCCGGGGCAGCTTCCTTCTCTTCCGGGTCGTCGGCGATCATGCACTCGGTGGTGATCATCAGGCCTGCGACGGAACCGGCGGACTGAAGCGCCGTGCGGGTCACTTTCGCCGGGTCGAGAACGCCCATTTCGAACAGGTCGCCGTACTCGCTGGTCTGCGCGTTGTAGCCGAAGTTGCCTTCGCCGTCTTTCACGCGGTTGATGACCACGGCGGCTTCTTCACCGGCGTTGGTGACGATCTGACGCAGCGGCGCCTGCATGGCACGCAGCGCCATGTTGATGCCGTGGTTCTGGTCTTCGTTGTCGCCGGTGAGGCCTTGTACCTTGGCCATGACGCGAACGAGGGCAGTACCGCCGCCAGGCACGACGCCTTCCTCGACCGCCGCACGGGTGGAGTGCAGCGCGTCTTCGACGCGGGCCTTCTTCTCTTTCATCTCGACTTCGGTGGCCGCACCGACGCGGATGACCGCAACGCCGCCCGCCAGCTTCGCGACGCGCTCCTGGAGCTTCTCCTTGTCGTAATCAGAAGAGGTCTCTTCGATCTGCGCGCGGATCTGGTTGACGCGGGCTTCGATGTCGTTCTCGGCGCCGGCACCATCGATGATGGTGGTGTTTTCCTTGGACATGGTCATGCGCTTGGCAGTACCCAGGTGGTCCAGGTTCGCCTGCTCCAGGGTCAGACCCACTTCTTCGGAAATCACGGTGCCGTTGGTCAGGATCGCGATGTCCTGCAGCATGGACTTGCGGCGATCGCCGAAGCCCGGCGCCTTGGCAGCGGCGACCTTGACGATACCGCGCATGTTGTTGACGACCAGGGTCGCCAGCGCTTCGCCTTCGATGTCTTCGGCGATGATGGCCAGCGGCTTGCCCTGCTTGGCAACGGCTTCCAGTACCGGCAGCAGCTCGCGAATGTTGGAGACTTTCTTGTCGACCAGCAGGATGTAGGGGTCTTCGAGCTCGACCGCCATGGTGTCCTGGTTGGTGACGAAGTAGGGCGAGAGGTAGCCACGGTCGAACTGCATGCCTTCGACGACTTCCAGCTCGTCTTCGAAACCACGACCTTCGTCGACGGTGATGACGCCTTCCTTGCCGACTTTTTCCATCGCTTCGGCGATGATCTCACCGATGCGCTTGTCGCCGTTGGCAGAGATGGTACCGACCTGGGCGATGGACTTGGTGTCGGTGCAGGGCACGGACATCGCCTGAATCTCTTTTACCGCAGCGGTCACGGCCTGATCGATACCGCGCTTCAGATCCATCGGGTTCATGCCGGCGGTCACGCCCTTCAGGCCTTCGGCAACGATCGCCTGGGCCAGAACGGTAGCGGTGGTGGTGCCGTCACCAGCGGCATCAGAAGTCTTGGAAGCGACTTCCTTGACCATCTGCGCGCCCATGTTCTCGAACTTGTCCTTCAGCTCAATTTCCTTGGCCACGGAAACACCGTCCTTGGTCACGGTCGGCGCGCCAAAGGACTTGTCGAGTACCACGTTGCGGCCTTTCGGGCCCAGGGTGACTTTCACGGCGTTGGCCAGTACGTCTACACCGCGCGCCATGCGCTTGCGGGCATCATCGGAAAACTTGACTTGCTTAGCTGCCATGTTCGTTACTTCCTATATCGAAAAAGTAAATGTGAAAGCAAGGGGTCGCGGCAATGAAATCAGCCTTCGACGACCGCCAGGATGTCGGCTTCGCTCATGATCAGGACTTCTTCGCCGTTGATCTTCTGTTTCTCGACGCCGAAGCCATCCTTGAAGATCACGGTGTCGCCTACCTTGACGTCCAGCGCACGCACTTCACCGTTGTCGAGAATACGACCATTGCCCACGGCCAGCACTTCGCCACGGGTGGGTTTTTCCTGGGCGTTGCCCGGAAGCACGATGCCGCCAGCGGTTTTCTGTTCTTCTTCCGTGCGACGAATAACGACGCGATCGTGCAAGGGACGGATATTCATGCTCTCGTTCTCCTGAGGTTCGTCAAAGCCCAACGGGCAGTCTTTAAAAGGATTCTCGTGGTCGTGCCCCGAGAAGCGAAGGCGTCGCGCCTTCATGTTTATGGTATCCGCAGATACCGAATCTTCGCTGACTCCAGAAGTGGGGGCTCGCGTTCGCCTTTCAAGGGCGACAAGGCAAAAAAATCACCTATGACATGCCTACTTAAGTCGCATCTCTAGTGCCGGTGACGCGAATCGTCACGGCTGATGAACTCGCCTTCGAGGGTGGTGGGTTCGCCAGCGTCATGCGAGGCGGGCCGTTCGGGTCGATCGGGCCGGGAATGGGGGCGATAGGCGCTTGCCTGCGAGGCGACCGTGGCCTTGAGACCCAGCCAGCTCAAGCCGGCGAGCAACAGCCTGCGTGCACTGGGCAACAGGCAGGCAAGGCCGAGTGCATCGGAGAGAAACCCCGGCGCCATGAGCAGGGCGCCGCCGAAGATCAGCGCAGCACCCGTGAACAGTTCCGACGAGGGAAGCTCGCCTGCCTGCAGGCGTGCCCGCGCTCGCGCCAGCGCCGAGACGCCTTCGCGACGGATGAGGTGCAGCCCGATGAAACCCGTCAACAGCACGAGCAGCAGCGTGGTCAGAAGGCCGATATGGCTGCCCACCGAGAAGAGCACGACGAAATCGAGTAGGGTGAACACCGAGATGAACAGTAAGATGGGCATGTCTGCCTCCAGCACTAGCGTAAACACTCTTTATGGTGACAGAAAACACGATTACAAGCAGCCGCCAAGCGTAGGCCTCTTCAACGTCTGCGCGCGGCTCACCGAACAAGGGACGCACGAATGAACTTGAATGAAAAGGTCATCGCGATCACCGGTGGCGCTCGGGGACTCGGCTTCGCCATGGCGCGTCACCTGGGGGCGCGGGGCGCTCGACTCGCGCTGCTGGATACCCGCCAGGAGGCGTTAGACGCTGCGGTGGCTCGCCTGGCCGAACAAGGCATCGCGGCCAGCGGGTTCGTGGTCGACGTGAGCAACGAGGCCTCGGTCGTGGCGGGGTTCGCCGCCATCGCTGACGAGCTCGGCCCGGTTTCGGGTTGCGTCAACAATGCCGGTATCACTGACGATGCGATGCTCGTCAAGGTCAAGGAGGGGCGGGTGGAGAAGCGCATGTCGCTTGCCGCGTGGCAACGGGGGCTGGACGTCAACCTGACCGGCGCCTTCTTGTGCGGGCGCGAGGCCGCGACGCACATGATCGAGGCGGGAGAAGGGGGCGTCATCGTCAACATCTCGAGCATTTCGAAAGCCGGCAACATGGGCCAGAGCAACTACGCCGCCGCCAAGGCGGGCCTTCACGCGCTGACCGTCACCTGGGCGAAGGAACTCGCCCGCTACGCCATTCGGACCGCGACCGTCGCGCCGGGGTTCGTGGCCACGGAGATGACCGCGGCGATGCGCCCCGACATGCTCGAGCGCATCGAGCAGAGCGTACCGCTGAATCGGCTGGGCGAGCCCGACCATATCGCCCAGAGCGTGGCCTTCGCGTTCGACAACGACTACTTTACCGGGCGCATCATCGAGTGCGACGGCGGGCTGCGGCTTTGATCGACCGCGTCAGAAATAGTCGCGGCTGATCTCGCGCTGGAAGTACATCTCGAGGCGCAGCGTCATCGCCCAGCGCGGGTCATAGCGCGTGTCGCGCTGAAAGTGCAGCTCGGGGATGACGTCGCCGAACAGGATGCCCTTGTGCAGATCGCGCCGGTAGCGGGTCTGCAGGTAGTAATCGGTCATGCGCGGGTGCGAGGCGCTCTCGCCAACGGCGATCGCCGAATGGCGCAGCGCGCTTCGCTTGTTGATGCGCTGGTTGAGCTCGGCGACTTCGCTGTACTCCAGGGTGTCCTCCTCCTCGCGCCACTGCACGGTACTGATGAAGCGCAGATGGCGGCGATTGCTCAGGGGGCGGCCCAAATCCCACTGGGTGCGTGCCGAGTAGCCTGCGTTGTTGAACCAGGAGAGTCGGTTGAAGGATTCGAGCTGCCAGGGGCCATAGCCGATATCCCACAGCCGTTCGCTGGTGAAACGCACGTAGGGGTCGATGGGCAGGCGAAGGCGTACACCGGCACCGAAGCGGTTGCTCCAGTGTTCGCGCTTGTCGCGCCTCTCCAGCCAGTCAAGGCCAAGGATCGAGTTCGAGCGATCGCGCTGGTCGTTGTAGAGCCGCCCCGAGCCCTCGTCGGCCAGCGTTCCCTGAGTTTCGTCCGGATCGCTTTCGATGACCAGGCGCAGGCGCTCTTCGGTGGTCGGCAGGTCGATGCGGTAGCGAATGCTGGTATCGCCGCTTACTCCGTCACCCTCCATCCAGTCGATCTCCTGTCCCAGGCGCAGGTAGGATTGGTTGCGTGAGGAGGCGCTGTAGTAGTCGCCGCCAAAGAAGGCATCGATATTGCGCGAGGTGTTATCGACCCAGTTGCCTATACGCGTACGAAAAGGCTCCAGATGCTCTTCTGCCCATTCATCGGGAAGATCGCTGTCACCGTCTTGCAAGGGTTGGGCAGCCGCATGAAGCGATAGCGCGAGCAACGAGCTCGCGCAGAGAAAGGTAATGCCGTGTTTCATCGAACGTCCCTGGACCCGAAGTTGTTATGCGAGACCCCGCAATCACGCCTTGTGGGTCTCGATATTCTTGGCCCATTCTAGCACCTGCTTGCGCTCGCGTCGGCTCGACATCCGCTGGGTATCGATCTTGGCGGGAATCAACTGGCGGTTCGGCTCGGCATCGAGGGTCAGCTTGAAGACCCGCGAGGCACCGACCGGCATGTCCTCGGGGCCGTAGATCGCGACGACCCGAATTTCGAGATGAAGCTCCTCGCGGGCGAGTACCTGCTCGTCGATCTCCCAATAGGCCTTGAGTCCCTCGACGATCTTGCCGAAAGACTGAAGGTGGATATAGTCGCCGGAGCGCAGTGGCCCCTGATGAGTGCGAAAGGTGTCGTCGTCGTCCTCTTCGCTCTCCTTCTGGTGCTCCACCACGTCGAGCTCGTAGGTTCGTTCCTCGGTATGCAGGACCGCGATGACGTGCTGCACGTAGATCGCTTCGCTGCTCATGTTGCTGACCAGACAGAGTGCCTGGGTACCGGTTCCCTTGCCGCGGTTGACGATGATGCGTGGCTGGCGCTGACGGGCGAAGTTGTAGTAGAGCAGTTGCGCGTAGAACAACCACACGAACAGGGTGCAGATATTGGCGATCGCGGTGATCACCTGCGAGTGTTCCTCGAGCCATTCCATGGCATCGTGCCTCGTATATTGAAGGGTGCCGTGACAAGGTAGCGACATCGCGGTCGCGTGTCGTTAATGTAGATAAGGGGGTGCGAATTGGCCAGATGCTTCGATGATGAGCAGGCCGCAAGGGGAGGCAAGCAAAGAAAAAGAAGAGGCAGTAACGAGGGAGAGCTTGTCTGTGATTGGTGCGGATGGGGCGCACCGAAGTGGCTATCAAAATCAACATCATGCACCCCAAAACCGCCATAGGCATACACACAGGCATACAAGAAAAACCGCGCTGTTAGCCGTCTTCCTCTTCCCGCGTGTGCCGCTCCATCAGAGTCTGGCTGTAGCGGTAAATATCCGCAAGCCTGAACAGGACGTGCGCGCTGCGCGCTTCACCTTGCTTGAAGCCTTTCGGGCAGTCGGCGTCGTCCTTACGCAAACGGTCGAACTCCTTCGGGCTGCGCCCCAGAATGCGCGCCGCTTCCTGCCGTGTTACCTGGATGAACTCCGGGTCCAGCCATTGATCGATTTTCTGTGCGTTGCTCATTTCAATCTCCCGTATGCCGCTGGCCGCCATGGCCGTGCCCTGGTTTGCCGCGCCACTCCTGCTCCTGCAGCGCGATGCTCTCGTCGATACGTTGCTGGAGCTCACGCTCGACGAGTTCGCGCACGCCCGGGTGATCGGCGATCGCTCGCAGTTGCGCGAGCTCGGCGCGCTGGCGCTGGATGATGCCGGTGGAGACCTCGGCGAGCTCCCACTGATCGGTGGGACGCTCACCGGTATCCATGACCTTCCCCAGCCCATAGCAGTGGCCACAGGGTTTGGACTTGTCGCCCTTGATCGGGTCGGTACCGGTGCCCAGGCACAACGGGCAGTCGTCGCGCTCGAGTGGGCGCCACTGCTCGAGCCAGTCCCCCTGAGTCGTGCCGCTCTGGATGCCCTTGTCGAGATCCTCGTAGATTACGAGCCACTGACCCTCTAGCGCGCCGGCGCCCTGGTGCTGGGCGAGCTCGGCGTATTTGCCGCCATGTTCGCGGTGGGTGTGGGTGGGTTGGGTCATTGGCGTTCCTTACAATCCATGTATTCACGCGCTTTACGTAGACACCAGCGCGCGTTGATGCGAGGCGTGTTCTTAGGGAAGTAGGGTCCATCCTCGCCAAAGATAGTATCGTCCCACATGAATGTGCCGCACGCTTGCTGGTACAGGGTGCGCCAATCTTGACCTTCGCCCCAGTAATCAAGCTCGCCACCCACGCTGGGCATGTGGTTGACCCGCACTCGGCCCTGCCGGTTCTCTCGCACCTGCTTGGCGCTCAATGGCTCGCCAGGCCAACCATGGTGAAAGTGTGGTTCATACTCGTCATCGATCCACACGTGACCCAGCTCATCGCCCAGGATTGCAGACAGGTTCTTGCTGACCTTCTTCTCGATGCGTGGCTTCATGATCAATTGCCTCCTACGGCAGGCAGTAGCGGCGGCATGGTGCCGGTGTCGTAGGCGGTTTTTACCTGTGGCAGCATCCAGCCGCCGACGGTGCCGCCGTTGGGCAGCACGATGTGGGCGAGGAACTTCTCCTCGAACTCGGTGATACCGGACTCGACCGCCTCGAGCTTGGCTTTGATGACCAGGGCAAGCGCCCGCCACCGCTGTCGGCAGGCCTGTTCCCAAGCCTTGGCCGCCTGGGCGGGCGCGCGATCGCGGCCGGTCTCGGTTTGCGTGAACTCGCGGCTGGCACGGTCGGGCATTGCCAGGTCGAAACGGACACGCCGGCCGTGCATCTGGAACGCCATGACTGCCGTGGCGCCGTCCCATCCGTACATGAAGCCGCTGGCGCCGTAGCGGGAGACGGTTTGCTCGATCTCGGCGCGGCTGCGCTCACTCGAGACGCTGGTGTTTTCTGCGTAGCGGCTCATCGGACGGCCTCCAGTTCTTCGCGGTGCAGGCGGGCGGTCTCCACGACCGTCATACCCACGCGGTGGGCAACGTGTAGCTCGAGGTGAGCCCCTTTCGAGGCCTCCCAGCCGGGCAGCAGGGCGATGGTGTCGCAGGTGAGCATGTCGCGCAGGTCCTCGCGCAAGTACTCCTCCCAAGTGGCCTCGCCGAGCTCGCTCTGTTTCTCGGCCGGGTTGACCACGTCATAGCCCAGGGCGCGAAGCTCGGCGGCGGCGCAGTGGAACGCGCCGAAGTTCAGGCCGGGCAGCCCCGTCATGGGGCCGCTGATGTAGATGCGTTTCATTCGCTGGCGCCCTCCGGGTTTGCTACCTGGCGCTCAGCCTCACCGCCCAACCATTCGATGATTCGGGCCACGCTGACGCGTAGGCACCCGGCCATCAGCACGAAGTCTGTCTCAAGCCGCGCCAGGGCGTCGTCGCCATCGTCGGCATGGTCGGCCTCTTCGATCAGCGCGTCGCCGAAGCGCAGCGACTTGATCGCCAAATCGTCATGGAGCACGAACGAGAGCTGGCCCTCGATGCCAAGAGCGAACTGGCTGGCCTGGCGCCCGCTCTCGAGCAGTTGCTGGATCTCGTCGCTGTCGAGGTCTACCTGGCGCGCGCGCACCTCGCCGTCGTCGCCCTTGGCCTTGAGCACCACCTGGTAGCCCAGTTGCATGTCGGCGGGGCGGCTGGCGCCGTCGCCGAGCCAGGTGGTCATGGCGCTCACCGGTAGCGTCTGCGTGGCCAGCGGCGTGACTTTCAGCGAGCCCAGCGTTTCGCGCAGCAGGTCGAGCACTTCCTCGGCGCGGGCGCGGCTGCTGGTGTTGACACCGATCAGCTGGCGCTCGGTATCCCACCACACGTCAATTTTCTGGCTGCGCACGAACGCACGAGGCAAGAGCTCCTCGGTGATCTGCTCCTTGAGCGTGGTCTTCTCCTTGCGGGTGACCTTGCGGGCCTCCTGGGCTTCGATGTCAGCGACGCGCTCGGCCAGCTCTTCGGCAATCACGCTCGCGGGGAGCAGGCGCTCCTGGCGCAGTGCTGACAGCAGGCGGTGACCCTGGATCTCGTGGAGCAGCTGCCCGCCGCCCAGGCGCCCGGCGGGAGCGGCCCAGCCGATCCGGCGCGCGTCGGCGTTGCCCAGGGCGCGGGGAGCAAGCGGGGCCAGTGCCGCTTCGAGATCGGCGGCGCTCACGGCGGCCATGGAGTGCAGGCGGTAGAGGTGTAGGTGTTTGAACCACATGTCATTCGACTCCTGGACAGTTGACGTTCTGCGCGCCGATCGCTGCCTTGTACTCCTCTTCGGAGATACCGAGTGCGGCGAAGAGATGCATGGCGCTGGGCATCGTGTCGGTTTCCTCGTCGTAAAAATCGTCGACAACGTTTTCCCAGTACGGATCATCTTGATCGGTCATCGAGTCCAGCAGGACGATGGCCTGCTGGCGGCTGAGTTGGCCGGGCCACTTGGGTGTTGTTTCGCTCATGGCTTGCTGCCTCCCTGCTGGGGCTTGTCGCCCTGGGCGGGCGCGGGCTGTTTGAAAATGCGGTCGAAGTCGTTTTGGTTGAACATGGGGTTCTCACATGCCGCCGTATATGAGCCGTGGGACGTCTTCGGCGGGGTAGTTGGGGTTGTGGTAGCACCACTCGCTGCAAATCCGATGTGGGAAGTGGTAGCCGTCGCAGTAGCACGTCTTGTGCCGCCACCCCCGGCCATCGGCCCACCGGTCGATTCGCAACGAGTCGAAAGCGCCGCAGCTGGTGCAGCGGATCCGCCGCAGGTAATCGTCCGGATGTCGTGCTTTCACCTGTCGGGCACCGCAGGATCGACACCGGCAGTGGCGACGGCGTGGGCCGACTGTGATCGCGTGACCTTTAGCGTTGCGAACGATCACGATGGATCCTCAGAACTGAACCAGTTGAACGGGCGCGCCGGCGGTGTCCGGCATCACAATTCGCGCCGGCGCCTGCCGCTCGTCATCGAGCGCGGGCCCGGCAGGGCGCATGCCCGGGCAGGACTCGGCGGCGATGCCACGGTAGTCCGGCGCGCCGGTGCGCTTGTTGAGCGGCACGCCGCGCGCTTCTTCGGCCTGCCAGACCGCGGCATCAGTGCAGTACGCCACCAGCCAGTCATGCTGGCGCTCGGCGTCGTGCTGGGTGATCTGGCCCAGGGCCAGCAGAGCGGCCAGGGCGGTACCGCCCAGCAGGGTGCGTTGAGTGGTTGTGTTCATAGCTGGATCCCCAGGGCGGCGGGCGTGGTGCCCATGAAGGTGGCGGCGTCGTCGATGAGCTCGCACAGCTCGTTGAGCGTGTCGTGATCAGGGCCGACGATGAATGCGTGCAGCTCCAACCGGCGGCGGCCTCGACCAATCTCGAGCGAGAGCGTCGCGGGCTGGACGCGCAGTTCCATACGGGCGCTGGCACCGGCGTTCGTCTCGACGACCAGGCGCATGATGTCGCCCAGGCGGTTGTGCACCAGGTCGCGGGTGAGGCGTTCAACGACTGAGCTCATGCGGACACGCCCCCAGCGGCGCGCGGGGCCGACAAACGGGTGAGGCTGTGGGCCGTGCGGGTGCGTGTCGGCTGCCGGTGGCGCAGGGCCGGGGCATCGGGGCTGATGGCGGTGATCATCAGCGCGCAGACGATCACCAGCTGAATGAGCTTTTGCGCCAGCGCCAGCGCTACGAGGTGAGTGGTGTTGCGTGCGTGCAAGCGGCCTTTGGCCAGCAGGATATGGCGCTGAACAGTCGCCACGGAGCGGTGGAGGATGGCCGCACACTGGTCAGCGGTGTGGCCATTGGCAAGCAGTACGATGATCTCGCTTTGGCGTGGGGTAAGGTCCATGTCCTGTCCTCGAATACGGTATATCTAACAAACTACGTAGATATACGTATTTAGTCAAGCATGGAGCGTACTTTTAAGATGGGTATGCGTACTTTGAACTGCGAGGAAGCGAGATGCTAGTGATTTGTGCGGTCTATAAAGCTGGCAATCGCTCTGCGGCAGGCATGGCTGACGGGGCGAGCTATGTCGCGGTTAGCTTGGGTTCCCTGTTTTTTTCCGTCGGGACATGGTTTTTCAGAACTCTTGATCTTAGCCGGCATGGCCAGTACCTAACGCCTGTATAGTGTATGAATATACAGTATATATGATGAGTGAATTTTGCCAGCATTGAAAGCCCGTGCACAAAAAAACCCGCATCATAAGCGGGTTATGCATTCTCTATCGTATGTTAACAATCGTGGTTTTCTGCTTCGTTAATCAGCGTCCCGAGTATGTACGCATGGTTGTCACCATTCGAAAGCATTTTGATCGCTGTGGCGCATAGCTGGGTGGCTTTTTTTGCATCGACGGGCTCACTGGATTTCTCTATCGCTCGCTCCACCAAAGCCGCCATGATGATATTTAGTTCGGGGGTATCTTGAGGGGCACCTTGATTAGGATCGCTTGAAAACCCTGACAAGTAGCTGACCGACACTCCATATAGGTCGGCCAGCGCCGTTAGTTTTGCCATAGGTATTGGCGAACGGAGCGATTTCCAGTCAGAGACATATTGAGCTGAGGTTTTGGCATCGATGGCGATGAGCTTCATGATGCCACGCTCGCCAGGATGCTCATGATGTTTTTGAGCGCTGCGTTTAACACGCTCCCAGACCAGCTCTCTACTCGGTTCTGAGAGTTTGTTGTCATCCATTCCAGCGCTGCTCCCTGCTGAATTCGTCGGAAAAAGAAGCGGTCTTGCGTTACAGCGTTATTGCGTCATTTAACGCAGTTTAGCGGTTATATGCTTACGTGTAATTGCTCAAAAATACGCAAATCTTGCCTTAGTACGGTTATCTACGTATATTCTACGTATAAACCGAATCGAGGCGCTTTCAATGACTTTTCCTGCTCAATCCCCAAAGCCGCTCATAAAGGAGGTCGACGTTCCACTTCGGCCTATCGCTCTATACGACGTTATCAAAGACTGTGGCGGTCCAAATACTGTCGCCAAGCGCCTCGGAGTGTCGCCAACCACCGTCACGGATTGGTCGCGCCGCGGGCGCATCCCTGATTCAGACCTGCGGCTTGAAGGCGGCACCAACTACTCTGACCAACTGGCTGACATGCAGCGTGAAGGCACGCTTTCCGCTGCTGTTATCCGCCGTCTTGGCCGCCGGCTCTGAGGTGGTTGCCATGACCGATCTAATCCCATTGCTCGCCAGCAACGCCTTGGGCGTCGCGTCGGGCTATCTCGTTGCACGCTTTTCTCGTGCCAGGCTGGCGCTCGCGCTGCCCAATATCGAGCCGCCGCTGGCTGCGCCATTGGTGATGTATCCCCTGGGTATGAGCGCTATCGAGGCCGCATGGTGGCTTCGCAAGATGGCGGCCTGCCTAGAGGCCAAAGAGCGCCAGAAGGAGGGTTACTACGATGCCCGTTAGCACCCCGATAACCAGTTCTGGCCCGCGTTTCTTGAGAATAGGCTTGATCGCCTCTGCCACTTTCTCCCACCGAGCTCGCAGCGGTGGCACTGAATGGTCAACGAAGAACACGCGCGTGTCTTCCCTCAGCTCAAAGTCAATATCCCAGTGCTTGGCCTTCCACGTGCGCCACCGACGCTTGAATTCGGCGTACAGCTTCATGGGTCGGTTTTCCTTCAATTGTGAGGTGAGAGCATGAGCAAGTTACTAACGGATGACACGCTGGCGCAGCCCATGCCAGCCACGCATTTCTTTCCAGATTCGAAGTCGGGCTTTCCAAGTGCTGCACGCATGCTTGATAGCCGTGTGTGGTTTGAGGAGGGCAAAGGGCGGGCGCTAGAACTGCGCTTTGCCTGCCGCCCACAAACAGTCGAGTACCTGTGTTTCTGTATGGGAAATGGCTATTTGTTGTTTAAGCAGATCGACGTGATCAAGAGCCGATCAGTGTTTTCAGCCATTCAATGGAGCGCGGAGCCCCCTCAAGGCCTAGGCGAATCAGTTGGTTGGCTAGACGCTGGTGGCCCTCTTTCGACAGCGCCTGAAGCTGTTGGCGCAGGAGGTTCTTCTCTTGCCTAGTAGCTTCAGCCATTTCGATTTGAGCGGTGACCAGTGCTTGAATAGCCTCGGCTTCAAGCCTAATGGTGACTACGCCAAGTTCAGCGGTCAATCCGCCATCCTGACTGACATAATCGAGGCCTGCGCTAGTGATGGTGATGTTGCCATAGCTATCAATATCGCCCATTCGCTTGCGGGCAAGCCCCGTCACCAAGTTGTGCTCTACCAAATAGTTAATGTTGGCGTTAGCCACGCTTTTTCCAAGCTTTTTATTCCACTGATCGGCCTCGCAGTCATCAGGGTAGGTTTCAGCCGCCGCTTCGAGCATTTCAATCCATATCGTCTTGTCCGGTTTTGCCACGTCGTTTTCCTCATTCTAGTGAATGGTGTCGCAGCTATCACTTTAGCGGGCGACGGCGTGGCTGCCTATTCGCGCGAGGTGTCGTCGTGACCGAAGAACGCGCATTCCGCGGCGTCTGGATCCCCGCCGACATCTGGCTGAACCGTGACCTCTCGCTACAGGAGAAGGTCATGCTGATCGAGATCGACTCGCTCCAGCACCCGGAGAAGGGCTGCTTCAAGTCCAACAAGAAGCTCGCCGACTTCTTTGGCCTGTCTCCCAACCGCGTCTCGGAGGTCATCAGCTCGCTCAAGAAAAAGGGCTGGGTCTCGATCGAGCAGGTGCGCCAGGGCAAGCAGATCGTCGAGCGTCGTATCTTCATGAAGCGATCGCTGGAGAAGGCGCCAGCAGGTACTCGGAAAACCGAAGAGGGGTATTCGGAAAACCGTGAGAACCCTATTCGAGATTCCGAAGGGGGGTATTCGGAAAACGGGGCGAACCCTACTCGAAATTCCGAAGAGGGGTATTCGGAAAACCGTGAAGAGAGGGGTTCAGGTTTAGGGGTTCAGTTAGAGGGGTCCAGTAAGAGGGTTGCGACCGGGGCGAGCCCGGCCGCTGCCGAGGGTGATTATTTGGGCGCCGACGAACCCGAAACCACGACCAGCCCGAGTGAACCCGCTGCCGATCTGCTGGCGCGTATCCCCGCCGACATGCCGGGCACCCGCGACCCCGCCGCGAAAACGTTCAAGCCCTGGGCGAACTACGCCTGCGCCTACCGTGCCCGCTACGGCACCTGGCCGGTGTGGAACCAGAAGTCTGCGGCGAACATGAGCCAACTGGTCGACCGCGTGGGCGCCGAGCGCGCCCCCCGCGTCGCCGCGCACTATCTCAAGCTGAACAACCAGTTCTACACCGCCCGTATGCACCCGGTGAGCCTGTTGCTGCAGGACTGCGAGTCGATCGCCACCCAACTGGCCACCGGCCAGCAGGTGACGCAAGCCAAGGCTCGCCAGGTGGACAGCACGCAATCCAACCTGAGCAACGCGGAGGAGGCCAAGCGCATCATGGCCGAGCGCCGCCAACAACGGGAGACGTCCTCATGCTGACCGATCACGAATCCGACCAGGTGCTGGAACTGGTGTACGCCACCGCAGAAGTGCTGGGGCAGGAGATCCGGCCCGGCGCCGCGGTGCTGATCGCCGATGACCTGAGCGGCTACCCGTTCGGCGAAATCCGCCGCGCTTTGGCCCGCTGCCGCGCCGAGCTGCACGGCAAGCTCACCCTGGCGGCCATCATTGACCGCCTGCCCAGTGCAAACGCGCACCTACTGCCCAACGAGGCCTGGGCGCTGGCGCTGCGTAGTACCGACGAGCAGGACACCGTGGTGTGGACGGCGGAGATCGCCCGGGCGTTTGGCGTGGCTCGCCCGGTGCTGGCCGGCGGCGACAAGGTTGGGGCCCGCATGGCATTTCTCGCCGCGTACGAGCGGGAAGTAGAGACCGCCAAGGCGGAAGGGCGCCAGCCTGGCTGGCAAGCGTCGTTGGGCCATGACCCGCAACGCCGCGAGATCGTGCTGAACGAGGCCGTCACCGCCGGCAAGCTCCCCGCGCCGAACGTCGCCCATCTGCTACCGCCACCGGAAAAGCCGTTGACCGAGGCGGGCAAGCGCCAGCGCAAGCAGGTGGTCAGCCAGCTGCGCGACCTGATCAATCAACCGGGCGATGACAAGGCCCGGGCACGCCGCGAAGCGCGCGAGCAGGAAGAAGCCCGCCGCCGTGAATTACTCGAGCAAGCCGGCGCACCGCTGGCCGCCATGGGAGGACGTTAAGCCATGAACACCGCATTTCAACCTAGTGGCACCGAGGTCAAGCACGCCGCGTTCACCGATCACCGCCGGAGCGGGCAGCTCAGCCAATCTCGGCGTCGGGTCATCAATGCCCTGGCCGGTGGCGCCAAGACACGCAACCAGCTTGCCGAATGCACAGGCCTGCCGCTCGCCAGTATTTGCGGCCGGTGCCGTGAACTGCTCGATCTGGACTACATCGACGTTGCCGGCATGAGCGCCGATAGTCCTGCACGCCAAGTGCTGGGGCTGACGGAAGAAGGGCGCGAGGCGATGAGCCGGGCCGCCGGGGGTGGAGCATGATGCGCCAGGCCTACGAGCAGCCACAGTGCCCCCAGTGCAGCTACCGAAAGCCGCCGGCGGAGTTTCGCGAGCCGGGTACCGGGCTGGCGCTGCCGGCGTGCAAGAGCTGCATGCGCAAAATGCAACGCGGGAGGGCTCGGGCATGAACGATCAACCCAAGGGCGGACAGTGCGCCCGCCGCGCCGCGATGCTCTGCCAGAACGCCCGGTTTGGGCTCTACCTGGATCAGCGCCGGCGCCAGAAAGGCGGGCTCAACGAAGAGCATTTGCCGGACGGGACGCATTCGCCAGAGGACTGCGCGGACTGGGTGCGCCAGGCATGCGGCGTTACCTCCCGCGCGCAGATCGACCACAGCGACAACGCTCGGGCGATGCTCGATAAGATCGTGGCGGACTACAGCAACTGGGAGCGCGCGCAGCGCCAGCGGGGTGGGGCATGACCACAACACGCAAGCCGCGCCGCGTACTGGGCCCGGCTGGCGCCGGCACCGCGCCCCGCAAGCGCCCCGTCGATTGGGAAGGGCAGGAGCAGGCCGTGCTGATCCGCTGGTTACTCGGCGAGCGCCAGCGCGGAACGCCGGTAGGCGATCTTTATGATGTGACGTTCCACGTGCCAAACGGTGGCCAGCGCTCGAAGTCCACCGGCGCGGCGATGAAGCGCCAAGGCGTCAAGCCGGGCGTGAGCGATCTGGTGGTAATGGCCGCCCGGGGAGGCTGGCATGGCCTGTATCTGGAGTTCAAGGCCTCGCCACCGCATACCGCTGCACTGGCAGAGAGCCAGCATGACTGGCTGGCGCGTGCAGAGGAGAACGGCTATTGCGCGGTGCTGGCGGTGGGGCTGGAGCAGGCCAAGCGCGTGCTGGATGATTACGCGTGCATGGGAGCGTCCTATAGCCACTACACCAAAGCGCCATTGATGGGCACCGAATGGAGAAAGCCGCGATGACCCTACGCGGCGATCGCCTCCACTTCCAGCCGGCGGCCCAGGGCACCCAACGCCGCCTCGAGCTGCGCCAGTTTGGATTTGTGGTTCACGTCCAACAAGCGGTCGATCTGCACGGGGGCAACGCCCAGGGCGCGGGCCAGATCTGCCTTGCGCCAGCCTGCGTCGATCAGCGCGTCGGACAGCAGCACCTTGATAGCGGTCGAAAGGGGGACGGCCACCAGGTGCTCGCCTTCTTGGGCCTCACTGGGCGCGGGTACGCGACGGCGCTCGTCGATGTAGATCCCGAGGGTGGTTTCAAGCAGCTCGACTGCGTTGACCAGGGTCGAGTCCTGGTCCTCATCCGCGGCGACGAACTCGGGCAGGTCTCGGCACGTTGCCATGTAGCCAACGGTATCGGGTTCGATCTTGATGGGGTATCGCATGGATGCCTCCTGGTTCTCGTCTATGTGTTCGAGCTCATGACGTGCTGTCGTTCGCAAGATGGGGCCTCACTTGAGGCCCAGTTGCTTGATGATGGTTCTCTTGACCCCTTCGCCTATCTCCTTGGCGCCGTGGTAGGGGACTGGAACCGTCTTGCCGTTGTAGGTCGCTTTCATGCTGTGCCGTCCTTTGCCGGTTGTGACCTCAACGCCCCTCTTTTTCAACCATCTCACGAACTCGTTGTATGTCATGAACCCTCCGTTGCTGTGATGTGTTCATTATGCAACACTTCTGTTATTAAAGCAACATATCTGTTTATTATTTTTAAGGGCTTCGAATGATCGATATGTCTTTTGACCAATGGATAAAGGTTACGAACCCCTGGGTCGTCATTGGAGCCGCTGTATCAAGCGATCGCGCCCGAGACGCGGCAGTGGTCCGTATCATTGACACGATGCTCGAGCTACAGCTGGATTGCCGTCATGAGAATCCCGGTTATCAGCCGTTCAGCGTCGCGGCGCTGGCCGGTGAGCTGCCCGGCGGCGGTGGTCGGAGTGACCAGGCTATGTTGGCAGCGATGCGTTATCACCCGGAGAGCCAGTGGCATCGGGCCTGCGGGCTGCTGCTCGATCAACTGCCGCGGCGCCAGGCAGCGGCGATGCTAATGCAGGCGGCCCGGGTGCGGCCGGAGAAGGCTGGCGCTAGTCAATGGATGGTGACCGCTCGGCAGATGGTCGAACGGCAAGGAGATCTGCTCCGAGCCCTGGGGCTCAATGAGCGGGTGCGGCACTTTGAGAGTGTCAACGCACTGCAGCACGCGGCACGGCGGGCGCGCAATCAGCTAAGTGAGTGGCTAGCTCAGGGTGAGGTTTCTGCCTGCTTGGCCTGATCGGCAAGTCGGGTGGCGTGGCGCCAGGGAGGGCGCCATAAAAAATCGTTCGGAGTGCTTGACGCTCTCTCAAGATGTACCTATATTTAGGTACAATAGGTAAGGCCAACCGGGCCGACCGATATGCCTTCGGAGGCGATCATGAGCACCAACAATCCCGTCCCTGAGAATGCCGACGACCTTCGCACCAAGCGTTCGCTTGAATGGTGGGTGAGCAAGTGCACGCCCGAGCAGTATGAAACGCAACTGCGCTGTGAAATAAACCACCTCGATAGCCTCCGGCTTACTAAGCGCCATAAAGGACGTATCGCTGCGCAAGAGCGTCGCATCGAGATCATGATGAACGCGGCAGGCAAGGCCGACGGCATCATCTAACCGTTACAGCAGCATGGCCATGGGGCCGGCTGACATCCACGCCAAGGGGGCGATCATGTTCAAGTCTATCTCTACCTCATCCGTTACCGCTGTCGACTACCTGACTACTGTTGAAATGGTGATCGAGGGCGAGCTTCGAATTTACCAGGCAGCCTGGAGCCGTTTTGCAGTGCGGCCAATCAGTGTTACCCAAAACGGCGCTGTCCTGGGCAGTATCCCGGCACCCAGTAACCCCTTCGACAGGGTGGTGGAGGACGCTGTGCTCGAGCTCCTAGCGATCGAGGTTAACGGTATGCCAGCGAGCTTGGTTGCCTTGGTCATCGAGCATGCCGATATGTTGCATGGTGGACGAGGACGCTCACCGCTCACTCGCCAACTGATGGTCAGCATTGGCGCCGAGGCACGCGACATCAACATGGAGCTCGATGCGACCACCATGGCGCTTTGTGGAGATCGACGCTATTTCAGCTACGCACTGGAACGCTCGTCGGTGGTGGAGCACGCTGTCTCTGCATCAACGGGTGGAGCGATGATGCGGGTAGTGGTGGCGTCCGATAGCTACAACGAACGGCGACATGGTGTGCCTTGGATCGCACGCGTCACTGCCTGGCGCGTGGGCAAGCGTCCGGAGCAGGAGTTTGGTGGCTATGTGGGAAGTGCGGCTGGCGGTGAGGCCGAGGTCCAGGCCCGTCCGGGTGATATTGTGCGCTGGGGCCAGAAGGACTATCGAAACCCTCGGCGGAGCACAGCGCATTATGGCATCGTCATGGATGACGGTAGCGTTGAGCTTCTGAGCGTTACCGAGGCGCGCGCCGCTTTCGACGGGCGGTCCTGATCATGCTTTCCAACCTGTTGCGCCGCTGGAAGATGCGGCGCCCCACCGTATCGGATTTCGCGCCCACGTACCGCGAGCACCTAGATACGCTGCCCATCAAACGTAAAACCTGGGCAAACCGCAACCGCTATGTGCTGTTCATCGTTGAGCACATGGGCGAGCTGGCGCTTGTCGATGTCCGCCCGTCTCATGTTGCGCGCATGGTGGCGGCCATTCAGGCCAGCGGGCGGCGCGTGGCGGCACGCCGGGCTCTGTTCGAGGCAAATGCGTTTTTCTATCGAGCTGTGCTTGAAGGGCATATCCAGACAAATCCGGCTGACCCGGTCAAAGCGCCCGCGGCGCCGCCGGTTCGCTCCAGGCTTACGCTGGACGAATGGAAGTGTATCCATGAGTGGGCGCTTGGGCGCGGTGATCGCAATCTATGGTTTGCGTCTGCACTGAAGCTGGCGCTGGTGACCGCGCAACGGCGCAGTGACCTGGTGCGCATGCGGACGGATCACATCGTGAGTGGCGCGCTTCGAATTGAGCAGTTCAAGACAGGGGAGCGAATAGCGCTGCCGTTGACGCTCAGGCTCGAGGCGCTCGATACAACGCTGGGGGATGTGGTGCAGGAGTGCATGGACTACCGGCGAGCAGGCGTTCACCTGCTGCGCAAAACCGGCGATGCTCCGTTCGATGCGAGCGCGCTATCGGCTCGATTTGCCGAAGGCAGGGGTATAGCGCTACCGGGTGCCGATTGGTCGCCACGCACCCCGCCCACGTTCCACGAGATTCGATCGCTATCAGAGCGTCTGTATCGCGCCCAGGGGATCGACACGATGACGTTACTCGGTCACAGGCGGCAATCGATGACAGACCAGTACAACGATGCGCGCGGTCTGGACTCGGGAAAATGGCGATCCCTTGAGCTATGATGGCGGCTGTCGAAAACGGGAGGCGACATGGAAAACGTGGAGTACGGGCCGGAGTTGCTGGCGCGCGCGGGGGAGGCCCTTTACGGAGAACGCTGGCAAACCGCTCTGGCCAACGAGCTGGGGTTGAGCGATGCCCGCCGGGTTCGTCAGTGGATGAGCCGGGACCGCGGAATACCCGTGGGCATCTGGTCGGATGTCGAGCGCCTCTTGAGGGAGCGGGGAGAGGCTGCCATCGAACTCGCCGATGCATTGAAATCGTCGGGGGTGTAGTTGATTTCTATCATTCGATGTAGCACCGTTGGTAATTCGGGTGCCGAGTAGGCAGCTCAGAAAATGGGAACCTCGAAGTGTTTCACGCGTAGCGTTTTAGCTGCCGACTAGCGCAGCTCAGAAAATCACGCGGGTCGGCTGTTCGACCGGGCCGGTGTTCGCTGCCGAGCAGGGCAGTTTATCAAGGTTCAGTAATCCCGGCTCATTGGCCCACGCGTTGGCTGCTGAAGAAGCAGAAGCCCCGCCATCCAACACGATGGTGGGGCTTTTTATTTGTGTGTGAAAAATCGATTGCCAAAGTGGCGCTTTTGATGCACTCTTCTTTCTAGGCTGCGCCAGCTACGCGCGAAAGCCACCCAACTCTATGAAGCCCTGCCGTTCCCCGGCGGGGCTTCTGCGTTTCTGGCGTTCCTTGCGTGCCACTTGGCGCGCCTTGCCCTGTCGTGTCGGGGCCCTTCTATTCCATGGTGTCCTATGCCCGTTATCACTCCCGCCCGCGCCGGTGGCGTCAACGTGTGCGCGTTTCTCGACATGATCGCGTTCGCCGAGCTGCACACGTCGATGCTGATCGACCCGCGCACGGATAACGGTTACCGGGTCATTGTCGGCTCGCTGCCGAGCCGGCTGATTCTGATGGACAGCTACGACGATCACCCGCGCCAGCTCGTGAAGATTCGCAAGGGGCTGAGCTCGACGGCGGCGGGGCGCTACCAGATCCTGTCTCGCTACTGGGATCACTACTCCGAAACGCTGGCGCTGCCGGATTTCGGGCCGCTGAGTCAGGACCGGTACGCGATCCAGCAGCTGCGTGAGCAACGGGCGCTGCCATTGATTCAAGAAGGGCGCATCACCGAGGCGATCGCGCGTTGCGCGAATATCTGGGCGTCGATGCCTGGCGCCGGGTATGGGCAGCACGAACACACTGTCGAGCGTCTGCTGAAAGAGTATCAGCGCGCTCGGGGCGTGCTGTGCGATGCCGACAAGACCTGGTACGAGCGGGCACTACTCAAGCGCCGCGCTGCGTAAACACTCTCCGGCCGCCGAGGTGGCCACGCAATGCACAGACCTGACGAGCCGAACGCGATGCCGAACAAAGACCCGAACAACTGGCACGCGCTGATGGATCTCATCCTGAGCGTTTGGCCGCAGATATACGCCGCAGGGCTCGCGATGCTGATCGCCCTGGTGCGCGCCATCCACGCAGGAGGGCGACCCATGAAAAGCTTCTTAGAGGCCGTGCTGTGCGGCTTCCTCACGCTGTCGTTGATGCCGTTGATCGAGTATTTCGGGTTCTCACAGAACATGGCCGTTGCCGCCGGGGCGGCGATCGCCTTCCTGGGGGTCGAGTGGGTGCGCGAGCGCCTGGACGCGCTGTACGAGAAGATCATCGGGCGGTGGTTCAAATGATCGGGCGGCTTCTGAATGGCGCGATGCCATGGCTATTGGCCGGACTGATCGGTCTGCTGGTATTCCAGTTCCAGTATGCACAGCGGTTAGATGCCGAGCGGCAGCTGGCCGAGGCCAGGGAGGAGCATGAACGCAACCGAGCCGACATTCTGCTGGCGAACCAGCGCGACCTGCGCCGGCAGAACGAAACCCTGAACCGTTCGCTAGCAGAACGGGACAGGCTACTGGGCGAGATCGCCGATGACATGAGCGCCAGCCGCACCGCGCTCGAGCAACTGGGAGAGACCGATGCGGATTCACGCACGTGGATGGATAGCCCTTTGCCTGATGGTATTGCTGACTGGGTGCGCCAACTCCAGACCGGCGCCGCTCGCGACAGTGAACCAGTGTCCGATCGTGCCCGACCACCTTACCAGCGAGCTACCGGCGCCCCAGGTGATCCTTAACGGTAATAAGGGACTGCTCGAGCTGCTGGCACGGTATGAGGCACTGCGCCGGCGGATGAATGCTGACCGGATGGTGGTCGTCGAGATTCTCACAAACGATGCGAGTGATGAGTGATGCCGAGCTCTCCACCAAGACCATGTCGTGCCGTCATGTGCAGCGGCAAAACGATCAACGCTCAGGGTTACTGCGATAGACACGCCGATCAGGCCGGTGCATGGAAGAAGTCATCGAGCCGAAAGCAGGATCGCGGTGGCAGGCCGTGGCGCCGTAAGCGCCAGCGCATACTCCAGCGTGACAAAGGACTCTGTCAGCCCTGCCTTGAGCGGGGCTTTTTTACGCCTGCCGTTGAGGTCGACCACTTCGTCAATATCGCCTCAGGCGGCACGGACAGCGATGACAACCTGCAGGCGATATGCGGACCGTGCCACAAGGCGAAGACGCAGGGCGAGGCCCGGCGGGGCCGTGGCGACGACGCCTGATGGGGAGGGGGGGCCAATCTCTACAGGCTTTCGCCCGCGGACACCGTACCCTCAATTCAA
Source organism: Halomonas sp. 707D7 (assembly GCF_024158715.1). GTDB lineage: Bacteria > Pseudomonadota > Gammaproteobacteria > Pseudomonadales > Halomonadaceae > Vreelandella. The sequence continues at coordinate 2,649 of NZ_JAMZBC010000006.1, read as the reverse complement.
TTTTTACACCCGCGAAATTGAAAAATCAGGTCGGCGCGAGGAATTAACAAATGACAAGAGGTCGTAAGCCCAAGCCGAGCCACCTGAAAGCGGTGCAAGGCAACGCTGGCAAGCGTGCGGTGAACCATGACGAGCCCCAGTGCGAAGAACTCGACGACGTGCCCCTGCCGCCCGAGTGGCTGTCGCCGATCGGCATTGAAATGTGGGAGCGCGTCGCCCCCTGGTTGATTGGCAGCAAGATCCTCACCGGCTCGGATCTGCATAACCTCGAGGCGTTCTGCGCCGCCTACTCGCGCTGGCGTCTCGCCGAGCAGGACATCGCCAAGAACGGCATCGTGGTGCCGGGTCTGAACTCGGACGTGAAAAACCCGGCGTGCACCGAGGCAAACGCCGCGCTCAAGCAAATGGCGCTGTACGGCAGCGCGCTGGGGCTTGATCCCTCCAGCCGTTCGCGGCTGGCGGTACCGGGCGCCAAGGATGCCAGTAACCCCTTCAAAGACCTTCTAGGTAAAAAGCGATGAAGCACTATGGCCACGTATCCCCACGTCAACGCAGCGAACAAGTACGCTCGGGAGGTCGTGGCCAAGAGGATTCCCGCGTGCAAGGAGGTCCGGCAGGCTTGCCAGCGCCATCTGGACGATCTCAAGGCGTCGAAATCCCGGTCGTATCCATACCGGTTCGATAAGGACAAGGCCGAGCGCGTCTGCGCGTTCATCCACCTGCTGCCGCACACGAAAGGCAAGTGGGCACGCGAGCGTCGACTGATCACCCTTGAGCCCTGGCAGCTCTTCATCGTCGCCAGCATTTTCGGCTGGCTGAAAAAGAAATCCGGGCTTCGCCGCTTCACCGAGGCCTATATCGAGGTCGAGCGGAAGAACGGCAAGTCGGTGCTGGCGGCGGCGATCGCCAACATCATGCTATGTGCGGACGGTGAGTATGGTGCCGAGGTCTACTGTGGCGCTACGACCGAGAAGCAAGCCTGGGAGGTGTTCCGTCCGGCCCGCTTGATGCTGCTGAAGTCGCCGGCGTTGGTCAGCGCCGCCGGCATCGAGATCATGGCGAAGAACATCTCGATCCCCGAGGACGGCAGCCGCCTCGAGCCGTTGATTGGCAACCCGGGCGATGGTAGTTCGCCGTCCTGCGCAGTGGTCGACGAGTTCCACGAGCACCAGACGCCAGACCTGTACGAAACCATGCTGACCGGCATGGGCGCCCGTGATCAGGCTCTGATGTTCATCATCACCACGGCGGGCTTCAATCTCGCCGGGCCTTGTTACGACAAGCGTCGGCAGGCGCAGCAGATGCTCGACGAGGCGCTGCCCAACGACGAGCTCTTCGCCATCATCTACACGATCGACGATGGCGACGACTGGAAAGACCCGGCGGTGCTGCGCAAGGCCAACCCGAACTACGGCGTCTCGGTGAGCGAGGAATTTCTGCTCAAGGCGCAGCGAGATGCCATCCGCTACCCTAGTCGCCAGAACTCGTTCCTGACGAAGCACCTGAACGTCTGGGTGAGTGCTCGCACGGCCTGGCTCAACATGGCCAGTTGGAACGCGATGGGCGATTCCGGGCTCAAGCTCGAGGATTTCGAGGGACAGCCGTGCTGGCTGGGTGTCGACCTTGCCAGCAAGACCGACATCGCCAGCATCGCGCTGTTGTTTCGCGACGAGGTGCCGGACAAGAAAGGCCGGTTGAAAACGCGCTGGACGGTGTTCGTTCGCAACTACCTGCCGGAAGGCGCGGTCGAGCGGGCGAGCACGAACAAGGCGGCGTACGAGGCTTGGCAGAACAGCGGCGATCTGGTGATCACCGATGGCGAAGAGCTCGACTTCGACCTGGTTCGTGAAGAGATCAAGGATCTGGCCGGCCAGTTCGAGATCACCGAAATCGCCTATGACCCCTGGCGCGCCACGCAGCTCGCCCACCAGTTGATGGCTGACGGCGCGAGCATCGTCGAGTACCGCAACACGGTTCAGAACATGAGCCCCGCGATGCGTGAGCTCGAGGCGGCGATCACCGGCGGACGCTTCCGGCATGCCAAGTGCCCAGTGCTCACTTGGATGGCCAGCAACGTGGTGGCCAAGGCTGATGCCAAGGACAACATCTTCCCGCGCAAGGAAAAGCCGGAGAACAAGATCGACGGCGTCCTCGCCATTCTGATGGCACTGGGGCGCGCAATACTCACCGAAAATGACGACCCGGAAGAATCCATCTACGACACCTCGGACGTGACATGCTGATCAACCTCATCACCTTTACCGTAGGCCTGCTGGGTGTCGGGCTGGTGGCCTTCGGCGCGTGGCTGATGCTGCCCGCCGCCGGCTATATGGTCGCCGGCGCCTTCTGCCTGCTTTGGTCATGGCTCGCCTCCCAGGCGGTTGCCCGGAACGCACCGCCTCCACCCATGGCCGAAGACGAAGGAGATCGCTGATGTTCATGCCGAGCTTCTTCACGTCGTCCGGCACGGCGCCTGGCAGCAAGCGCAGCGGGCAGGACTGGACCGGCAACTGGGTCAGCGCCCGGCGAGGGCGTCAGAGTGCCGCCGGCACCATGGTGACCACCGAGAACGCCTTGGGCGTCAGTGCCCTGCGTGCCTGCGTCACCCTGCTGGCCGAGTCGGTGGCGCAACTGCCGTGCGAGCTCTAC